>SDXZ01000031.1 GCA_004210805.1 Acidovorax sp.
GCTTTTTCTGCGGAAAGTACGCTGAATGTTCCACGGCGCAAAGGTTGCACCGGGTTCAGCACGGCTCCCGCACTTGACAAGGATTGATCATGAAAGAAGGCATTCACCCCAACTACCGCGAAGTCCTGTTCTCGGACCTCTCCAACGGTTTCAAGTTTGTGACCCGTTCGTGCGTAAACACGAAGGAAATGGAAACCTTCGAGGGCAAGGAATACCCGCTGTTCAAGCTGGATACCTCTTCTGAATCGCACCCCTTCTACACCGGCACGCAAAAGTCGGTGGACAACATGGGTGGCCGCGTGGAGCGCTTCCGCAACCGTTTCGGCAAGACTGCAGCGAAGTAATTCGCCTCCTGCGTCGACGCCACAAAAGGCAGCCCGGGCAACCGCGCTGCCTTTTTGCTTGGGTGGCCTGCATTCGCCATACCCGATGTATCCGACAGCGTGCTTCTTAGGATGCGTTTGCCATTATTCTCAACGGCTCCGCTTTTGCTGCCCTTCTGACGCGTGACTCCACCCACCCCCGCCATCGTTACCCAAAGCGCCGTCAACCCGCTGCCGCGCTGGGCGCTGCTGCTTCTGTGCATTGCATACGTCGTACCGGGTTTTGTGGGCCGCGACCCGTGGAAGAGCGCGGATGTCACCGCGTTTGGCTACATGCTCGAACTGGCCCACGGTCACACGCCGTGGGCCAGCCCCCTGCTGGGCGGCCTGCCCCCCGAAACCGAAGGCTTGCTGCCCTACTGGCTGGGTGCCTGGGCCATCCAGCTTGCCCCGTCGTGGCTGTCGGCCGAGATGGCGGTGCGCCTGCCCTTTGCGGCGTTACTGGTGGTGACGCTGATGGCCACCTGGTACGGTGTGTATTACCTGGCCCGCAGTCCGGGTGCGCAGCCGGTGGCGTTTGCCTTTGGCGGTGAAGCCAACCCGCCCGACTACGCCCGCGCCATTGCGGATGGTGCCCTGCTGGCTTTGATCGCCTGCCTGGGCCTTGCGCAACTCTCCCATGAAGTGACCAGCTATCTTGTGCAACTCAGTTGCACGGCGCTGCTCTTTTTTGCGGTGGCCGCCATGCCCCACCGCACCATAGCACCCGCCATCGCGCTGGTGGTGGGGCTGATGGGACTGACCCTGGCTGGCGCCCCTGCACTGGCCGCGATGCTGGGCGTTGGGAGCATGGCGCTGGTGGTGTTGGCACCGGGCAGCGCCAAAGACCGCAGGCTGCCCTGGGCCCTGGCCCTGGCTGCCGTCACGCTGGTGGCCGCCCTGGTGGCCTGGAAGCTGGACCTGTGGCGCTGGCGGATTGCCGGGGGCGCCTCGGGCGGCAAGGAATGGCAGAGCCTGGCGCGGCTGATGCTGTGGTTTGGCTGGCCGGCCTGGCCGCTGGCGCTGTGGACTCTGTGGCGCTGGCGCAAGCAGATCATCAGCCGCCAGGCGCACCGGCACCTGCTGCTCCCGCTGTGGTTTTCTGCCGTGTCGATTGCCGCCACCCTCACCACCCAGCCGGCAGACCGGGCCCTGTTGCTGGGCCTGCCCGCCATGGCCGCGCTGGCAGCGTTTGCCCTGCCAACGCTGCGGCGCAGCGTGGGGGCACTGATCGACTGGTTCACCCTGCTCTTTTTCACTATCTCGGCGCTGGCCATCTGGGTGATCTGGATCGCGATGCAAACCGGCTTTCCGGCGAAGCCTGCCGCCAATGTGGCCAAGCTTGCGCCCGGCTTTGTGCCGCAGTTCTCCTTGCTTGCGCTGATCGTGGCGCTGGCGGCCACCGCGGGTTGGATCGCACTGGTATGGTGGCGCGCCTCGCGCGACCGCGCGCCCATCTGGAAGAGCTTGGTGCTGCCCGCTGGCGGTGCTGCGCTGGGCTGGGTGCTGCTGATGACGCTGTGGCTGCCGCTGCTGGACTACGCGCGCAGCTATGGCCCGCAAGTGCGCGCCGTGCAGGCGGTGCTGGGCCCCGCCCCGGGCTGCGTGCAGACGGTCGGGCTGAGCCGGGCTCAGGCGGCAGCGCTGCAGTACCACGGCAAGCTGAGCCTGCAGCGGGCTGGCCTGCAGGACGAATGCGACTGGCTGGTGGCTGACATCGAGTCCTGGCCGGCGTCAGAGCGCATGGTCAACGCCGCGCGATGGGATCGGAAGGCCGTCATCCCGCGCCCTACCGATAAAAACGACCACCTCCTGGTGTTCCGTCGCGCCGGGTCTGCGAACTAACGCTGTTGCGCAACTCGGGGGGCCTGCGTGCCGCGACTCGGAGAGAAAACGGCCACTGGAGGCGATGCTGCTGCGGTACTCCGGCAGCCTGCAACAACACCAGCCCAGGCACGTTCCCACCTTGTCCTGATTCTCGATTCTTCGACCAACTCAACCAAAGGCAGCCGCCCACGGCGCTGCAGCACCTCTCCAAGCCCGGGCTCAGCGGCAGCGCACAGCTCGCCGTACCCACAGGCCCACGCGCCCACACGGATCCGCCCACGTGCCCCACACGCCCTCACCCATGTCTGAGTTCTCCACCATCACCCGGCACGCCGCCACCGTGCTCACGGGGCAACTGGCCGTCATGGCGTTCGGCGTCACCGACACCATCGTTGCGGGCCGCTACGGCGAAACATCCCTCGCGGCGCTGTCGGTCGGCTCGGCGATTTTCATCAGCGTGTATGTGGCGCTGATCGGCGCGGTGCAGGCCGATCCTGCTGGTGCCAGGCCCGCTTCTGCGGTGGACCGATGTGCCGCCCGGCCTCCGCGCCGAGGTGGAGCGCTACCTGGCCGTCCTGGCCCTGGCGCTGCCGCCCGCCCTGCTCTTTCGCATCTACAGCACGCTCAACCAGGCGCTGGGGCGCCCGCAGTTGGTGACCTGGCTGCAGGTGGGTTCGCTGTTCATCAAATTGCCCTTGTCGATCTGGTTCACCTTCGGCGGAATGGGGCTGCCTGCACAAGGTGTGGTGGGCTGCGCGTGGGCGACGTTGGTGGTCAACTGCAGCATGCTGGCAGTGGCCGTGTGGCTGCTGCGCACGCAAGACGCCTATGCGCCGCTGCAGCTCTGGCGCCGGATGGAGCCACCCCACTGGCCCACCATTGCTAACTTTGCGCGGCTGGGCGTTCCGGCCGGGCTCGCCGTCATGGTGGAGGTGACGTCGTTCACGCTGATGGCGCTGTTCATCGCGCGCCAGGGCACGGTCAGCTCCGCCGCGCACCAGATCGCGGCCAACCTGGCGGCCGTGCTCTACATGGTGCCGCTGTCGCTGTCGATCGCCACCAGCGCACGCACCAGCTACTGGCTCGGCGCGGGTGACCGGGAGCGCGCCCGGCGCGCCGTTTTGATGGGTTTTAAGCTCTCAGCGCTTGCTGGTATTGCCCTATCAGCTATTCTTTTAATAGCAAAAGACTTTTTAAGCAACATTTACTCCGGCCATCCTGCCGTGGTGGCCATGGCGGGCGGCGTCCTTGTTTGGGTGGCGGCCTATCACTTTGCCGATGCACTTCAAACCCTGTGCGTCTTCGTGCTGCGCTGCTACCGGATCACTGTGGCACCACTGCTCGTGTATTGCGTTTTGCTCTGGGGCGCGGGCCTGGGCGGCGGCTACCTGTGGGCGTACCACGGCTCGGGCGTCTGGGCCATGCTACCCTCGCCGATGCCGTTCTGGGCAGCCAGTGCCGGCGCACTGTGGGCGACGGCGGCGCTGTTCATCGCGATGCTGGCAAGGGCGATCCGGCGGCAGGGCTGAACGCCCTCTTGCGCCCGCCCCCGCCCTGTGGGGTCATCCGGCAATCGCCGGCGGCGCAAAACCACGCAAGCGGTTGGCCGGGAAGGTGACCGAAAACAACGACCCCTTGCCCAAAACGCTCGTGATCTCCAGCGTGGCGCCGTGGCGCTGCAGCACGTGCTTGACGATGGCGAGCCCCAGGCCGGTACCGCCCGTCTCGCGAGACCGGCTGCGGTCCACCCGATAAAAGCGCTCCGTCAGCCGCGGGATGTGCTCCGGCGAGATTCCCGGCCCCGTGTCCTGCACCGAAAACACCGCGCTGCCATCGTCCTTGCGCTGCCACGTGACGGTGATCGATCCGCCCGCCGGCGTGTACCGCACGGCGTTGCTGATGAGATTGGACAGCGCACTCTGCAGCTCGCTCGGCACACCGGCGATCTCACCCTCGGCACGCAAGGCGGCTATCTCGGGGAAGACCATCACATGCTGCCGAGGATGGTTTTGTGTGAGCAAGGCAGACAGCCCACGCCCTTCTTCCTCGCAGCGCTGCAGGAGCGATTGCACCGGCGTCCACTCGGCCATGCCCGGCGGGGGGCTGCCCTCAAGCCGCGACAGGGTCAGCAGGTCCTGCACTACGCTTTGCATGCGCAACGCCTGCTGCGCCATCATCCCCAGATAGCGCGACCGCTCATCCGGGTTCAAAGGCAAGGTCTGCAGCGTTTCGACAAAACCCGTCAGTACCGTGAGCGGGGTTCGGATTTCGTGCGATACGTTGGCGACAAAATCGCGCCGCATGGCGTCGGCCTGCTCCAGCGCCGTCACATCGCGCGACAGCAGCAAGGTGCGGCCGTCGCCATAGGGATGCAGATGGACCGAGATACGCACCGGTCGCGACGGGGTGCTGAAGCGGCCCTCCAGCACCACGTCATGGGCGAAGTCCTGCGCCGCGTAGTAGGCGGTGAACTCCGGGTCGCGCACCAGATTGCCGATGGACTGCATCACATCGCGTTGCGCATCAAACCCGAACTGGTTGGCTGCCATCTGGTTGCACCACTCGATGCGGCCTTGCGCATCGAGCAGCACCACGCCATTGGGGCGGTCCGCCGCCTCTCCCCAGATGCCGCGCATCGAAGGTACGTCGGTCAAATCGCCCGTGCGCAGCCAGCGCAACACGCGCACCCCGCGCAGCAGATCCCACACGAACCAGGCCCAGCCCGCCAGCGCTGCGCCCAGTGCCGCACCCCACGCACCGCCCTGCCACCAGCCCAGGCTACCGCCCGCTATCTGCCAGAGCAGGAAATACGTAATTCGCCACAACATCCCGTCAGCAACGCTTTCTGAAAAAAACCAAGGGCGCAACGCGTGCGCCCCCTGTCAAAACACCGGCCAGACAGCTCAGGCCTGCAGCTGCACCTGCGGCTGGACTTGCGGCTGTGCGGTGAGCCTATAGCCCGCGCCCCGAACCGTCTCCACCATCACCGAGGCTGCGCCCAAGGCCTCGCGCAGGCGCTTGACGTGTACATCCACAGTGCGCTCTTCAATGAAAACATGGTCGCCCCATACTTTGTCGAGCAACTGCGACCGGCTGTGCACCCGCTCGGCGTGTTTCATGAGGAAGTGCAGCAGCTTGAACTCGGTGGGGCCCACCTTGAGGGGCTGCCCTTGGAAGGTTACCCGGTAGGTCCCGGCATCCAGGATCAGCTCGCCAATCGTTACGCTGTCGCTCACCTGCTCTGGCGCACGGCGGCGCAGCACGGCGCGAATGCGGGCCAGCAGTTCTTGCGTGGAAAAGGGCTTGGTGATGTAGTCGTCCGCACCCGCATCCAGCCCGGCGATCTTGTCGGGCTCATCGCCCCGCGCCGTGAGCATGAGGATGGGGATGGGCTTGGTGCGGCTGTCCGCACGCCATTTGCGTGCCAGCGACAGGCCGCTTTGGCCGGGCAGCATCCAGTCCAGCAGGATGACGTCCGGCAGCACAGCATCGAGCTCGCGCTGCGCTGAGTCGCCGTCTTCGGCCCAGAAGGGCTGGAATCCGTTGTGCCGCAGATTGACGGCAATCAGCTCGGCAATTGCCGGTTCGTCCTCAACGATGAGAACGCGTGGGAGTTTTCTCATCACCGGGCCGCCCCGAGATGAGAAAACGCCCCCTTCAGGGGGCATCGACCCGCGCAGCGGCGGAGCGTGGGGGTGAGTTCTGTCATGGTGTTGCCACAGCCCTTTCTTACAGCACGGCCGACTCGATCTCGTCGAGGGCAGTGTGGCGCACATCCTTGCCCTTGACCAGATAGATGATCAGCTCGGCCACGTTCTTTGAGTGGTCGCCGATGCGCTCGATGGCCTTGGCTAGGAACAACAGGTCCAGGCTGGGCGAGATCGTGCGCGGGTCTTCCATC
The DNA here is from genome assembly GCA_004210805.1 of Acidovorax sp. GTDB lineage: Bacteria > Pseudomonadota > Gammaproteobacteria > Burkholderiales > Burkholderiaceae_C > Acidovorax. The sequence goes on from SDXZ01000031.1 coordinate 6,091, forward strand.
ATGTAGGTGACCAGCTTGCGCACGAAGCCATCAAACTCCCTGTCGATGAGGTCGTCTTCTTTGAGGATGGCGACAGCAGCCTTCACGTCCAGCCGCGCGAACGCATCCAGCGTCTTGCGCAGCAGGCCGGAAGCCAATTCAGAGGCCACGCGCAGGTCGCTCGACGGCAGCGAACGCGGCGCTCCGCTTTCAATGATGGACCGCACCATGCGTGCCATCTTGTTGGCCTCATCGCCCATGCGCTCGAGGTTGGCCGTGGCCTTGGAGAACGCCAGCAACAGGCGCAGGTCGCGCGCTGTGGGCTGGCGGCGGGCAATGATCGAGGACAGCTCCTGGTCGATCTCGACCTCCATCGCGTTGATGCGGGTCTCCATCGAGGCCACGGTCTCCACGGCCTCCAGGCTGAACTGGGACAGGGCATACACGGCTTGGCGGATCTGTGATTCCACCAGGCCGCCCATTTCCATGACGCGCGCCGAGACGCTGTTGAGTTCGCTGTCGAACTGGGACGAAAGATGTTTATCGGGCATCTGCTGTCTCCTTAGCCGAACCGGCCGGTAATGTAGTCTTCGGTTTCCTTGCGCTCGGGCTTGAAGAAGATCTGTTCGGTGGCACCGAACTCGATCATCTCGCCCAGGTACATGTAGGCGGTGTAGTCGCTGCAGCGTGCGGCCTGCTGCATGTTGTGGGTCACGATGGCAATCGTGTAGTCGTGCTTGAGCTCGTCGATCAGCTCTTCGATCTTGGCAGTGGACAGCGGGTCCAACGCCGAGGTGGGCTCGTCGAGCAGCAGCACAGAAGGCTTGACCGCCACGCTGCGCGCAATGCACAGGCGCTGCTGCTGGCCGCCGGACAGCGACAGGCCGCTCTGGTGCAGCTTGTCCTTGACTTCAGTCCACAGCGCCGCCTTGGACAGTGCCCATTCCACGCGGTCGTCCATCTCGCTCTTGCTGAGGCTCTCGTAGAGCTTTACGCCAAACGCAATGTTGTCGTAGATGGACATGGGAAACGGCGTGGGCTTCTGGAACACCATGCCGATGCGCGCGCGCAGCAGGTTGATGTCTTGCTTGGCATCCAGGATGTCCTGGCCGTAGAAGTTGATCTTGCCCTCGGCCCGCTGGCCGGGGTACAGGCTGTACATACGGTTGAGCGTCCGCAGCAGGGTCGACTTGCCGCAGCCCGAAGGGCCGATGAAAGCGGTGACCTTGTGCTCTGCGATGTTGAGGCTGACGTTGCGCAGGCCTTGGAACTTGCCGTAGAAGAAACTCAGATTGCGCAGTTCCAGCGCGTTTTTGCTGGCAGTGGCGGTAGCGGTGGCGTTCATTGTCAAATCCTGAAAATGGAGATGTCGGGGGGCGTGTCTGCGTGTCTGTGCAGACGGATCAGCCGCGGGTCTTCTCGCGCAGGAACACCCGCGCCACGACGTTGAGGATCAGCACCGACAGTGTGATGAGCAGTGCGCCACCCCAGGCCAGGCGCACCCAGTTTTCGTACGGGCTCAGCGCAAACTGGAAGATCACCACGGGCAGATTGGCCATGGGGGCGTTCATGTTGGTGCTGAAGAACTGGTTGTTCAGTGCGGTGAACAACAGGGGCGCCGTCTCGCCGCTGATGCGTGCTACGGCCAACAACAGGCCGGTCATCACGCCGCTGCGCGCTGCGCGCAAGGTCACCATGATGGAGACCTTCCAACGCGGTGCGCCGAGGGCGAAGGCCGCTTCGCGCAGGCTGCCGGGCACCAGGCGCAGCATGTTCTCGGTGGTGCGCACCACGACCGGCACGGCAATCAGTGACAGCGCCAGACTGCCGGCCCAGCCGGAGAAGTTGCCCACTGTGGCCACGGCAATCGCGTACACAAAGAGCCCCAGCACGATGGATGGTGCCGACAACATGATGTCGGTGACGAAGCGGGTCAGCTCGGCCGTCTTGCTCTGGCCGCTGTACTCCGCCAGATACACCCCCGCCAGCACGCCGATCGGTGTGGACACCAGCACGGTGAAACCGACCATCATCAGGCTGCCCACGATGGCGTTGGCCAGACCGCCGCCTTCGGAGCCTGGGGCCGGGGTCGACTGCGTGAACATGTTCCAGTCCAGCGCGGCAAACCCGTTGGACAGCAGCACGCTCAGGATCCAGAGCAGCACGAACAGGCCCAGCACCATCGCACCCAGGGACAGGGTCAGACCGATGGCGTTGGAACGCTGGCGCTTTTTGTAGAGTTGTTGGTTGAATTCCATGGAGCGGTTCTCAGAAGCGTTGTTTCATGGTTTGCATCAGAGGCCCTTGGCCTTCTCGGCGCGCAGCAGCATGATCTTGGCGGCCGACAGCACCACGAAGGTGATCACGAAGAGCAGAAAGCCCAGGGCGAAAAGCGTGGAGAGGTGGAAGTCCGCCGCCTCGCCAAACTCATTGGCCAACGTGGAGGCAATCGAGGTGCCCGGGGAGAACAGCGAGGTGGGCATGCGGTTGGCATTGCCGATCACGAACGTCACCGCCATGGTCTCGCCCAGCGCGCGCCCCAGGCCCAGCATGACGCCGCCGATCACACCCTTTTGTGTATACGGCAGCACGACGCGGCGCACCACTTCCCAGGTCGTGCAACCGAGGCCGTAGGCCGATTCGCGCAGGATGGGGGGCACGATCTCAAACACATCGCGCATCACAGCCGCCACGAATGGCAGCACCATGAACGCCAGCACAATGCCCGCGGCCAGGATGCCAAAGCCATTGGTGCTCCCGCCAAACAGAAAGCCCACCAGCGGCATGGAGCCGAGCAACTTTTGCACCGGCATCTGGAAGTAGTCTGCAAACAGCGGGGCAAACACAAACAGACCGAACATGCCGTAGATGATGGACGGCACGGCCGCCAGCAGCTCCACTGCGGTGCCCAGTGGACGGCGCAGCCACACGGGGCAAGTTTCGGTGAGGAAAAGTGCAATACCAAAGGCCAGAGGCACCGCAATCAACAGCGCAATGCCCGCGCTTGCCAGGGTGCCGACGATGGCAATCGCGGCACCAAATTCTTCATTGATGATGTCCCATTCGACACGCCAGATGAACTGGGCGCCGAACTTGTGGAATGTGGGCCACGCGTAGACAAAGAGCGAAACGATGATGCCCAGCAACGCTGCCAGTACCAGCAGCGAGAGGCTTTGGGTCAGCCGATGGAAAAAGATGTCCTGCAGGCGTTGCCGCTTGGCAATCGAGACCATGGACTCTGTGGGGGCGCCCGTCACTTTATTGACGGACACGGGTTGCGAACTCATGGTGGTTCCCACGCTCATGTTGACTCCCATCTGGCTTCTGGAGGCCCCACAAACCAGCGCCCATCGACCAGACCGGCCGGCCGATGGGCGCTATTTTGGGGCAGACTGCTTTTTTGTTGGATTACTTCTTGATCTGCGACCAGACCTTGGCCCGAATCTCGGCGGTCAGGCTGTCGGGCAGTGGCACATAGTCCAGTTCGGTGGCCATGGCCTTGCCGTTCTTGAACGCCCATTCAAAGAACTTCAGCACTTCGGCCGATTGGGCTTTGTCGGCGGGGTCCTTGTACATCAGGATGAAGGACGCGGTGCTGACAGGCCAGCTCTCGGCGCCCTTGGCGTTCACCATCGAGATGCCCATGCCGGGGACACTGAACCAGTCCGCGCTGGCAGCGGCGGCCGCAAACGTCTTATCGTCCGGGCTCACGTACTTGCCGTCAGCGTTTTGCAGCTGCAGGAAGTTCATGTTGTTCTTCTTCACATAGGCGTACTCAACGTAGCCGATGGAGCCCTTCACGCGGGACACGTTGGCGGCTACGCCTTCGTTGCCCTTGCCACCCACCGACGAGGCAGCAGGCCACTTGACGGCAGCGCCCTTGCCCACGGAATCAGCCCATTCCTTGCTCACGGCCGACAGGTAGTCCGTCCAGTTGAAGGTGGTGCCAGAGCCGTCAGCGCGGTGCACCACGGTGATGTTCTGGTCTGGCAAAGTCTTACCGGGGTTCAAAGCTGCCAGCTTGGCGTCGTTCCACTTGGCGATCTTGCCGAGGAACACATCGGCCAGCACAGGGCCAGTGACGCGCAGTTCGCCGGGCTTGAAGCCATCCAGGTTGATCACAGGTACCGTGCCGCCAATGATGGCGGGAAACTGCACCATGCCGTCCTTGTCGAGGTCGGCGCCCGATACAGGAGCGTCGGTGGCGCCAAATATGACCGTCTTGGCGCGAATCTGGCGGATGCCGCCGGAGGAGCCGATGGACTGGTAGTTCAGGCCGGTGCCGGTTTCTTTCTTGTAGGCTTCAGCCCACTTGGCATACATGGGGAACGGAAAGGTGGCGCCAGCGCCGGTGATGTCCGCTGCAAAGGCACTGCCGACCGCCAGGGTGGCCAGCGCGACTGCAACGGATTTGAGGAAAGTGCGTTTCATGAAATGACCTTGGAGCTAGGGTTAACAGGAACAGCGTGAACTTTAGGCGGGCAACATGACAATCCGGTGACAAAAATCACCCATTCATCGAACCGCCACAGAGGGAGAATTGCTCTGGGGCAGCGTCACCAACCTGTCACAGAACAGGCACACACTGGTCGGTCGCTGGCCGGCCTTCGCTCCTCTCCCGTGTGCGCACCGTGCGATTGATCCTCCGCAGCACGCGGTAGGATGCCGGTCGAAGCTCCCTACCAAGAACAACATGCAGAACGGCACACGCCTCGCCGCGGTCGACCTCGGCTCCAACAGTTTTCGCCTTGAAATCGGGCGCTACGAGTTCGGACACATCCAGAGGGTGGAATACCTGAAGGAAACCGTGCGCCAGGGCAATGGCCTGGATGAAGACAGGAACCTGACACGCGAAGCTATGGAGCGTGGCTGGGCTTGCCTAGCGCGGTTTGGTGAACGACTCTCCGGCTTTCCGAGAGCCCATGTTCGCGCAGTGGCCACGCAGACCCTGCGTGAAGCACGCAATCGAGAAGAATTCTTGTCGCGCGGCAGCGAAGTGCTGGGCTACCCCATCGACGTGGTCTCTGGCCCCGAAGAAGCCCGCCTCATCTATCAGGGCGTGGCCCGGCTGTTGCCCCAGTCCGACGAGCGCCGCTTGGTGATTGACATCGGCGGGCGCTCAACCGAGCTCATCCTGGGGCAGCAGTTCACGCCGCACGCCGTAGCCTCTTTCCGCGTCGGTAGCGTGGCTTGGTCGCAGCGCTATTTCCCAAAGGGCGAGTTCACCGCCAGCGCATTGATGGCCGCCGAGATTGCGGCCAAGGCGGTACTTGACGAAGCACTGGAAACATTTCGGCCAGATGCCTGGGAGGTTGCCTATGGCTCTTCGGGGACCGCCGGGGCGGTGGGCGATATTCTGGAAGCCGCCGGCGGCCCAGCGGGAGTTATTACCCGGGAGGGACTGCAGTGGTTGCACGAGCGGCTCTTGCGCGCACAAACCACCGACCGCCTGCGCGTAGAGGGACTCAAGGAAGAGCGCCGCGCCGTCATCGGGGGTGGCATCAGCATCTTGCGGGCCGTGTTCGATCTTCTTGAGATCGACCAGATGCAGGTAGCGCAAGGCGCCCTGCGGCAAGGCGCCCTGTACGACCTGTTGGACCGCGAACAGCCGGGCACCGATTTGCGCACCACTACCGTGAACGGCCTGATGCAGCGTTTTGGCGTCGACCCCGAACACGCCGAACGCGTGGCGCGCACAGCGTGCGCCCTGTTTGACCAAGCAGCTCCCGCAGGCAGCGAACGCGCAGCGAGAAAGGTGGACTGGGCGGCTCGCTTGCACGAGATTGGCTGCCTCATTTCACACAGCGACTACCACCGCCATGGTGCCTACATCCTGGAAAACACGGATGCTGCCGGCTTTGCGGTACCCGAATTGCACCGGCTGGGCATCCTTGTACAAGGCCAACGCGGCAAGGTTAGAAAGATCGATGCTGATCTGGAGGACCCGATGTTTGCACTCCAACTGCTGAGCCTGCGCTTGGCAGTGGCCCTGTGCCATGCACGGCGCGACCCGGACACCGCGGGCCTGACGCTCAAGCAGGACGGCCAGCGCTTTCACCTTGCGGCACGTGCGGGCTGGGCCGTCGCCTACCCGCAATCGGCCCACCTTCTGCGTGAGGAAGCGCAGGCCTGGCAGAAGACGCCATGGGAATTGGTCGTCGGGCTGTCTTGAGTGCAGAAACGGTATAAACTGTTTATACCGTTTTATTTAATCACATCATGACCACGACCAGCACTGTGCTTTCAGCAAATTCCGCCGTTCCAGCACCCGCATCCAAACCCGCCAAAGCGGCAGCAGTGGCGCCAAAACAAACCGCGAAGGTATCCACAAAGGCCCCGGTAAAGGCTGCCGTGAAGACCGCGAAACCATCCCGTCCCGCTGCTCAAAAGAAAGCCGCGCCCAAAGTCGCCAAGCCGGTCAAGGCTGCGCTGGTCGAGAGCACCAAAGACCTCAAGCCGAAGAAGCCCAAGCTGGTGCGCGACAGCTTCACCATCCCCAAAGATGAATACGCCGTCATCGAGACATTGAAGCAGCGCTCAGCGGCACTGGCCCAACCAGTGAAGAAGAGCGAACTTCTGCGCGCAGGTCTCAAAGTGCTCGCCGCCATGCCCGACAGCGCGCTGCGCGCCGCCTTGCAGGCGGTTCCATCCATCAAGACGGGGCGCCCCAAAGCAGAGGTGGCAGCCGCAGCGCCGGTTCCGGCCAATAGTGCCAAGCCAGCTGCCAAAGCCAGCCGCAAGTGATTGGCCGAGCGAGAAGCACACAGCAGCTTCTCGGCCTTAAGCCCGCTCTACAGCAGGTCCGGCGACTGGACGGTGAGGAGCACCGTTTCGCTCTCCTCCAGCCGCTGCCTCTGGCGCAGCCACCACACAGCGCCCTTGCGCACCGAACATTCCGATGCTTGCAGCCCCAGCAGTTGCGCAATGGTCTGGCCCAGCACCGGCTGATGGCCCACAACCAAAACCGTGCCTTTAGCGCGCGGCCACTGCGCAAGCTCGAGCAATTCCTGTGGCGTTCCACCGGGCAACAACTCGGCCCGCAGCTTGAATTTGCGGCCCAATGCGTTCGCCGTCTGCTCCGTGCGGCGCGCCGGGCTCACCAGCACACGCAGGCCCTCGGGCAGCTGCCGGTCCAGCCATGCAGCGACCCGGGCAGCTTGCTTTTCACCACGCGCCGTCAAGGGCCGCGCGAGGTCGTCGCACCCTTCTTGTGGGTCTTCCGCCTCCGCGTGCCGCCACAGAATGAGGTCCATCATGCGGCTCCTTGCTCGGCGGCCCCGTTGGAGGCAGTGGGGGAAGCGGGGCCATACCGCACCATCAGCGCATCCTGCGCGCCCAGACCGTCCGTAGGGTGTGGTGCGCGTTCGTAGCGCCCGTCGGCATTCAGCGTCCACGCGTCGCGGTTGTCATGCAGATAGGCCACCAGGCACTCGTCCACGATCTGTTGGCGCAGCCCAGGATCAGTGACGGGCCAAGCGAGCTCGACGCGGCGCATCATGTTGCGGTTCATCCAGTCGGCACTGGAGAGGTACACATCCTCCTGCTCCCCAGCCAGGAAGTAGAAGACCCGGGTATGCTCAAGAAAGCGACCGATGACCGAGCGCACCCGAATGTTGTCGGTGCTACCCGGCACCTGCGCGGGCAGCATGCAGGCGCCGCGCACGATGAGGTCGATGCGCGCCCCCCGCTCCCCGGCCAGGATCAGCGCACGGATGAGGGCTTCATCGGTAAGCGCGTTCATCTTGGCGACGATACGCGCCTCCTCTCCCCGGCTGGCCGCCAGCCCCACCTGCTCGATTTTCTCCAGCATGCGGCGGTGCAGATGGAAAGGCGCCAACATGAGCTTGCGCAACCGGGGCGGCCGGTTCTGGCTGGCCAGGTGGTTGAAGACGCCGTCCATGTCGGCCGTTGTGTCCTCGTCCGCCGTGAGGTAGCTCAGGTCCGTGTACAGCCTGGCAGTGCGCATGTTGTAGTTGCCGGTAGAAAGGTGGCCGTAGCGCCGAAGCCGACTCCCCTCCCTGCGGGTGACCAACAGCATCTTGGCGTGGGTCTTGAGCCCCACCACCCCATACACCACCTGCGCACCGATGGCTTCCAACGCTTCGGCCCAATTGATGTTCGCCTCTTCATCAAAACGCGCCTTGAGCTCCACGACCGTCATCACCTCCTTGCCACGGCGCACCGCCTCGGTCAGAAGGGTCATGAGCTCGGAATCAGACCCCGTGCGGTAGATGGTTTGTTTGATGACCAGCACGTCGGGATCGTTGACCGCCTCGCGCAGGAACGCGAGCAGCCCGTCAAAGCTCTCGAAGGGCTGATGGATCAGCACATCGCGCCGCCTCAGTTGCTCCATGATGGGCATCCCGGGCTGCAACTGGCGTGGCCAGGCCGAATTCCATGGCGGGAACAGCAGCTCGGGCGCATTCACCAAATCCACCAGTTGGGTAAGGCGCACAAGATTTACCGGCCCTTGCACGCGGTACAGGGCGGCCGACGGCAAGCCAAACTGCGCCAGCAAGAAATCCGACAGGAACTGCGAGCACCCGGAAGCAACCTCCAGGCGCACCGCCTGCCCGTAGTGCCGGTGTTGCAGGCCCTGGCGCAAGGCAGTGCGCAGGTTGCGCACGTCTTCCTCGTCCAGCGCCAGATCCGAGTGCCGTGTGACCCGGAACTGCGAAAACTCCGTCACCTCCCGGCCCGGGAACAAGTCCGCGAGATGTGCCCGGACAATGCTGGACAGGCTCACAAACAGCTTTTGCCCGGGGGCCACGCGCTCTGGGATGCGGACCAGCCGCGGCAAGGCACGCGGAACCTTGACGATGGCAATTTCGTTTTCGCGGCCAAAGGCGTCATGCCCCTTCAAGCGGACGATGAAGTTGAGCGATTTGTTCGCGACCTGTGGAAAGGGATGGGCCGGGTCCAGCCCAATCGGGATCAGAAGCGGCCGGACCTCATCCATGAAGTATTCGTGGACCCAACGGGTCTGAGCCGCAGACCGCTCCCCATACCCCACGATGCGGATACCGTGCTGCGCAAAAGCAGGCACCAGAGCGTCGTTGTACAGCGCGTATTGGCGCTCCACCAGCTCGTGAACCTTGGTCGACACCGCCTCGAAGGATGCCGTGGAGTAGCGGCCTTGCGTTTCACCCTTCTGCGCCGCAGTGATATGCGGCGCAGCACGGACCTCAAAGAACTCATCCAGGTTTGACGAAACGATACACAGGTAGCGCAGGCGCTCGAGCAGGGGGACGTCACGGCGCACCGCCCAATCCAGCACACGCTCGTTGAAGGCCAGGATGCTGTGGTCTCTATCGAGGAACACCGGCATCGCGGAGCTAGCGGTTACCGCGGTCGCCCCCCTACCCCCACTGTCTTGTGACACCGAAGAGGGTACGTCGGCCGCACCCGATTCATTGTCAGGTCGCATCGCAGCAGCAACGTCGGAAGGCAAAGGCAGCATGAGGTAAGCAAACGCGGCAAGTCCAGAATCACCGCAGTATTTAACGCTCAGATGACAATGATGTGACAGATTTTGTGACAGAAACCTGAGCCGTCACACCACCTGAGCGCGCAGGGACAAGATATTGCTCAAACAGGCGTGATGCATGCGCCCAGGTGAAATCCAGCGCCCGTGAACGCGCCTCACAGCGGGGCACAGCCAACGCCTGCTGGCTCGCGAGGAGCAGGTTGTCGTGCAGCACGCCGCCTTGGGGCGACTGGCCGGTGTGAGCCCCAAGGACTTCCATGGGCCCCTCGACCGGAAACGCCGCAACCGGTGTGCCACAGGCCATCGCCTCCAGCATCACCAAGCCAAATGTTTCGGACCGGCTCGGGAACACGAACACATCCGCCGCCGCGTAGACCTGCGCCAATGCAGCGCGGTCCAGAATGCCCAGCCAGCGCACCTGCGGGTAGCGCGCCTTCAATCGCGCCTCCAGGGGCCCTACCCCGCACACGACCTTGGTGCCTGGCATGTCCATCTGCAAGAACGCCTCGATGTTCTTCTCGTAAGAAACGCGCCCCACGTACAGCGCGACAGGATGGGCCAGCGTCCCCGTGAGAGGGCTGTGCGTGACCTCTCCATGGAACGGAAAGGCCTGCGTGTCCACACCATGCGTCCACAGCCGCAGGTTGCGAAAACCCCGCCCTGCCAGCATTTGCAGAACGCCTTGCGTCGGCACCATGACGCCAGAGGATGGACGGTGGAAATGCCGGAACAGCGCGTAGCCCCACGTGAGGGGGACGCGCACTGCGGCGTTCAGAATCTCAGGAAATCGCGTGTGGAATGCTGTGGTGAAAGCGAGGCCCTTGCGCAGGCAGTAGCCGCGGCCAGCCCAGCCGATGGGCCCTTCGGTGGCGAGGTGAATGGCGTCGGGCTTCATTTCATCGAGCAACTCAGCCACCTTTTTCGCCGGGCGAACTGCCAGCTCGATGCCGGCGTAACCGGGGCAAGGCCGCGTGGCGAACTGGCCGGGCTGCACGACCTGCACCTCGTGCCCGAGGGCTTCAAGCTCGCGCACCAGTTCCAGCAGCGTGGTGACAACACCATTGACCTGGGGCTGCCAGGCATCAGTCAGCAGCGCGATCCTCATGCCAGCACCTCCGCCGCGATGCGAGAGGCCGTGCCGGAACCCGCTGACGGATGCCATTGAAGCAGCTCCAGGCGGCCGTCCAGGTGCTCGACCAAAGCTGTGCGGCTCTCCACCCAGTCACCGTCGTTGCAATAAAGCGTGCCGCCTATCTCCCGCATCTCCGCGCGGTGGATGTGTCCGCAAACCACACCGTCGTGGCCCCGGCGCCGGGCCTCGGCCGCCACCGCCACTTCGAAGTCGGTCACGTAATTGAGCGCTGTTTTTACCTTGCCTTTCAAGTAGGCCGACAGTGACCAGTACGGCAGCCCCATGCGCGCCCGCAAGGTGTTGAGATGGCGATTGAGCTTGAGCGTGAACTCATAGAGGTTGTCACCCAGGTACGCCAGCCACTTGGCGCACTGGATCACGCCGTCAAAATGATCGCCGTGTGTCACCCACAGGTGGCGCCCGTCGGCCGTGGTGTGCACGGTGTCAGACGCCACCTCGATACCTCCGAAGGAATGCCCAACGAACGCGCGGGCGAACTCGTCATGGTTGCCCGGCACAAACACCACACGGCACCCCTTGCGCGCGCGCCTCAGCAGCTTTTGCACCACGTCGTTGTGGGCCTGGGGCCAGAACCAGCGGCGGCGCAGCTGCCAGCCATCGACGATGTCGCCCACCAAGTAAAGGTAGTCGCTGGGGTGGTGCTTCAGAAAATCGAGCAGGGCTTCAGCCTGGCAGCCAGGCGTTCCCAGGTGAAGGTCCGAGATGAAAACCGCGCGGTACTGGCGCTGTCCCGCTGTCGGAGCCGACGGCTGCGCCATGGTGTCCTCGGGGCCCAGGGCATCTGACATCCAGGGTCCGAGGGCATCGAACGCGGCGCGCATCAGGCCCCCAGAAAATGCTTGCGGTAGCGGGGATGCAGGTCGGCCAGCCGCATGAGCATGGGCAGGTCCGCAGTGTTGAAGTCGGGGTCCCAGGCCGGTGCGCCCAGCACCCGGGCACCCAGGCGCAAATAGCCTTTGATAAGTGCAGGAGGCTCCACAACGATCGAACCGTCGAGGTGCTCGACAGGCAACGGCAACCGTGGCAACACGTGGTATTCAATGGGTGCCAGATGCGTCTTGCGCACCTGCTGCCAGATGCTGGCTGCGGCATCGCCGCTGACCACGCCGTTGTACAGCATCGGGATGCTTGCACAGCCAATCATGGTGTCGAGTTGGTTGCGGACCATGAAGTCGGCCAGAGCACTCCACAGGGCCATGATCACGCCGCCATGGCGGTGGTCTGGGTGCACGCAGCTTCGGCCCAGCTCTACCATGCGCGGGCGCAGCGACCGCAGGCGGGTCAGGTCGAACTCGGTGTCGCTGTAGGTGCTGCCCACGCGCCGCGCCTGCGCCGGTGTGAGCACGCGGTAAGTCCCAATGACTTGCCGGCTCTGGGCGTCGCGCACCAGCAGGTGCTCGCAATAGTCGTCGAACAGGTCCACGTCATGGCCGGGGATGGGGGTCGTCAATCGAGCGCCCATCTCCGCAGCAAACACGTCGAACCGCAACCGCTGCGCCTGGCGCACCTCGTCCTGGTGCCGGGCCCAGCTCACTTCAATGGCACCGCGCGCAGGGGCCGACAGTGTTGCCACCGGGCTTTCCCCCATGCGATGAAGCGCCCGCCCGGGGACAATTTCGGGAGACATGAGTGGCGTCAGGCTGGGCAGTTCATTCATGGTGCAACATCTCCTTGTTCAGGCGGGTTCAGCTGGAGTCCCAGCCGTGGGGCGGGAACCGCTTCCCTTGCGCCGGAGTGTGGGTTTGGCGCGTGACATCGCCATGTCGACAGCGTGTCAGCGCCGTGACAACAGATCCCTGCCCAGAGCCTCCCGCGCGCAAGGCCGGGCCTGCATAATTGGCTGAGGAACCCGCACCGTGCCAGCCTCTGCTTCACCCCGCTTCCAAAGCCCTCTGAAGGGCTCGCTGGTCGTGTTTTTCCTGGCGGCCGCCTGTGCCGGCGTGGTGATCTGGGCTATTGAGCGGCAGGAGCGGGCACAGCAACAGACGCAGGTGGCCGACATGGCGGGCGACCATGCACAGGCCCTGCAGCGAGCCATCGAGCTGGCGCTATCTGCCAACAACGCCCTGGTCGCGCTGGTGCGGCAGGGCCAGGGCCAGGTGACGCAGTTCGAAGAGATCGGCACCCAGATGCTGCCGTTCTACCCTGGCATCGCCGCCATGGGGCTGTCGCCCCAAGGGGTGATCCGCCACGTGGTGCCGCGCAAGGGCAACGAAAACTCCATCGGCTTCGACCAGCTCAACGACACTCGGCAAGGGCCGGAATCTGCCCGGGCCCGGGAATCGGGGCGGCTCACCCTGGCTGGCCCGATGGAACTGGTGCAAGGGGGCCTGGGGGTCGTGGGACGCCAGCCCGTCTATCTGGACGATGCGCTCGGGCAGCGCGTCTTCTGGGGGTTCACCTACGTCACCATCCGGCTGCCTGACGTGCTGGCCGCCGCGCGCCTGCCGCAGCTCACCGTGCGCGGATACCACTACCGGCTGTGGCGCGTGCGGCCCGATACCGGCGAGCAGCAGACCATTTCATCATCGACGCCACCGCCAAGCGCAGACGCCGTGAGCCGGCCCCTGACCCTGCCCAATGGGCAATGGACGCTGAGCCTCATGCCCATCAACGGCTGGGGCGACCCAGGCGTGCTGGCCATGCGCTGTGGGCTGGGCCTGCTGTTCGCTTTGATGATGACCTATCTGGCCCGGCTGCTTTTCGAATTGAAGGCCCATGAACGCGGGCTGGCTTACCAAGTCGCCCAACGCACCTCCGAGATCCAGGCCACGCAGGAGCAACTGCACGCCACCATCGACGCAATCCCGGACCCGCTGTTCGAGCTGGACCAGGATGGCCGCTACTGCAGCGTCCACAGCCAGCGGGCCGAATTGCTGCTGGCACCGGCCGACACCTTGGTCGGGCGCAACGTGACAGAGGTGATGCCCGCCCTGGCTGCCATGTCGGTCATGGAAGTGCTGGCCGAAGCCGATGCGCAGGGCTGGTCCACAGGGCGGCAGATCATGCTGGACCTGCCCGGCGTGGGCACCACGTGGTTCGAGCTTTCGGCCGCGCGCAAGGCAGCGTCTCCCGGCGGCAAGCCGCGGTTCATCCTTTTGTCGCGCGACATCACGGAGCGCAAGCGGTCCCAGGAACAGTTGCTGCTCACCGCCCGGGTGTTCGACCAGAGCAGTGAAGCCATCGTTGTTGCCGACGCGGGACACACCATCGTGCGCATCAACCGCGCTTTCACGCGCATCACTGGCTACACCGAGGCCGAGGCCGTAGGGCAGACCGTCAGGCTGCTTACCGTGGGCGAATCGGGCCACGACTTCGATCCCGAAACCGTGTACGCGCGCCTGTCTCACGACGGCAACTGGGAGGGCGAGGCCTGGGGCCGCCGCAAGGACGGATCCACCTACCCGCAGTGGTTGTCGGTCAGCAGCGTGCGCGACGGCCGGGGCACGGTCACCCATTCGATCACGCTGTTTCGCGACATCACCCAGCAGCGGGAGGCCCAGGACCGCATTCAACGCCTGGCCCACTTCGACCCACTCACCGAGTTGCCCAACCGCGCGCTGCTGGCCGAGCGCGCGCAGCGCTATATCAAGGAAGAGCAGGCGCGTGGCGGAACGCTGGCCATGCTCTTCCTGGACCTCGACCATTTCAAGAACGTCAACGATTCGCTGGGGCACCGGGTGGGCGACATCCTGCTGGTGGCGTTGGCGCAGCGGCTGCAGTCATTGTTGCAACCGCAGGACACCGTATCGCGCCTGGGCGGCGATGAATTTCTGCTGCTGTTGCCCGCCACGTCGGCAGCCGGCGCCGCGGAAGTGGCCGGCCGGCTGCTCACTGCCGTGTCCCAGCCTTTCCAGATTGAGCCGTACGAGCTCACCACCACCTTGTCGGTGGGCATTGCGATGTACCCCGCGGATGGGGATTCGTTCGAAACCCTCTATCAGCGCGCCGACGCCGCCATGTACCGCGCCAAGCAGAACGGGCGCAACCGCTACGGTTTCTTCACTGCCGACCTGGAGGAACGCACCGCCCGCGCCCTGCTGATCGAAAACGCGCTGCGCCGCGCGCTGGAGCGCGAACAGTTCGAGCTGCACTACCAGCCCCAGGTTTCGCTGACCGACCGGCAGGTGGTCGGGGCGGAGGCCCTGCTGCGCTGGCGCCACCCCGAGCTGGGGATGGTGTCGCCGGCAGAGTTCATTCCCGTGGCCGAGAGCAGCGGCATGATCGTTGCCATTGGCGAATGGGTGCTGCGCACCGCGGTAGCCGACGCCAAGCGCTGGCTCGATCTGCAGCTCCCATTGCGGGCCATCTCGGTCAACGTGTCGGCGGTTCAATTCAGGCACCCGCAGCTGCCCGAGATGGTCACGCGGTGCCTGGAACAAGCCGGGCTGCCCGCGCGGCGGCTGGAGCTGGAACTGACCGAAGGCGCTGCGGTGGACGACCCCGCGGCCGCGCTGGCCATGATGGACCAGCTGCACGACCGCGGCGTGCGCCTGTCGATGGATGACTTCGGCACCGGGTACTCGTCCCTGAGCTACCTCAAGCGCTTCCAGATCTACAAGCTCAAGATCGACCAGTCGTTCGTGCGCGACCTCGAGGAAGACCCGAACGACCGCGCCATCGTGAGCGCCATCATCCGCATGGCGCAGGCGCTGGGCATGCAGACCACCGCCGAAGGGGTGGAGACCGAAGGGCAGATCCGTTTCCTGCAGGCCCAGGGATGTGACGAAGGCCAGGGCTACTACTTCAGCCGCCCGCTTCCGGCTGCAGCATTCGAGGCGTATTTGCGGGAGCACCTCGAGCGCTGAACACCTTCTGGCGCAGGCCTGTGCGGAGCACATTGCAACTGCTAACCATCCGACGCTCGCCAAGCCTGGACAGCAGCGCAGAGCGCGACAACTAAGCGCAAAGGGCTCGACTGCTACAATTTGCTACAAATACCCTTGAGGCCGCTTGGCCATTCGCCTGTCCGGTCTCGATGTCAGCGCCTTCCAGCCCTCCAGAATTGCAGCGTTCAGGAGCCGCTCTTGATACCCCCCTGCAGCGCGCTTTGCGCGAACAGCAAACCCTGCTCGACAGTGCGGGTGTGGGCATCGTGTTCCTGCGCCAGCGCAGCGTGGTCCGGTGCAACCAGCGCTATGCCGACATTTTTGGCTACGCGAGCGCCGAGCAGCTCGTGGGGCTCAACACCGAAGCGTTTTATCCGGACCGGGACGCCTTCCGCGAGCTGGGCCGCATGGCGTACCCGGTGCTCGCCCAGGGCCAGTCTTTTCGGGTAGAGCGCCACCTGCGCCGGCGCGACGGCGGCCTCTTCTGGGGCAGCCTCACCGGGCGGCTCATCAATCCGCACGACACCACCGAAGGCTCGATCTGGATCATCGACGACATCGATGAACACAAACGCGCCCAGGCCGCCCTGAACGCCGCGGTGAGTGAAAAGCAGCTCCTGTTCGACAGCGCCATGGTGGGCATCGTCTTTCTGCGTGACCGGCGCCTGACCCGTTGCAACCACCACTTTGAGCAAATGCTGGGCTACCAGCCCGGAGAGCTTGCGGGCAGCTCGTCACGACGCTGGTATGCCAGCGACGATGCCTGGGAAGAAGTGGGCCGCCGCTGCGATCCGCTGATGGCATCGGGCCGCACCTACGAGGGTGAGATCGAGCTGTGCCGCAAGGACGGCACCGCGGTGATCTGCGAAGTGCGCAGCAAGTCGATCGACCCTTCGGACCTGTCCCAGGGCGCCATCTGGATCACGATGGACATCACCGACCGCAAGCAGGCCCAGGCGGCGCTGGCGCGCGCGCACGAGGACCTGGAGCAGCAGGTGCAGGACCGCACCCGCGAGCTGCGCGAGACGGTGGACAACCTGCACCGCGAGATCAACGACCGCAAGGCCGACCAGGAACGCATCTACTGGCTGGCGCACTACGACGCCCTGACCGGCCTGCCCAACCGCACCCTGCTGTCCGAACGTGCGCAGCAGGCGATCCGCGTGGCGCAAGAGGGCAACACACCGCTGGCCCTTATCTTCTTGGACCTGGACCACTTCAAGCACGTGAACGATTCGCTCGGCCACCGCGTGGGCGATGCGCTGTTGGTGGAGATCGCCAAGCGGCTGCGCGCCGTGGTGCGGGACAAGGACACGGTCTCGCGCCTGGGGGGCGATGAATTCATCCTGCTGCTGCCCGGCGCCAACGCTCACGGCGCGGCGCGCGTGGCCGGCAAGCTGCAGGAGGCCTCGCGCCAGCACTACCAGATCGACCACCACGAGCTCACGATGGCGCCGTCCATGGGCATTGCGCTGTTTCCGCAAGATGGCGCCGACTTCGACACGCTAACCCAGTCGGCCGACGTGGCCATGTACCGTGCCAAGCTCGACGGGCGCAACACCTTCAAGTTCTTCACGCCCGAGATGCAGGCCCAGTCCGTGCGCGCGCTGCAGCTTGAAAACGCCCTGCGCCGGGCGCTTGAGCGCGGCCAGTTCCATCTGCACTACCAGCCGCAGATGAGCCTGACCAACGGCGCCGTGCGCAGTGTGGAGGCGTTGCTGCGCTGGCAGCATCCCCTGCTGGGTAGCGTCTCGCCCGCCGAGTTCATCCCGATTGCGGAAGACACCGGGCAGATCCTGCAGATTGGTGAGTGGGTGCTGCGCACGGCGCTGGCGCAGCTCAGGGACTGGCGCACGGGCGGGTTTCCGGGGCTCACGATGGCGGTGAACCTGTCGGCCATCCAGTTCCGCGAACCGCAGTTGCCCGAGCTGGTCAGCCGCATGCTGGCCGAGTTCGATCTGTCGCCCGATGCGCTGGAGCTGGAGCTGACCGAAGGCGTGGCCGTGGACGACCCACACGCGGCAGTGGCCACCATGGACCAGCTGCATGCGCGCGGCGTGCGCATGTCAATGGACGACTTCGGCACCGGCTATTCATCGCTGAGCCAGCTCAAGCGCTTTCAGATCTTCAAGCTCAAGATCGACCAGTCGTTCGTGCGCGACCTGGGCGACGACGGCAACGACCGCGCCATTGTCAGCGCCATCATCCGCATGGCCCAGGCGCTGGGCATGCGTACCACCGCAGAGGGCGTGGAGACCGAAGGGCAGCTGGCGTTCTTGCGGGCGCAAGGCTGCGACGAAGCGCAGGGCTACCACTTCAGCATGCCGCTGGCAGCGCCGGAGCTGGAGGCCTTCATGCGGCGGCAGTTGCACTGAGCGGTGACGGTGGGTCGCCTGGGAAGGGCCTGCGACTTCTTGCGGCGCTGTGCGCAGCTACAGGCAACCATCGTTGGCTTAAAAACAAGTAAAAATAAGCTCCAGCGCTTGACACATAAGCGCTATTAGCTATTATTTTAATAGCAAATCGCATGGGGGCACAGCGGGCCAGTCCATCGCGCCATGGCCCCAGCCAGGGCCGAGCCCTGCCAAGGTCAGCGAATCGGATACGCGTACATCAGGCCCTGCTTGTTCCACAGGTTGTTAAGGCCACGTGGCAGCCCCAGCGCCGATTTGGGGCCCACGTTGCGCTCGAAAATCTCGCCGTAGTTGCCGGTCGTCTTGACCGCACGCAGCAGCCAATCGCGGTCCAGCCCCAGCAGCTTGCCGGTGTCTTCCGAGGTGCCCAGGATGCGCTGGACCACCGGGTGGGTGCTGCTGGCCTTGAGCTGGTCGGCGTTGGCCTGCGTCAACCCGTATTCCTCGGCTTCAACCAGGCCGTAGATCACCCACTTGACCACCGCAAACCACTCATCATCGCCCCGCCGCACCAGGGGCCCCAGGGGCTCTTTGGAGATGAGGTCCGGCAAGATGCTGTGTGTTGCGGCCCCACCCGGCACCCGGCTGCGCAAGGACGCGAGGCCCGAGGCATCGGTGGTGTACGCGATGCAGCGCCCGGCCAGGTACGCACCGGTGGCCGTGTCAATCTTCTCGAACATCACGGGCTTGATATCGAGGTCGTTCGCACGCGAGTAGTCGATCAGGTTCTTCTCGGTGGTGGTGCCCGACTGCACGCACACCGTCTGCCCCTTGAGCTGGCGGACGTTCTTGATCTTGCTCTTGGTGGGCACGATGAAGCCCTGGCCGTCGTAGTAGGTCACGGCGGTCTGGTGCAGGCCCAGCGACGCATCGCGCGTCAACGAGAACGTTGTGTTGCGCGACAGCACGTCTACCTCACCGGATTGCAACGCGGTGAATCGCTGGGGCACATCCAGGGGCACGTACTTGACCTTCTGGCCATCGCCCAGCACAGCAGCGGCAAGGGCACGGCACACATCGACGTCCAGGCCCGACCATTTGCCGCCGGCGTCGGCGATGGCAAACCCGGCCAGCCCGGTGTTGACGCCACACACCACCTGCCCGCGCGCCTTGATGGCATCCAGCGTCTTGCCCGCATGGGCTGCAGGTGCCGCAAGCAGCGCGGCCAATGCAGCGGCGCCCATCGCTGCGATCTGGCAAAGAGAAGTCTTCATACGGTCTTGCCTTTGAGGAAATGATTCAGGGTGCCGCGGGTGGCAGCAGCCCTGCCCTATCCAGCACCTTCTGAAGAAACTGTGCTTGCCCCATGCTGGGGTCCAAAGTGTAGGCCGCAAAACCTTCGCGCTCGTACGCGCGCAACGCGCTGTGGTTGCCCGACAAAACCTCAAGCGTGAGCTTGCAGGCGCCGCGCTCGCGGGCCAATATTTCGACCACCTGCAGCATACGCTGGGTGATGCGGTGGCCACGCCAACCCGGCGCTACCACCACGTCGTGCACGTTGACCAACGGCCTGCAGGCAAAGGTCGAAAAACCTTCCAGGCAATTGATCAAGCCCACCGACACTTCGCCGTGGGGCGCCGATGTATCCGCGGCCCAGGCGATCACGCTGAAGGCCTGGGCCCGCTGGCGCAAGGCCTCCGGGAGTCCGCGTTTTACATCGTCGCCGAGCGGTGTGCCGCCACCGGCCACGTCCTTCGCATAGCTGTCGAGCAGATCGACCAGCGCCAGGGCTTCGCGGGCATTGCCATAGTCCACCCGGCGGACGGTGATGGCGGGGGTGGCCGAAGCCGCCGCAGAGGTGGCGGCAGCGGCGGCGGTGTTGTTGGCGTCAGGAGTGGCGGACATCACGAGTTACCAGCTGGAGGCAAAGGCATCAGCGCAGCGGATCGCAAGGTGCGCCAAAGGGCTGAAATATCGCGTGGCGCCATCAGCCGGCACGGACCGCGTCGACGAGCTTTTGTGCACACAGGCTCGCCTGCTTCGCATCGCGCGCCTCCACCATCACCCGCAGCAGCGGCTCGGTGCCGCTGGCGCGGATCAACACCCGGCCGGTGGCGCCCAGTTCCTGCTCCACCGCGCGGGTGGTTTCCTCCAGGAGGCGATTGGCCTTCCAATCCTGCCCCGGCGCCAGGCGCACGTTGAGCAGCACCTGCGGGTACAGCGTGATGTCGGCCAGCAATTGCGCCACCGTGCGCCCGCTGCGCACACAAGCCTGCAGCACCTGGAGTGCGCTCACCAAGCCATCGCCGGTGGTGTGGCGGTCCAGCGCCAGCAAATGGCCCGAGCCCTCCCCGCCCAGCAGCCATTGATTGCGGGCCAGTTCCTCCAGCACGTAGCGGTCGCCCACCTTGGCACGCACAAACTTCACGCCACGCGCCTGCAGCGCCACTTCCACCGCCATGTTCGTCATCAGCGTGCCCACCACCCCAGGCACGTGCTCGTCGCGGCCCATGCGGTCGGCGGCCATCAGGTAAAGCAGCTCGTCGCCGTTGTAAAGGCGACCCGTGGCGTCCACCACCTGGAGCCGGTCTGCATCGCCATCGAGCGCAATGCCGTAATCGGCCCGGTTGGCGCGAACCGCACGCACCAGCGCATCGGGGTGTGTGGCGCCCACGTCGCGGTTGATATTGAGGCCATCGGGCGAGCATCCGATCGACAGCACCTCGGCGCCCAGCTCATGGAACACCTTGGGCGCCACCTGATAGGCCGCACCGTGCGCGGCGTCCACCACGATCTTGAGACCACGCAGGGTGAGGTCCTGTGGAAAAGTGCTCTTGCAGAACTCGATGTAGCGGCCGGCAGCGTCGTCCAGCCGCCGTGCCTTGCCCAGGCTGGCCGAGTCGGCCCACACGGGCGCCTCGGCCACGGCAGCTTCTACCGCTTGCTCCCAGGCGTCGGGCAGCTTGGTGCCCTGCGCGCTGAAAAATTTAATGCCGTTGTCAGGATAGGGGTTGTGGCTGGCGCTGATGACCACGCCCAGGCTGGCCCGCTGCGCGCGCGTCAAATAGGCCACCCCCGGCGTGGGCAAGGGGCCCAGCAGCACCACATCAACGCCCGCGGAGTTGAAGCCGGATTCCAGCGCGCTTTCGAGCATGTAGCCAGAGATCCGCGTGTCCTTGCCGATGAGCACCGTCGGGCGCTCTTCCGTGCGGCGCAGCACCCGGCCCACGGCGTGCGCCAGGCGCAAAACAAAATCTGGCGTGATCGGGGCCTGGCCCACGGTGCCGCGGATGCCATCGGTTCCAAAGTATTGGCGCGTCATGTCAGAGCGTCTCCTCGTCTATCTCTCGTTATTGGTTATTGAACGCGCCCCTCGGCGCCCCACATCCTGCGGCCCGCAGCGCCGGGTTGTCCCCGATTGGCGCCCCCACCCGCCACACTGCCTCAGCCCAAGGCCTGCTGCATCGCACCCCATACCTTCAATGCCGCCACGGTGTCGCGCACGTCATGCACTCGCACCACCGACGCGCCACGTTCCACGGCCAGCACGGCAGCCGCCACACTGGGCACCATGCGCTGATCGACCTCCAGCCCGGTGACCGCACCCAGCGACGATTTGCGCGACCACCCGGCCAGCACCGGGTACCCCACATCGCGCAGTCGCCGCTGCTGCGCAAGCAAGGCAAAGTTCTGCGCGACTGTTTTGCCAAAACCTATGCCGGGGTCGATGACAATCCGATCCTTTTTGACCCCCAGCACTTGCAGATTCTGCGCTGACAGCTCTAAAAAAGATAGCACTTGCGGTAACACATCCCCTTGCATGGGCGCCGCCTGCATCGTTTGTGGATCGCGGTGCATGTGCATCAGGCAGACGCCGCAGCGCGGATGCGCAGCCACCACCTTCGCAGCGCCCGGCTGGCGCAGCGCCCAAATGTCGTTGACGATGTCGGCACCCAGGTCCAACGCCGCCTGCATCACCTCCGGCTTGTAGGTATCCACCGAAATGGGCACCCCCAGGTGAACAGCATCCCGAACGAGCGGAAGCACCCGCGCCAGCTCCTGCTCGAGCGGCACCGCCGGGCTGCCAGGCCGCGTCGATTCGCCCCCGATGTCCAGGATGTCCGCGCCTTCCTTGAGCAGCTGTTCGCAGTGACGCAAGGCAGCCAGCGCAGAGCCATGGTGCCCACCGTCGGAAAACGAATCCGGTGTGACATTGACGATCCCCATGACCTGCGGGCGGGCGAGGTCGATGGCGAAGCGGGAGGTCTGCCAGATCATGAATCGGTCGGAGGAAGGGTGAAAACGGTGCCCGAAGATGCCAAGCGGGGAAAGGCAGAAAGGTGCTGGAACGGCCTGACCAGAACCGGAGCTAGAACTGCAAGAGCTGAACTAGCAACATCAGTCAGTGAACCCCGGCACAACACCACGAAAAACGGGGCACAAGGCCCCGTTTCAGCGGTTGGAAACGCCCCGCCGCCTTCAGGCAGCCGAAGGCGCGGTGTCCGTTGCCACGGCAGGGGTACCGCCGCTGGAGTTGTCGCCACCCGAGGAGGGAGGGGTCCGCGGTGTCCAGTCCTTCGGCGGACGGGGCTCCTTGCCGGCCATGATGTCGTCCAGCTGTTCCGAGTCGATGGTTTCCCACTCGAGCAAGGCCTTGGCCATGGCGTGCATCTTGTCGCTGTTGTCCTCGATGAGGCGGCGGGCCAGGTTGTACTGCTCGTCGATGATGCGGCGCACTTCCATGTCCACCTTTTCCATGGTCTGCTCGCTCATGGTGGTGGTCTTGGTGACCGAACGGCCCAGGAACACTTCGCCCTCGTTCTCGGCATAGACCATCGGGCCCAGAGCATCCGTCATGCCATAGCGCGTGACCATGTCGCGAGCAATGTGCGTGGCACGCTCGAAGTCGTTGCTGGCGCCGGTGGTCATCTGGTTCATGAACACTTCTTCGGCAATGCGTCCCCCAAACAGCATGCTGATCTGGTTGAGCATGTATTCGCGGTCGTAGCTGTAGCGGTCCTGCGCGGGCAGGCTCATCGTCACGCCCAGGGCACGGCCGCGGGGGATGATGGTGACCTTGTGGACCGGGTCGCACTTGGGCAGCATCTTGCCGATCAGCGCATGGCCCGACTCGTGGTAGGCCGTGTTGCGGCGCTCTTCTTCGGGCATGACCATGCTCTTGCGCTCGGGGCCCATGAGGATCTTGTCCTTGGCTTTCTCGAAATCCTGCATTTCCACGGTGCGCGCGTTGCGGCGCGCAGCCATCAGGGCAGCCTCGTTGCAGAGGTTGGCCAGGTCGGCGCCGCTCATGCCGGGCGTGCCGCGGGCGATGATGCCTGGGGCCACGTCCTGGCCCACCGGGATCTTGCGCATGTGGACGTTCAGAATCTGCTCACGGCCGCGAATGTCGGGCAGCGTCACATACACCTGGCGGTCAAAACGGCCGGGGCGCAGCAAGGCAGCATCCAGGATGTCCGGGCGGTTGGTGGCAGCCACCACGATCACGCCCAGGTTGGTCTCGAAGCCGTCCATCTCGACCAGCATCTGGTTCAGGGTCTGTTCGCGTTCGTCATTGCCACCGCCCAGGCCCGCGCCACGCTGGCGGCCTACTGCGTCGATTTCATCGA
This sequence comes from Acidovorax sp., assembly GCA_004210805.1. Classification (GTDB taxonomy): domain Bacteria; phylum Pseudomonadota; class Gammaproteobacteria; order Burkholderiales; family Burkholderiaceae_C; genus Acidovorax. The sequence continues at coordinate 29,520 of SDXZ01000031.1, forward strand.
TAAAGATGATGCAGGGGGCGTTTTTCTTGGCGTTGTCGAACATGTCGCGCACACGGGCCGCGCCCACGCCGACGAACATTTCCACGAAGTCCGAGCCCGAGATGCTGAAGAACGGCACCTTGGCTTCGCCGGCGATGGACTTGGCCAGCAGGGTCTTGCCGGTACCGGGAGGGCCGACCAGCAGCAAACCACGGGGAATGCGGCCACCAAGCTTCTGGAACTTCTGCGGGTCCTTGAGGAAGTCCACGACTTCCTTCACTTCTTCCTTCGCCTCGTCGCAACCCGCCACATCCGCAAAAGTGACCTGGTTGGTGTTCTCGTCGAGCATGCGCGCCTTGCTCTTGCCAAAGCTGAACGCGCCACCCTTACCGCCGCCCTGCATCTGGCGCATGAAGTACACCCACACGCCGATCAACAGCAGCATGGGGCCCCAGCTGACCAGCAAGGTCATCAGCAAAGAGCCTTCTTCGCGGGGCTTGACGTCGAACTTGACGTTGTTGTTGATGAGGTCGCCCACCAGGCCACGGTCGAGGTAGGTGGCGGTTGTGCGGATCTTGCGGTCGTCGTTGGTGACGGCCACGATCTCAGTGCCGCCTTGGCCTTCCTGGATGGTTGCGCTCTTGATGCGGTTGCTGCGGACTTCCTCAAGGAATTCCGAGTAGCCGACGTGGCCTGCGCTGGCGCCTGCACGGGTGTCAAACTGTTTGAACACCGTGAACAACACCATGGCGATGACCAGCCACACGGCAATTTTTGAAAACCACTGATTATTCAAGCGGGGCTCCAGTTGCAGGGA
>SDXZ01000387.1 GCA_004210805.1 Acidovorax sp.
GCAACGCATGCTGATGCGCAGGTTCCCTTGGCGGCCCTGGTCAACTTCCTTGGCAACCACGACCAGGTGGGCAACCGGGCCTTCGGCGAGCGGCTGTCGGCGCTGGTGCCCGAACCCGCAGCCGAGCTGGCCCTGCTCCTGGTGCTGCTGGCGCCCTCGGCGCCCATGGTCTTCATGGGCGACGAGTTTGGCGCAACGACCCCCTTCCTCTACTTCGCCAACTGGGAGGGGGAGTTGCGCGACGCGGTCCGCGCGGGGCGGCAGCGGGAATTCAGCCATGCCACCTCCGACGATCACCCCTTGCCTGACCCCTGCGCCGCAGAGACCCGGTCCGCGAGCCGCCTCGACTGGGTGCAGTCCGAACTCCCGGCCGGCCGCGAGCGCAGCGCACTGGTACAGCGCGCCCTTGAAATCCGGCGCCAGTATTTCGAACCCCACGCGCTGCAGCTGCTCGCAGGCGCCCACACAGCCGAACGCATAGGCCAGCGCGGATTGCGCATCGGCTGGAGTTATGGCGGTGGCCGCCAGATATGGCTCGAAACCAACCTCGGCCCCGATACCTTGCAAGGTCCGCCCGCTGCACCAACGGGCAGGGTCATCTTTCAGCACCGCTGGGAGCCTGGGTTGCCTGGCCAGCAGCAAGGCTGGGCGCCCTGGTCGGCCCAATGGACCTTCACGGACGCTCCTGCATGAACGCACCCCACTTCACCACCCTCCCCGCGGGCGGGACGGACGCCGATCTGCTGCGCCAGGCCGAACGCGCCGGCATTGCGACCCAGTACACCGGCTTCTGGGGCGAAACAGTCAACGTGGCCTCCAGCGTGCTTCGGCGCGCGCTGCACGCCATGGGCACCTACGTGGATGCGCGCGCGCACGCTGACGTTGTAGTGGTCCCTCTGGGTGATGCGTGTCCCGTCGCGCTGCCCTCGCCCTCCGACTGGGAACTGCGCGCGCTGGATGCCCCAAAGGCCCCTCCCAGCGCCCAGGGCCACGGCGACGTGGCCGAGTTGCCCGCCACGCTGGCGGCAGGCTACTACGAGCTGCGCGCGGCCGGACAGGTGCGCAGTGTGCTGGTGGCGCCTGCGCAATGCTGGTTGCCCGAAGGTCTGCGCCAGGGCGCGCGCTGGTGGGGCGTCACCACACAGATGTATGCACTGCGTTCCGAGCGCAGCTGGGGCATTGGCGACTTCACCGATTTGGCCCAGTGCGCCGCCCTGTCGGCCGCGCAAGGGGCCGCCTTTGTGGGCGTGAGCCCGCTGCACGCGCTGCGCCCCGGCCAGCCAGAAGCCGCCAGCCCCTACAGCCCCAGCAGCCGCGTGGCGCTGAACGTGCTGCACAT
>SDXZ01000388.1 GCA_004210805.1 Acidovorax sp.
GGCTATGTGGTCCACGACATCGAAGCCGCCATGGACTACTGGAGCAAGACCCTGGGCGTGGGCCCGTGGTTCTACAACCCCAAGGTTCCGATCAAGAACTACGTGTACCAGGGCGAGTCGTACGAGCCGCACAACTCGGTGGCGCTGGCCAACTCGGGCTACGTGCAGGTCGAGCTGATCCAGACGCGCAACGACGTGCCTTCTATGTACCGCGACTTTCTGCAGGCCGGGCGCACCGGGCTGCAGCACGTGGCGTACTGGACGAGCGACTACGACGCCGACCTGGCGCGCCTGACGGCCCAGGGCTTTAAGACGGTGATGAGTGGCGAGGTGGGCGAGAAAGGCCGGTTCGTGTACTTCGACACCGAGTACCACCCCGGCACGGTGATCGAGCTGTCGGAAGTGGCGGGCCCCAAGGGCCGCATGTTCGACCTGATCCGTTCGGAGTCGGAAACCTGGGACGGCACGACGGACCCGGTGCGGCCGTTCCCAGACCTGTCCAAGATCTGAAGAAGGCCTGAATAAGGTCTGAGTTTCAAGTCAAATTGGCCCCTAGCGCTTGCCCCATAAGCGCTGGCAGCTATCAAAACAGTAGTAGCACACCCCATGTCCCCAGACCGCTTTGAAGCCACCTACCTGATCGAGACTCCCCTGGACCCGGCCCTCGTGGCCGAAGTGCTGGCGGGCGAACAATCCTGTGGCACCTTCACCCGGGTGGAGGGCGAGACCGACGCGCTGCGCGAACGCGCGCGCGCCACGGTCGATTCGGTCGAGCTGCTGGACGTGGCGCCCGCGCCCTCCCTGCCCAACGGATGGATGCAGCGGCGCGGCATGTTTGAGACGCCGCAGACCTGGCAGCGCGCCCGGCTGCGCGTGAGCTTCCCGTGCGACAACATCGGCCCCAACCTGCCGACGCTGGCCGCCACGGTGTCGGGCAACCTGTACGACCTGGGCGAGGTTACCGGCCTGCGGCTGGAATCGATGAAACTGTCAGCCGCCTACCGCGCGCAGTTCGACATGCCCCGCCACGGCATCAGCGGCACGCGTGCGCTGACCGGCGTGAAGGGCCGCCCGCTGATCGGCACCATCATCAAACCCAATGTCGGCTTGTCGGCCGAAGAAACCGGCGACCTGGCCGGCCGCCTGTGCGCCGCGGGGGTGGATTTCATCAAGGACGACGAGGTGTGTGCCAACCCTGTGCATGCGCCGCTGGCAGACCGCGTCAAGGCCGTGATGCGCCGTGTGCGCGCCCACCAGGACAAGACCGGCAAGCTGGTGATGGTGGCCTTCAACATCACCGACGAGACCGACGCCATGCGCCGCCACGCCGACCT
>SDXZ01000226.1 GCA_004210805.1 Acidovorax sp.
CTCTTCCCCACCCCCCGAAGCATCCGCCCCCCGAGCTCCCGTGCGCTGGTGGCTGGCGCTGTCAACGCAGGTGCTGCGTGTGGAGCGCCACTTGCTCACCGCGCTCATGACGTTGCTCGTCGCGCTCATCCTGCTCAACGTGGTGACGCGCTACTCCGGCATGCCGATCTACTGGGTAGACGAGGCGGCGGTCTACACCGTGGTGTGGCTCACCTTTGTGGGGGCCTCGGTGATGACGCGGCTGCGCATGGACTTTGCCGTGGGCATGCTCACCGACAACCTGGGCGAACGCAGCGCGCGCGTTGCCAAGACGGTGGCGACGTCCGGTGTGTTGTTGTTTGGCGTGGCCATGCTGCTCATGTGCTGGGTGTGGATGGACCCGATCGGTATTGCGCGGTATGGCTTCGATGCCAAAGAGTTCGCGGCCGAGAGCTTCAACTTCCTCTATACCGAGCGCACGCAGACGCTGAACTGGCCCACCTGGGTGCTGCAGCTCATCCTGCCGATCTTTTCGGCCACCTTCACCGTGCATGCGCTGGCCAATCTGCTTGAAGACGTGGGCGCCGCACCGCGCCGGGTGCACGAGGGTTTTGACGTGGTCAACGCCGACGCCGTGAACTGAGCCCACCGCACCAAAGCACTACTGCCCCGCGCAACCGCCGCACCGGAACCACCCCATGATCACCACCCTCTTCTTCCTCGCCGTGCTCATCGTGGGCGTGCCCATCGGCGTGTGCCTGTGCCTTGCGGGCGTCGTCTACATCTTCAGCACCAACAGCACGGTGCTGTTCCAGTCGTACCCGATGCAGATGTTCGCGGGGGTCGACAGCTACGGCCTCATTGCGATCCCGCTGTTCATCCTGATTGGCGAGATCATGAACAGCGGTGGCATCACGCGCAGGCTGGTGGACCTGTCGATGGCCTTCATCGGCTCGGTCAAAGGGGGCCTGGCGTACGTGAACATCCTGGCCAACATGCTGGTCTCGTCCATCATCGGCTCGGCCACGGCGCAGGTGGCCATCATGTCGCAGGTCATGGTCCCCGAGATGGTCAAGCAGGGCTACGACAAGACCTTTGCCGCGGGCCTCACGGTGTACGGCGGCATGCTCGGACCCATCATCCCGCCGTCCGTGATGTTTGTGGTGTTCAGCGTGCTCGCCCAGGTGGCCGTGGGCGACATGCTGATTGCCGGCATCCTGCCCGGCGTGCTGCTCACGCTGCTGTTCTTCATCGTGATCGCCCTCATGGGTTTCATCTACGACTACCCGCGCAGCGAAAAGCGCACCCTGGCCCAGCGCGCGCGCACCGTGGTGCAGGCCAGCCCCACGCTCTTGATCCCCATCGTCATCGTCGGCTCCATCCTGAGCGGGCTGGCCAACCCCACCGAAGCCGCTGCCGTGGGCGCGCTCGCCTCGGCGCTGGTGGGCCGCTATGTCACCAAGGAGTTCCGGTTCAGCGCCATGCCGGCCATCCTGCTGCGCTCGGCCATCTATTCGGCCATCGTGCTGTTCCTGGTGGCGGCGGCTGCCGTGTTTTCGTGGCTGCTGATCTACGGCAAGGTGCCGCAGATGGTGGCAGCGTGGGTGCAGACGGTGGCGCACGACCCGGTCACCTTCTTGCTGCTGGTCAACGTGATCCTGCTGGTCATCGGCACCGTCATCGACGGCATTCCCGGGCTCATCATGACCGTGCCCATCCTGCTGCCGATTGCCACCGAGGTCTACCACATCGACCCGCGCCACTTTGGCGTGGTGGTGGTCGTCAACCTGGTACTGGGCCTCATGACACCGCCGGTGGGCCTGAGCTTTTTTGTCGCGTCCGCCGTGACCGGGGCCAAGCCCGGAAAGATGTTCATCGTCACGCTGCCGTTTTTCATCATCAGCTGCGTGGCGCTGGTGGTGCTGTCGCTGTTCCCCAGCCTGTCGCTCGGTTTGCTCAAGTAACCGCTTGCGCGACGCCGCATACCCCGTTCCCCTCCCGCTGCCCTTGTCCCTCCCACCGTCCTTCTACCCGGAGATCACCATGACGACCACGCTTGCCCACCCCGTCACCCGCCGCCACTTCATCCAGCGCCACGCGGCTGCCGCAGCCGCAGTGGCCGTGCCGCTGGGTTTTCCCTCGCTGGTGCGCGCCGCCGACGCCAAGGAATTCCGCCTGGGCCTCATCACGCCCGCAGGACACTCATGGAACCGCGCCGCGCTGCAGTTTGGCGAGGCGCTCAAGAAGGAAACCGACGGACGCCTGAGCGTCACCGTTTTCCACTCGGGCCAGCTGGGCAACGAGGCGGCGATGATGCAGCAGCTGCAGTCGGGCGCGCTCGACATGGGATGGATCCAGGCGGCAGAGCTGGGCTCGCGCGTGTCCAGCATCGCGGCCATCAATGCGCCGTATCTGGTGCGCTCCACGCCCAGCGTGGCCAAGCTGGTCAAGCACCCGGCCGCCACCAAGCTGCTGGAGGCGTTGCCGCGCGAGACCGGCACCATCGGCCTGGGCTGGGGCATTACCGGCATGCGCGTCGTGTTCTCGACCAAGGACATCGCAAGCCCCACCGACATCAAGGGCATGAAGCTGCGCATCAACCCCACGCCGGTGTACCGCGACTTCTACCAAATGCTGGGGGCCGCGCCCACGCCCATCCCCACGCCGCAGGTGTTTGACGCCATGGCCAACGGCCAGGTGGACGGGCTGGAGGCCGACATCGAGTTCTCTTGGAACCAGCGCTTCGACAAGGTGGCCAAGACGCTGCTGCAGATGAATGCGCTCTTCATGCCGTTCGCCCCGCTGGTGTCGGGCCGCATCTGGCAAGGCCTCGACGCCAAGGACAAGGACATCATCCGCAAGCTTGTGGCCCAGTCGCTGGATGCGCAGATCAACGACATCGTGACCACCGAAGCCGGCCTGATCGAGAAGTTCAAGGGCACCTCGATTGCGTTCAAGACAGCGGCGTCCTTCAACCCCGACAGCACGATCCAGGAGTTCGACAAGCTGTGGCTGCCCAAGGCGCCGCAGATTGCCGAACTGCGCAAAGCCGGGGCGGGCCTCTGACGGCCGGTCCGGTGCTACGGTGCGGAGCACATCACCTGTGCAGGCCTTCGCCTAAGATGCGGTCCGCGCCCTACTGGCGCCCGTACCTGTGCCTTAGACCGCATTGCCCCGCACCCGCCTTCACCGCCCACGCCCTCCCGCCATGACCACCAGCAGCGCACCTTTGAAGCGAGACACCGGCCCCAAGCGGCGTGCGGCCGACGTGGCCTACGACGCCATCGAGGCCATGATCTCCACGCTGCAGCTGCAGCCCGGCTCCCCCGTGGTGGAGGCCGAAATCGTCGAGAGCACGGGCCTGGGCCGCACCCCCGTGCGCGAGGCCCTGCTGCGCATGGTGTCGATCGGGCTCATCGCACAGCAGCCCCGGCGTGGGCTGCTGGTGTCGCACATCGATCTGGCCGACCACCTCGATGTGATCCAGACCCGCCGCGTGCTGGAGCGGCTGATCGCCTCGTGCGCTGCACGCCGCGCCACCGCGCCGCAGCGCCAGGCCATCGTGCGCTGTGCCGAAAAAATGGTCGACGCCGCAGCGCGCGCCCACCTCGACGACTACATGCTGGCCGACCACGAACTCGACGTGGTCACACACCAGGCCAGCCAGAACCACTCGGCCGTCAAATGTGTGCAGCCGCTCATCGTGCAGTGTCGCCGCTTCTGGTACGCGTACCAGCACGAGGGCGAGGTGTCGGAAGGAGCGCGCGCCCACATGCATCTGGCCCAGGGCATCGCCACAGGGGACGAGGCGCATGCCATGGCCGGGGCCGAGCAGCTGATGGACTACCTGGAGCGGTTTGCGCGGCGGATCATCGACCAGTGAGTGACTGGGTGACTGGGCCACCGACGGAGCCAACAAGTCAGTGGCTGGCACGCAGCGGCCAAAAACCCGTTTGCTACTATTTTCATAGCTATTAGCGCTTATAGAACAAGCGCTAGAGGCCTAAAACACTTGAAATAGGCGCCACCAGGCCGCCCCTACTCGCCCGCCTGCTGCCCCAGCACGATGCGCTGCTCCAGAAAACGCCAGATGCGCTCGTCCTGGCTGAACGCAACGTTGAAGCGCAGCCAGCCGATGGTGCGCGGCTCCACCAGAAAAAGCTGCCCCGGCCCGAGCATGATGCCGGCGCCCGTGGCCTCCTTGGACAGCTCGGCGCTGTCGGGCAGATCGGGGTGGCGCGCCCAGAGGTACATGCCGGCCTCGGGTTCGTGGAACAGCTCAAAGCCCAGGCCCAGCAGCCTCCGCCCCACCGCGCGGTGAGCCTCGGCCAAACGCTCGCGCAGCGACTTGAGGTGCTTGCGCCAGCGCCCGTCCGTCACCACGCCGAAGGTGATGCGTTCGGTGATCTCGGACGACGTGAGCCCCGAGATCATCTTGAGCTGCACCAGCTCGTCCAGCAGATCGCGCCGCGCCGCCACAAAACCGGTGCGCAGGTTGGGCGAAATCGTCTTGGAAAAACTGCCGATGTAGACCACGCGGTTGAGCTGATCCAGGCTGGCCAGTGAAGGCCGCACGCCCGTGTCCATGTCCGCGTAGATATCGTTTTCCACCAGCGTGAAGCCATGCTGCTCCGCCAGCTGCAGCAGCCGGTGCAGGTGCGCCACCGACGCCACCGAACAGGTAGGGCTTTGCAGCCGCGGCTGCGTGAAATACGCGGTGGGCTTGTGCTCGGCCAACAGGGCCTCGAGCGCCACCAGGTCATAGCCTGTGGCCGTGCGCGGCACGCCCACCAGCTGCGCGCCCGCAAAGCGCAGCATGAACAGCAAATTGGGGTAGCCCGGGTCGTCCACCAGCACCACATCGCCGGGCTTGACCAGGCGCCGCGCGACCAGGTCCAGCGCCTGGCTGGAGCCCTGCGTGAGCAGCACCTGCTCGGCGTCCACCGCCAGGTGGTGCTCGGCCAGCGACTCGGCCACCACCATGCGCAATGCCATGTGGCCATGCGGCAGGCCATAGCCATCGAGCTCGGGCCCGTCCGACGACAGCTGGCGCATGCTGCGTTTGACGGCATCGCTGAACAGCCAGTCGTGCGGCAGCCAGCCGCAGCCGGGCTTCATCGGCAGGTTGCGGTTCTCAAAAATCTGCTTGAGGTACCAGCGCGCATCAAAGCGGGGCACGGGCCGCTCTTGCGCGCCAGCGCCGTGCGCGGCGGCCTCGTTGTCCCGCCGCTTCACAAAGAAGCCCGCGTTGGCGCGCGACACCAGCCAGCCCTGCGCCACCAAGCGGTCATACGCCTCGACCACCGTGAACACGCTCACGCCGTGGGCGGCGGCAAAGGCTCGAATCGACGGGAGCTTGGCGCCGGGCTTGAGCACCTGCCCCACGATGAGGCCCCGCAGACCATCGACGATCTGGCTGACCAGAGGTGTCTGGAGGTCCGGGCTGAGTGTGAGCATCAAAGGAGCGAAGAAAGGGGAGGAATTGTGCCCGCTGCCTGCGGGCGCGGGCTCAGGGATTGTGTGTACAGGATCGGGCACCCGCACAGTGCCGGCCCTTTCAATGGTGCGGAGCCAAGAACTTGCAGGGCACCACGGCACCCGCCCACCGCGGCACCTATTGTCGGCCACTGCGTCACATCACGGAATGCAGCTGGCGCCCCACCGCCCGCGGCCGACCACAGAGGCTGCGACTTGATCCGCCGTGTGGATGAAGGGGCACCGTCTGGCCCTCAGACATGCGCGCCCGGAACCGCAACACTGCAGGGCGAATGGGCGATCGGGTGCCACGACCGTTGCCAAAACCGTCTCCAAATCTCGAACGGTAGCGGCTGACCGACGGGTGGTAGCGGGCATTTTCCCCGGCGTGGCGGCCGTCGGGCAGCGCGCGCCGCCTGTCCTTTTTCCGCCCCCGGCGCGTACACACGCCAGCGCCCCAACGATAGGCTTGCCCCCCGATCCGCCCGGCCCTGACGGCGGCAGACCGGGCCCAAAAACCAACATCCAACACACCGAGGGACACTCATGCCGACAAGGACACCTGCCCACCCCGCTTTCAGGCTTTTTCGCACTACACCAGTGACCATGGCATTGGGCCTGTGCCTGGGCGCAGCCACAGGCTACGCCGCAGCCGAAGGCGCCAATACCCCACCCGCGGGGTACAAGGCCTGTGCCATCGAAGGGCAGAAATGCAGCTTCAGCGGCACGGCCAGCGTGGTGTACGGCGCCGGGACGGCCTGGACCCGCGCGCGCAGCTTCACCCACGGCGTGAGTTGCAGCAATGCCGTGTTTGGCGACCCTGCGTGGGGCGTGCAAAAGGCTTGTTATGTGAGTGCAGCCACACCCTCGCCGACACCCGCGCCGGCACCAGTGCCTTCGCCCGCACCGCCCCCCGCACCAGTCCTTGCAG
>SDXZ01000389.1 GCA_004210805.1 Acidovorax sp.
GCCCGAAGGTCGAGGCCGTGGTGGTCTACAACAGCAACCCCGTGGCCGTGGCCCCGGACTCGGGCAAGGTGGTGCGCGGCTTTGCGCGCGAAGACCTGTTCACCGTGGTGCTGGAGCACTTCAAGACCGACACCGCCGACTACGCGGACTACATCCTGCCCGCCACCACGCAGCTCGAACACTGGGACGTTCACCTGTCGTACGGCCACACCGACGTGGTGCTCAACCGCCCCGCCATCGAGCCGCTGGGCGAGGCCCGCAGCAACGCCCAGATCTTCCGCGACCTGGCCGCGCGCATGGGCTTTGCCGACCCCTGCTTTGCCGACACCGACGAGGCGCTGTGCCGCCAGGCCTTTGGCGATGCGGTGGACTACGCGCTGCTCGAATCCCAGGGCTTTGCCACCATAGCCATTCCCGATGCGCTGTTTGCCGAGGGCAACTTCCCGTCACCGTCGGGCAAGTGCGAGTTCTACAGCGCCCGCCTGGCCGCCCAGGGCCTGGACGGCCTGCCTGACCACCTGCCCAACTACGAGCTTCAGGGCACCGACGCACGCTACCCGCTGGCCATGATCTCGCCGCCCGCGCGCAACTTCTTGAACTCCACCTTCGTGAACGTGACGAGCCTGCGCAACATCGAAGGCCGCCCGCTGCTGGAGATCCACCCCGACGACGCCGAAGCCCGCGGCATAGCCAACGACGCCGTGGTGCGCGTGTTCAACGACCGCGGCAGCTACCTGTGCCACGCCACCGTCTCCCGCCGCGCACGGCCCGGCGTGGTCAACGGCCTGGGCATCTGGTGGCGCAAGCTGGGGCTTGACGGCACCAATGTGAACGAGGTGACGAGCCAGGCACTGACGGACCTGGGGCGGGCGCCGACGTTTTATGACTGCCTGGTGGAGGTGGAAGCTGTGCAGGCGCCGGCCGCCGCCGTGGCCGAGACGCCGCTGTCGGCTGCGCCGTTGGTTTAAGTCGCAGCCGCCCCGCAGCGAATTGCTATTTATTTGATAGCTGTTAGCGCTTATGGATTAAGCGCTGGCGGCCATTTTGAATTGATTTTTCTGGTACAGCCGGTGTCCGCACCACTCGCGGCCGCTGCGGAGGTTGCCCGCGCGACGCTCAAGCAGCCCGCCAAATTTTTCAAACGCCCCTCTTGAAAACCTGCGCGCCGATTCCAGTTCAGGAACCGGAAGCGCTGGGGACCTCAAGTACAACGCCTTCGGCGCTCCGTTTTGTAGTTGAACCACTTACGGAGGTTTCGCCATGTACCGATCCCTGTTCCCGCGCGACGTGTTCGCCGAGATGGATCGCCTGCAACGCGAGATGCAG
>SDXZ01000227.1 GCA_004210805.1 Acidovorax sp.
CGCCACGCGGGGATGCGCGGCTGCCACTTGCCCACGCTGGCAGGGAACTTGTCGTTCTTGGTGATCTTGGAATCGGTCCAGGTCAGGCTGCTGCCGATGTCGAGCCCGCGCACGAAGACGTTGGCGGCTTGGTAGGACACCTCCAGGCCCTTGGTACGGATGGCATCCACGTTCTGGACATTGGTCACGTTGGGCGTGACCAGCACGTTGGTCTGCGAGTACAGCGCGTCGCGTGTGCGCTCGAAGAACGCGGTCAGGCGCAGCAATCCCTCGCCGCCCCAGCCCGCCAAGTCGCGCTCGGCAGTCAGCTCGGTGGTCCACGACTTTTCGGGCTTGAGGTTCGGGTCGTTGTTGACCAGCACCCCGCTGCCGCTGATGCCGCCCTGGTAGAGCTCGGACACGGTGGGCATGCGCACCGCGCGGCCGGTGGAGGCCTTGAGCACCCACTGCGCGCCGGCCTGGTAGGCGACGGCGGCCTTGGGCGAGAGGTAGTTTTCGCTGCGCTCGGGGTGGCCCAGCACCGTGCTGGCGTTGGCCGTCTGCCCGTGGCTGGCGCTCCAGCGCTCGGCGCGCGCGCCCAACACGGCCTTCCACCTCGACGCGATCTTCCAGGTGTCTTGCGCCCACAGGCCGATCAGTTCGGTGTCGCCTTGGAACGCCTGGTTGCGCGCGCCTACGCTGCCGCTGATCCAGTTCGCGGTGGTGTTCTCGATGCTGCGCAGCTGGTAGCTGTCGCGCTGCAGGCCGAAGTCCACGATGTGCGTGCCCTGCAGCCCATCGGGCCGCCAGGTGCCCTTGGCGGCCAGCGTGGTCCAGCCCGTGCCCTTGCCGTTGACGATGCGGCCGGCGCCGCCGTTCAGTGCGGCGGGCAGGGCCACGGTGGCGGCGCGCAGCGTGTCCTGGTGGTAGTCGTAGCGGCTGGCTGCGACCTCCCAGTCGAACACGCCTTGGGTGTGGCTCTTGACCGACAGGCCGTGCATGAAGTGGGTGAGCTCTTCGTTCGACACATTGAAGTCGGTCGGCACCAGCGTGAACGAGCGGCCGTCGATGTTGACGTTGCCGCTGTAAACGGCATTGCCCCCCGCATCGCGCAGGTAGCTGGTGGGGCGGCCTTCAGACTCGTTGTGCCACCAGCCAAAGGTGTAGGCCGCGCGCACCGTGGGCGTGACGTCGTAGGCGAACTTGGCCTTGATGTGGTCTTGCTGCGTGCGGTACTGCGTGGCGGTGCCCAGCAGGTACCAGGGCTGGTTGCTGCGGTTGCTGCCCGCCACGGCGCCGGTGACCGGCGTTCCCGCACTGCCGGGCGTGCCGGCCGCGGCGAGGCGTGTGGGGAAGGTGAGCGGCTGGCCTTCGCTGTCGGTCTTGCTGAAGTTGAGGAACCACGACCAGTCGCCATTCTTGTTGCCCACCGAGGCGCTGGCCTGTTTGCCGCCGTAGCTGGCACTGGTGCTGTACAGGTCGAACGGCTGGTGCTGCACGCTGACCTTGCCGTGGGCCTCGAACTGGGTGGGCATGCGGGTGACGTAGTCCACCACCGCGCCCACCGAATTGCCCGCATACGCGGCCGAGAACGGGCCGTAGAGCACATCGACCCGCTCGATCTCTTCGGGCGTGACCAGCATCCAGCGCGGCGCGTTGGTGGGGCCGTTGCCCAGGTAGTTGCTGAGCAAAATGCCGTCGGCAAACACCATCGACCGTGCCGGGTTGCCCGTGCCCGAGGCGCGTGTGGACAACACGGCGTGGTTGTAATCGCCGATGTAGCGCTTGCGCACCAGCAGGCTGGGCAGGTACTTGAGCGCGTCTTCGCTGTCCGTGGCGTTGATCGAATGCTCGATCTGCTCACGCGTCACGCCTTCGATGGTGGTGGGGATCTGCGTGGGCAGCGAGGTGGGCTGCCCACCGGTGATGGTGACGACGCCCAGCTCTTTGACGGGCACGCCGTCGGTCGTCTGCGCCAGCACGGGCGCGGCCCAGGTGAGGGCCAGGGGGAAGGCGCTGGCCACGGCCAGCGCCATGCGGCTTCTGCGCATGGAAAACTCCTGAAAAACAAGCCAAATAGGCCGCCAGCGCTTGATGCATAAGCGCCAACAGCTATCAAACAAATAGCATCAGGAGAAAGCAGGCGGCCCGCGCGGCGGCAGCGGCGCGGCGGTGCGCGCAGCAATGTGCGCGGCGGGTATGGGACGCAGGGCGTGCGCCAGGGGGTGGACCACAGGCACCTGGGCCTGCGAGGTGGGAGGCGGCGCACTGACCTGCGCGCACAGGGGACAGTCGAGCGTGTGGCCCGAAGCCTCTTGCACGCCGTCGTCGGTCTTGACCAAAAGCTTGATGGCGCCCGAGCCCGAACAGATCAGCTCCATCGACTGCGGACTGACCAGCGGCGACGCGGCACCGTTGAAGCCTTGATCAGGGTCATCTGGGCGACGGACGGGGCCCGCGGCCGCGCCTACGATGCGCAAAGGCGCCGGCCTTGGCACTGCCTTCCGCGCCCCCACCACAACCACAACGACGGAGACTTCCACCATGCTCACGCTCTGCGGCTTTTCGGCCAGCAACTACTACAACAAGGTCAAGCTCGCCCTGCTCGAAAAGGGCCTGCCGTTCACCGAGGAATTGGCCTGGGTCGGCGAAACCGACCGCAGTGCCTCGCCCCTGGGCAAGGTGCCCTACTTACGCACGCCCCAGGGCCCGCTGTGCGAATCGGCCGTGATCGCCGACTACATCGAAGCCATCCATCCGCAGCCCGCGCTGCTGCCGGCAGACCCGTACCAGGCCGCCAAGGTGCGCGAGCTCATCACGTTTTTGGAACTGCACCTGGAGCTGGTGGCGCGCAATCTGTACCCGCAGGCGTTTTTTGGCGGCACCGTGAGCGAGGCCGCCCGCGAAAAGGTGGGCGCGCAGCTGGAGAAGAACATCGCCGCCTTCGGCCAGCTGGCGAAGTTCAGCCCCTACGTGGGCGGGGACACCTTCACCATCGCCGACTGCGCGGCCATCGTGCACCTGCCGCTGGTGAGTTCGGCCACCAAGATCGTCTATGGCCGCGACTATCTGGCCGATCTGCCAGTGCGCGAGTACCTCACCCGCATGGCCGAGCGCCCGCACGTGCAGCGCGTGAATGCGGACCGCAAGACGAATACGGCGGAGATGATGGCGAGGTCGAAGTAGCCGCTGCCCCGGGGCCGCCGCGCGTTTGCGCCGCACCAGGCGCCAACCGGCCGGCTGGCATAGGAGCCGTTGCACGGCGGTAGCGGCAGCTTGGCTGCAGTGCCGGTTTTGCATGCTGCGCGCGGCGGGTGACGGCAGCGTGAAACAGCTGCTGCATGGATGGCTGTACGGAATGGCTTCTGCGCGCTTACCGCTCCACAGGGCGCTGAACCGCCCTTGGCGGCGCCGTGCAGCGTGCGGTGCGCGATAGGCAGCCCTTGTTTGCAAGAAGCGCAACGATATCCCGAGTGCGCCCAAGCCCCTGGATCACTTCCGCAGCCCGTTTGCCGCTGCTATCCTGCCCGGCATGCGCAGCCTCTTTCACCTTGCCTTTCACGTCACCGACCTCAACGCCGCGCGCCGCTTCTACGGCGGCGTGCTGGGCTGCCAGGAAGGCCGAAGCACCGACACCTGGGTGGACTTCGATTTCTTCGGCCACCAAATCTCGTTGCACCTCGGCGAGCCGTTTGCCAGCGCCCGCACCGGCCACGTAGGCGATCACATGGTGCCCATGCCGCACTTCGGCGCCATCCTCGAGTTGCCCGACTGGCACGCACTGGCCGCGCGCCTCAAAGCGGCAAACACAGCCTTTGTGCTGGAGCCGCAGGTCCGTTTTGAAGGCCAGCCCGGCGAACAATGGACCATGTTTTTCCACGACCCGAGCGGGAACCCGATCGAGATCAAGGGCTTCCGGTCACTGGATGCGGTGTACGCGGCGTGAGCTACACGTTCGCTTCGGCGACCATCCTGCTGTTGCTGATCACCGATCCGCTGGGCAACATCCCCATCTTTGCCAACGCCCTGCGCGGCGTCGCCCCCGAGCGCCGGGCGCGGGTGATCCTGCGCGAGGTACTCATTGCCTTCGCGCTGCTGCTGGTGTTCCTGTTTTTTGGCGCGCAGTTTCTCAAGGTCATGAACCTGAGCGATCTGTCGCTGCAGATCGCGGGCGCGGTTGTGCTGTTCCTGATTGCGCTCAGAATGATCTTTCCGCAGGAAGCCGGCCCGCAGGCCGAGCTGCCGGGTGAGCCGTTGATCGTTCCGCTGGCCATCCCCGCGCTTGCGGGCCCGTCGGCCTTGGCCACCGTCATGCTGCTCGTTGCGCAGGCGCCCGAGCGGCGGCTGGAGTGGGTAGCCGCACTGTGCGTGACGATGGCCGTGTGCGCCGTGGTGTTGCTGCTGGCCGAGCGCATTCAGCGCCTGGTGGGCGAACGCGTGGTCATGGCGTTTGAGCGCCTCATGGGGCTGATCCTGGTGGCCATCTCGGTGGAGATGCTCATCCGCGGCATCAAGCAGCTGGCGCAGCAGTTGTAGTGCGGTCAGCGCGGTCAGCGCGGTCAGCGCGGTCAGCGCGGTCAGCGCGGTCAGCGCGGTCAGCGCGGTGGGTGCTCTCCCCCGGGCCTTCGTTCAACGCATCTGGGTTCTTTGAACGGCTCTCACACTCCGGCCCCGCTTGCGGCCCTCCATGGCTCAAAGCAGCGCTTGGCTTGATGTGCCAGGGCATCACCGCACGCCGCGCCAGCTGCCGGCAACCCGGCAGCGCGCCGAAGTGCCTGCGGCTTAGCGGCGTTGCAGCAGCGGGATCGTCCCGAGCGCGAACACCGAGTTGGGCACGCCCACCCGCGCCATGAGCGGGCGGGGCTTGGTGCTCAGCTTGGGCCGTGCGGCTGCGGCGGGCGCCGCGTCTTCCACCACCCCGCCCTGCTCAATCTGCTGCGCCACCAGGTCTTGCAGGGTCACTGACTGCAGATAGTCCATGACGCGTGCGTTGAAGGTGGACCACAGGTCGCCGGTCATCGACTTGACCTGGGCCGCCTGGCTGGCGCCCAGGTTCTGCAGCTCGTCGGCCTTGAGGTTTTCGACCGCCAAGATGATCTCGGCCACAGACACCTGATCCGCCCGCCGGGCCAGCGTATAGCCGCCGCCGGGGCCGCGCGTGCTGTCCACCAGCCCGGCACGGCGCAAGGCACTGAACAGCTGCTCCAGGTAGGACAGCGAGGTGCCCTGGCGCGCGCTGATCGTCGACAACGCCACGGGACGCATTTTCTGGCGCAGTGCGAGATCGGTCATCGCCGATACGGCGAGTTGTCCTCGGGTGGTGATTCGCATGTGGCTACTCCTTGTGAACACGACAGTTTCCAGACCGGGCGCTCGCCGCGGAATGGGGCCAAGAGTTCAATGTAGAGACTTTGACACTTCGCGTATATTCGTTTAATCAACGCAAACCATGCGTTTTTTTCGAAGTATTGGGCCGGCATGAACTTCAAGCACCTGCGTTATTTCTGGACAGTGGCCAAGGCAGGCGGCGTGATGCGCGCTGGCGAGCAGCTGCACACCACGCCGCAAACCCTGTCGGGACAGATCAAGCAACTGGAAGAATGGCTGGGGCACGACCTGTTTCGCAAGCGCGGGCGGGGCCTGGAGTTGACCAGCGAGGGGCGCGTGGCGCTCGGCTACGCGGAGCAGATCTTTGCGCTGGGCGATGAGTTGGAGAAGTCCGTGCGCTTGTCGCGCGGGCAGGCCAAGCCGCTGGAGTTTCGGGTGGGCGTGGCCGACTCCATCGCCAAGTCGGTGGCTTACCACCTGCTGGAGCCGGCGTTGGGCATGCCGCAGCAGGTGCACATGACCTGCCAGGAGGGCAAGTTCCCGGAACTTATCGCGCAGCTGAGCCTGCACAAGCTCGACCTGGTGCTGGCCGATGAGCCGGTGTCCAAGAAGATTGGCGTCAAGGCATTCAACCACCCGCTGGGCACGAGCGGCATGAGCTTCCTGTGCGCCCCGCGGCTGCGGGCGGAATTGAACGGGGATTTTCCTCAATGCCTGCAGGGCGCACCGATGTTGATCCAGGGGCCCATGTCGTCCGTGCGGCAACAGCTGGACCACTGGCTCAGTAAATACCAGCTGCAGCCACGGGTGGTGGGAGAGTTTGACGACAGCGCCCTGATGAACGCTTTCGGCCGCGAGGGCCGGGGGGTCTTCACGTCGCCGAGCGTACTAGACGATGAAACCACCGCGCAGTTTGGCGTCGAGGTGATTGGACGATCCAGCGAACTGGTGGAGGAGTTCTTTGCCATCTCCGTAGAACGACGCATCACGCACCCTTGCGTGGTGGCCATCACCAAGGCGGCAAAGGCGGATCTGTTTGGAAAGTAGCGCGGCGCAATAACACTTGGGGCGAGGGGAATGGTCGCGCGGTTGAAGCTGCCGCAGTAACGTGAGGGCGGGAGTTGCGGGCGTCTGCCTGACTCATCGAGGCACAGGCACGCTGTTTTCACCGTTGGGCCTGCGGCTATGGTCCCGCCCTGGTCTTTGGCTATTTGGCTCCATCGGCCAATGAACAGCGCAACAGCACTACGCTCCAACCTCGCGACCTCGCCTGTTCGCTGGACGGCCATTGCGCACGACAGACCAACGGCCAAGGATGGGGCAAGCGGCCGCACCCTTCTGCTCCCGAACGGCCCATTCCACCCATCACCGCAGCCCGACTACCGAAGTGCTGACACCCAGGTAGAGACTGATTTATCAACACACTGCGCAATCGGCAAGCCACAAACAAAAACGCCCACATTGCTGTGGGCGTTTTGTGTTGGCAGACTGAGTGTGCCAAATTTTGGTTGCGCGAGAAGGATTTGAACCTCCGACCTTTGGGTTATGAGCCCAACGAGCTACCAGACTGCTCCATCGCGCGGTAAGAAATAAATTATACCCTATTATTCAGATGCTGCCGAATTATTTTCGGTTTCTGCAGCGCGGTCGACCAGTTCGACCAGGGCCATGGGCGCATTGTCGCCCACACGGAAACCCATCTTCAGGATGCGGGTGTAGCCACCGGGACGCGCATTGAAGCGGGGGCCCAGGTCGTTGAACAGCTTGGTGACGCTGTCACGGTCGCGCAGGCGGTTGAAAGCCAGGCGGCGGTTGGCGACGGTGTCGACCTTGGCCAGGGTGATCATGGGCTCGATCACGCGGCGCAGTTCCTTGGCCTTGGGGACCGTGGTCTTGATGACTTCGTGCTCGATGATCGAGTTCATCATGTTCTGCAGCATCGCAAGGCGGTGCGAGCTGGTGCGATTGAGTTTGCGGAGGCCGTGTCCGTGGCGCATGGTGCTTTCCTTCTACTGTCTATGTAATTAAATCGGGCAGCCGTGTCAGGTACTGCTCGAGGCACTGTTCCCCATCACAAGGAACAAAAAATCCCCCTTGCGGAGGACTTGAAACCGGGCGCCCCTTTCGGGGAACCCAGAATTATAGCGGTTGCTTAACGCTTGTCCAGGCCAGCGGGTGGCCAGTTCTCAAGCTTCATGCCCAGCGTGAGACCACGCGAGGCCAGCACTTCCTTGATTTCGTTGAGCGACTTGCGACCCAGGTTAGGCGTCTTGAGCAACTCGTTCTCGGTGCGCTGGATCAGGTCACCGATGTAATAAATGTTCTCGGCCTTCAGGCAGTTGGCCGAACGCACGGTCAGCTCCAGCTCGTCCACAGGACGCAGCAGGATCGGATCGAACGTCGCATTGCCGCGTGGGCCTGCAGGTGCGTCGAACGCAGCCAGCTCGCCGCCTTCCAGCTGTGCAAACACAGCCAGCTGTTCCACCAGGATCTTGGCCGATGCACGCACTGCGTCTTCGGCAGTGATCGCACCATTGGTTTCGATCTCGACAACCAGCTTGTCCAGGTCGGTGCGCTGCTCGACACGGGCGCTTTCCACGGTGTAGCTCACGCGCTTCACGGGGGAGAACGACGCATCCAGCACGATGCGGCCAATCGACTTGGTCGATTCGTCGGCATAGCGGCGCAGGCTGCCGGGAACATAGCCACGGCCCTTTTCCACCTTGATCTGCATGTCCAGCTTGCCGCCAGCCGACAGGTTGGCGATCACATGATCAGGGTTCACGATTTCGACGTCGTGAGGGGTCTGGATATCACGCGCTGTGACCACGCCTTCGCCATCTTTGCGCAGGCTCAGGGTAACTTCATCGCGGTTGTGCAGTTTGAACACTACGCCCTTGAGGTTCAGCAGGATGTTGACCACATCTTCTTGAACGCCATCAATGGACGAATATTCGTGCAGGACGCCTGCAATGGTGACTTCCGTCGCTGCGTAACCCACCATGGACGAGAGCAGGACGCGCCGGATGGCGTTGCCCAGCGTATGGCCGTAGCCACGCTCGAACGGCTCCAGTGCGACCTTGGCACGATTGTGGCCAAGCTGCTCGACATTGATCGCCTTGGGTTTCAGCAAATTGGTTTGCATTCAGACTTCCTCTCAATACCCCCAGCTCGTTACACCGGTAAGGCTGGTGAAGCGCCTAAACCG
>SDXZ01000032.1 GCA_004210805.1 Acidovorax sp.
CGCAGGGTCACGCGGCCTTCGGGCTTGACGCCCTGGATGGCCGCGTTGTTGAACTGGTCGCCGTACACCGGGTCGTGCACCGGCCCGCCGTGCACGTCGGTGCCGGGGATGGACAGGCGGATCAGCAGGGCCACCGTGGGGTCCTTGGTCTCACCCAGGCGGTTGAAGATTTCTGGCGGTTCGCCTCGCCCGTCCTGCACGTGGCAGCCGCCACACGAGCGTGCGATGAAGTGCGGGCCCAGCCCGTCGCGCGCCTTGGTCGACGCGGGCGCCTCCACCCAGTTACGCCGGAAGAACGAGTTGCCGATGACGAAGCGCGTGCGCTCCTCATCGCTCAGGTTGGCGGCCGGGAACGAGAACGCATTGCGCCCGGTGGCGAACACCGTGGTCTCGCCGCCGGTCTTCTCGCCCAGCGGGTCGGGCTGGGGCGCCGCCGTCAACGCGCTATAGCCCAGCCCGCCCAGTGTGACGATGCCGATGCTGGCTACCGACAGACGCACGGCGCGCTGGCGGCCAATAGCTTGCGAGGGCTGCATGCTCAAGGCTGGACCAGCGTCAGCTTGGTGATGCCAATGGTGTTGGCTGCGGCCACCAGGTCTTTGCTTTGCTGGCTCAGGCTGTCGATGGTCTTCTGGATGCGCTGGCGGCCCGGGGCATCCTTGCCTCCGATGATCTCGCGGTCAAACGGTGCCTGGATGCCCTCGGCTGCGGCCACCGAGGCGGCGATCTGCTTGGTGACCTTGTCGGCCAACGCTGCGTCCTTGGCGGCCACCAGGTCGCGCAGCGAGGCGCCCTTGACCACGCTGCCGTCGGCGCGCTGGTATTCGCCCAGCCACACGTTCTGGATGCCCTTGGCATTGGTCACCGCGTCGCGGTGGGTGTTGTCGGAGAAGCACGAGTGCTCGTCTTCCTGGTCCTGGCTGTTCAGCGCCACTTCCAGCCGTTCGCCGGCCAGCTCGCCGCGCGAGAGGGAGCCCAGGCCGACGAGCATCTTGCGCACGGACTCCTGGCCGCCCTTGGCAAACTTGCTGCGGTAGTTGCTCTTGCCATCCGGCGCCCAGGCCTTGACGAGGGATGTGAGGTCGTCGATGAGCAGCTCGGTCACCACGGTCAGGTACTGGCGGCGGCGGTCGGCATTGGGCGCCTTGCCGTCCACGAAGTCTTCAAAATTGCGGTCGCCCGGGCCGGTCTCGGACAGGTCCTGGCCCCACAGGAAGAACTCGATGGCGTGCCAGCCGGTGGCGATGTTCTCCTCGCCGCCGCGCTCGTTCTGCGCCGACAGGTTTTTCTTGTTGATGGCGAACTTGCGGTTGTTCACCAGCCCTGCATTGGGCTTGCCCTGCACGCTGTCCACAAACGATTCGTCCATGGGCCAGGCATTGATGCGGCCCTCAGGCCCGTTGTCGTTGTCGATGGGCCCGCCGTAGAAGCGGAAGGCCTCGGTCTGGCCATAGAACTCACGCGCGGCCAGCCACTTCTTGCGGGCGTCGGCCAGCGTGTCGGCCGAGGGCTTGGCGGTAACGGCCGCCACGGATTCACGCAGCGCCTGGGCGCTCGCCAGCGTATCGGCGTAGTTGGCGTGCACCAGCACGGCGTAGTGGGCAGCCACAGCTTGAGCCGTTGCGGCTTGCTGAGGGGCTGGTTGGGTCGGGGTTGCTGCAGTGGCGGCGGTACCGGTCTGCGCGGCCGCATCTGTGCTGAACACACAGGCGGACAAGGCCGCCGCCAGCAGGGACGTCTTCAGGGCAGGAAAGGTCATGCAGGGTTCTTCCGTGGAATCAGGCGCTGGGCGGCAACGGCCGTGCGCGCATCGCAAACAAGGGGGTGGTTAAACGCAGGGCCGCACTGGCTGAGGACGGGGTCGCGCATCGGTAGACGCGGGCAGTTGGCTGGGTGGGCGGGAGCAAGCCGGATTATACAAATGGGAGTGATTCTTATTTGATGATGCCCTCAGGACCAGATCGAAAACCCCTGTCACCAAACCGACGCAAAAGCTTCATGTCGATGTCATCCAGTGTTTCTACGCTCCACAGGCTTTGTAACCAACACCCCCGAGGAAGACCCCATGACCCACCGTGTGGATGCGCCCGAGCAGGCCATTGACTTCAACAACGAAAACGCCAACACCTCCGCCAACCCCACGTTTGACGCGGTGCTGGGCGCTCGCCTGTCGCGCCGTGGCCTGCTGCGTGGCAGCGTGGGTTCGGTGGGTACGGCCGCATTGGCCGGTTTTGGCGTGAGCGCCTGCGGTGGCAGTGACGACCCCGCCGTGACGCCTACCCCTCCACCTGCCGGCCCCAAGCTGCTGGGTTTTGGTGCCGTGCCCAAGAGCCTGGCCGACAGCGTCGTGATCCCCGCCGGCTATACCGCCAGCGTGTTGTTTGCGCTGGGCGACCCCATCGCCGCAGGCGTGCCTGCTTACAAGAACGACGGCACCGACGGTGACTTTGACAAGCGCGCCGGCGACCACCACGACGGCATGGAATGGTTCGGCCTGGGTGCCGACGCCAAGCGCAACGACAACGCCACCGACCGCGGTCTGCTGGCCATCAACCACGAAGCCACCACCGACGAGAAGCTGTCCTCGTACTTCCTGCACGCCAATGGCGGGGCCACCACGCTGCCCCGTCCGGCTGCCGAAGTCGACAAGGAAACCGACGTGCACGGCATCGCCGTGATCGAAGTGGCCAAGTCCGGCGGCAAGTGGGCCTATGCGCAAAACTCGGCGCTCAACTTCCGTCTGACCGCACTCAGCCCCATCGAGATCTCGGGCCCGGCCCGTGGCAACGCGCAGCTGTTCACCAAGTTCTCGCCCACCGGCACCACCACGCGTGGCACGCTGAACAACTGCGGCACGGGCAAGACGCCGTGGGGCACCTTCCTGACCGGCGAAGAAAACTGGTTTGGCTACTTCACGCGCGGCGCCGCAGACGATGCCGCACGCGGCAACGACAAGAGCGTGACGTCCCTCAAGCGCTATGGCCGCAACCAGGGCGCCGCATCGCGCCACGGCTGGGAAACCGGCGGCGCCGACGACAAGTACCAGCGCTGGAACAACAGCAAGACCGGCACCTCGGTGGACGGCACGGACGATTACCGCAACGAGATGAACGGCATGGGCTACATCGTCGAGATCGACGCCTACGACAAGACCCGCATGGCCAAGAAGCGCACGGGCCTCGGCCGCTTCGCGCACGAGAGCGCAGCGTTCGGCAAGGTAGTGGCCGGCCAGCCGCTGTCCATCTACATGGGTGACGATTCGCGCGGCGAATACATCTACAAGTTCGTGTCCACCGCCACGTGGAACCCGGCCGACGCCAACGCCAATGACCGCCTGGCCATTGGCGACAAGTACCTGGACAGCGGCAAGCTGTACGCTGCCAAGTTCAACGCCGACGGCACGGGCAGCTGGGTGGAGCTGTCGCTCACCAACACCGCCATCAGCGGCTATGCCACGTACAAGTTTGCCGACGCGGCCGACATCGTCATCAACACCCGCCTGGCCGCCGACGCCGTGGGTGCCACCAAGATGGACCGCCCCGAGTGGAACGCCGTGAACCCCGCCAACGGCGAGGTCTACTTCACGCTGACCAACAACAGCGCCCGCAGCGCCAACCCCGGCAGCGGCCAGTACCTGCCCGACGCGGCCAACCCCCGTGCCTACACCGACATGAAGGGCACGACCAAACAGGACGGCAACCCCAACGGCCACATGGTGCGCCTGAAGGAAGGCGCATCCGTCTCGGCCTTCACTTGGGACGTGTACCTGTTTGGCGCCGAAGCCAGCGCCGACAAGACGCTGATCAACATCTCGGCCCTGACGGACGAACAGGACTTCTCCAGCCCCGACGGCCTGGCCTTCAGCAAGGCCACCGGCATCTGCTGGATCCAGACCGATGACGGCGCCTACACCGATGCCAGCAACTGCATGATGCTGGCGGCGGTACCTGGTCAAGTGGGCGATGGCAGCAAAAAGACGCTGACCTACACGAAGACCGACGGCAGCAAGTTCGACATCGTCACCCCCGTGGGCAAGGCCGCCACTCCGGACACGCTCAAGCGCTTCCTGGTCGGCCCCAAGGGTTCCGAGATCACGGGCCTGGCCGAAACGCCAGACGGCAAGACCATCTTCGTGAACATCCAGCACCCGGGTGAAGGCACGGGCATGGCCAACCTGGCCGATGCTGCCAAGTTCCAGAGCCAGTGGCCTGCCAACGCGGGCTATGGCGCAGGCAAGCGCCCGCGTTCGGCCACCATCGTGATCACCAAGAACGACGGCGGCAACATCGGTACCTGAGGGGATGGGTGTGGGGCGTGCACCGCACGCGCCTCGTGCCTCGTGGCTCTCGCAGCCTTTTCACAAGCCGGCCCTCGGGTCGGCTTTTTTGCGCTCTGGCGCGGCGGGGTTCGTTCAGTAGTCAGAGCCGTAGGGCGAAGGCGGCCGAGCGCGAGGCACCGACGCGGGCGCAGTGGGAACTTCAGGAGAAGGCGATGCGGGCGCAGGCTGCGCGGCTGGTGTGCTGCCTCCCGGTGTGGCTGGGTAGCCCATCTGCCCGCTGCCGTCCTTGGTCCCTTTGCGCCCGGCGATCTGCCATGCCGTGCGCTGGCCGATCAGGCTGGCGAGGAACTCCATCTCTTCGTCGGTGTGGTTGATGGCGCCCGCTGGCGTGAGCAAGCGGCCGTTGCGGGGGGCGTTTTCGACCCAGAACGACTGGTGGTACGACGCCTCGCTGACCACGCTCTCCGTGCCCGTCGCCAGGTCCACAGTGCCGTAGCAATTGCAAAAATAGCCGCGGTTGCCCTGGTCCGCAAACACCTCGGCGTACACGCCCGTGCCGCGGATGCCGGCGGTGGCCGTGGGCAGGATGACCTTGCGGTCTGCGCCCCGGCCCCACACGCTGGCTACCGCGCCGCTGATCAGGCGCAACACCTTGACGGCGGCGGGCATGTCACCCTCGAGCGACACGTGCGAGTTCTGTCGCACTATGAAGGCGCCGTCGCCCACTGCAAACACCACGGTCGAAGCAGGCCCGGTCTCGATGCGGTCGCCGGCCGCAATGCTGTGCTGCGGCGTCAGCGCCTCGCCATTGCGCCGCACGTCGCCGCGCAGCTCCACGATGCTGCTGCGCGACTGGGCCTGTGCGCCCGCCCAGCCGCCAGCTGCAACCCACACCGCCGCCGCCTGCAGCAGGCTGCGGCGCCTGTGCCAGAGCAGCTCGTCTTCAGAGCGGCCCAGGAGTTGAAGCGGGTGGTGGGGGCGGTGCGTCGTCATGGGGCGCCTCGGTGGCGGGGTGGTAGGGCGGCTCGAAGCAGTCACGGAAGGTGAACACCACGGACGTGAAGAACATGGCCGCCAGCATCATCGCGCCGCCCACCATGATGCCGCCCGATGCCGCGCCCGCCAAGCCCAGCACGGCCAGCAGCGCGGTCACCAAGGTCACCACCACACCACCCAGCAAGAAGACAAAAAGCCAGCCCAGGCCGTAGACGAAGAAGGCGCCAAAGTTGCGTATGCAGGCCACGATGCTGAAGAACAGCGCCTTGACGGGCGGCACGCCATGCCAGTGCACCAGCCCCGGTGCGTGCCAGAACAGCAGCGACAGCGGCAGGTACAGCGCCATCGCCAGCCACATGGCGCTCTGGAACGATGCGTCCTCCGCCAGCTCCTTGCTCAGCGGCGCGCCACCCAGGTACACCTTGGCAAACTGCCCCCCGTCAAGCAGGGCCGACAGGGCCATCACGCCCAGGAAACCCACGGCGTACAGCGCGCCCAGCGTCAGCATGTCGCGCAGCCGCTGCCGCCCCGTGCGAAAAGCCACCAGCAACACGGCCGGCGTGGGGAAGCGCCCCTGCGTGGCCTCGGCCGCCGCCACCATCATCGCCAGCGTGGCCGACGGCAGCAGCACCAGTGCAATCGCCGGGCCCACTAGCGGAATCAGCGTGGCCAGCGACATGGACGCCATCGTCATGAAGAACAGCGCCGCCAGCGCCATCGGCTGCCGCCAGAACGCGCGGATCCCGAGCTTGACCCAGGCCATGCCGGTGCGGGCGGGAACGATGTGGAGTTTCATGAATGCAATCGAGAAGAAAAAGGTGGCTGCGCCCGGGCCCGGGTGCCGGCAAGGGCGCGCTGCAGGCAAGGCGGTGGCGGTTGGGAATAGCGCTGAATTTACTCCAGCACCGCTTTTCCGACGCCGCGCAGGGTGTCCGGGTCAGCGGGGCAGAAGTCCGAAATCTGGCTTGGTGCGGTTTGTTCGGTTCGTGCGGCGTGCGGTGACCGGTGCGCGCACGTGGGCCAACGTCGGCTCAAGGGTGCAGAGGCCGCGCGATCCGGTTTTGCAGCACGCGCTCGAAGTGCGTCGGGTCGTGGGGCGTGAGCATCGAGGCCTCGCGGGGCAGGTAGAAGTCCCACAGCCGCGAGATCCAGAACCGCAGCGCCCCCGCGCGCGCCATGGCGGGAAGCAGCTCGCGCTCGGCCGCGGTGAGCGGGCGCACGGCCTGGTAGGCGTCGAGCATGCGCTTGGCGCGCTCGGCGTCGTGGCGGCCCGTGGGCAGGTCGATGCACCAGTCGTTCAGGCACACGGCCAGGTCAAACAACCAGGTGTCCACACCGGCAAAGTAGAAGTCGAAGAAGCCCGTGAGCTCCTCGCCCTCGAACATCACGTTGTCGCGAAACAGGTCGGCGTGTACCGGGCCGCTTGGCAGGGCCGCATAGGCAGCGCTGGCGGCCACATGGTTCTGATAGGCCAGCTCCGAGCGCAGCAGCGCTGCCTGCTCAGGGCCGATGTGTGGCAGCACCACGGGCACGGTTTCGTTCCACCAGGGCAAGCCGCGCAGGTTGGGCTGGTGGCGATCAAAGTTGCGCCCGGCCAGGTGCATGCGCGCCAGCATCGTGCCCACGGCCGCGCAGTGCACGCCCTGTGGCGCCAGCTGGCTCTTGCCGCGCAGCTTGTTGACCACCGCGGCAGGCTTGCCGCACACCGACAGCAGGATGTCGCCGTCGCGGTCGGCATGCGGGTCGGGCACGGGCACGCCACCGTGCGCCAGGTGCTTCATCAGGTGCAGGTAGAACGGCAGCTGCTCGGCGGTCAAGCGCTCGAACAGCGTCAGCACGAACTGGCCCTGGTCGCTGGTGAGAAAGTAGTTGGTGTTCTCGATGCCGCCCTCGATGCCGCGCAGCTCCACCAGTTCACCCAGTTGCAAACGGCGCAGCAGCTCTTGCGCCTCGGTGTTGGAGACTTCAGTAAAAACGGCCATCGCTCAGGGGTGCAACAGGGTGCGGTTGGGGTGAAGGACTGACGGGGGAGGACTGATAGGGGCGGCGTGCGAGGGCGAGGGCGCCCCGAAAGCGGCTGGGATGCGGCGGTGCGTACGCGCGCCGCCTCACGCTTCAGAACTTGAGCACGTTCCACACGCGCGGGGCGGTGGTCGTCTCTGCGCCGCTGTTGCTGCCGGCGCGGCTGCGTGCGCCGTCGGGCGACTGCACTTCGTAGCCGGGCAGGTTGGTGGTCTTGGGCTGCACAGAAATCGTCTGGGTCTGGCCGCCCACGCGCAATTCGTCCACACGGCTGCCTTCGTCTTCGATGCGGATGCGCTCGGTGCGCTGGTTGCCGTGGCCGCCCGTTTGCTCTGGTTCTGATAGCGCCTCGCGCTTGTCAGCTGTGCCCTGGGGGGCATTTGGGCTTGAATTTTGGGCCAGGACGGAGCTGGAGGCCATGGCCAGCAGCAAAAGGAGGTGAACAGCGCGCATGGGCGGGATTGTAGAGCGCCGGCCGCCACGGGCCTGCGCGTGCACAATCCGCGGATGACCGAAGAATCCCCCGTATCCCCCAGCTCATCCGCCCCCACTGGCGGTCAGCCGCCGCAGCCCCCGGAGCAGCCGGGCAGCAAAAAAACCCTGGTGCTGGTGGACGGCTCCAGCTACCTCTACCGGGCCTTCCACGCCATGCCCGACCTGCGCGCGGTGCCCGGCGACCCCAACAGCCCGGCCACCGGTGCGATCCGCGGCATGGTCAACATGCTGCAGGCCCTGCGGCGCGAGTTCCCGTCGGGCTACGCCGCCTGCGTGTTCGACGCGAGTGGCCCCACCTTTCGCGACGAAATCTACCCCGAATACAAGGCCCAGC
Organism: Acidovorax sp.; assembly: GCA_004210805.1. Classification (GTDB taxonomy): domain Bacteria; phylum Pseudomonadota; class Gammaproteobacteria; order Burkholderiales; family Burkholderiaceae_C; genus Acidovorax. The sequence continues at coordinate 8,127 of SDXZ01000032.1, forward strand.
GCTCTCCCATGCCGGACGACCTGCGTGCGCAGATCGAGCCCATCCATGAGGTCGTGCGCCTGCTGGGCTGGCCCGTGGTGTGCGTGCCGGGCGTCGAAGCCGACGACGTGATCGGCACGCTGGCCGCCGTGGCGGCCGCGCAGGGTGTGGAGGTGATCGTCTCCAGCGGCGACAAGGACCTGTCGCAGCTGGTCAACGAGCACATCACCATCATCGACACCATGAACGGCAAGAAGCGCGACGTGGCCGGCGTGACGGCCGAGTTTGGTGTCGCCCCCACGCTGATGGTGGACTACCAGACGCTGGTGGGTGATACGGTGGACAACGTGCCCGGCGTGCCCAAGGTCGGCCCCAAGACCGCCGCCAAGTGGCTCAACGAATACGGCTCGCTCGACGCACTGATCGCCCGTGCCGACGAGATCAAGGGTGTGGCGGGCGAGAACCTGCGCGGCGCGCTGCCGTGGCTGCCTACCGGGCGGCAACTGGTCACCATCAAGACCGACTGCGACCTCGCCGGCCATGTCGACGGTTTGCCTGCTATTGATTCAATAGCTATGAAGCCAGAAGAATCCAGCGCGCTGCGCGATTTTTATCAAAAATTCGGCTTCAAGGGCCTGGCCCGCGCGCTGGAGCCCAACGCGCCCGCCAACACCACGGCCACACTGCCCGGTGCCAGCGGCGACCTGTTCGCCTCGCCCGAGGTGAACTTCGTGGCCGAGGCCGCGCAAGGCCGCGAGGTGTCTTACGAAACCATCCTCACCTGGGCCGACTTCGACCGCTGGTTCGAACGCCTGCAGAACGCCCCGCTGACCGCCATCGACACCGAAACCACCTCGCTCGACGAACTGCGAGCCGAGATCGTCGGCATCAGCTTCAGCGTCGAGCCCGGTGCCGCCGCCTACATCCCGCTGCGCCACGCCGGGCCCGACGCGCCCGATCAGCTGCCGCTGGACGAAGTGCTGGCCAGGCTCAAGCCCTGGCTCGAAGACGCCAGCCGCCCCAAGCTGGGCCAGCACATCAAGTACGACAAGCACGTGTTTGCCAACCACGGCATCGACGTGAAGGGCTACGCGCATGACACCATGCTGCAAAGCTACGTGCTGGAAGTGCACAAACCCCACGGCCTGGCCAGCCTGGCCGAGCGCCACACCGGCCGCACCGGGATCAGCTACGAAGACCTGTGCGGCAAGGGCGCGCACCAGATCCCCTTTGCCCAGGTGGCGGTGGACAAGGCCGCGGCCTACTCGTGTGAAGACTCCGACCAGACGCTGGACGTGCACCGCGTGCTGTGGCCCATGCTGGAGGCCGAAGACAAGCTGCGCGGCATCTACGAGCTGGAGCTGGCCAGCAGCGAAACGCTGTTCCGCATCGAGCGCAATGGCGTGCTGATCGACGCTGCCACGCTGGCCCAGCAAAGCCACGAGCTTGGCCAGCGCATCATGCAGCTGGAGCAAGAGGCGTACGAGATCGCGGGCCAGCCCTTCAACTTGGGCTCACCCAAGCAGCTCGGCGAAATCTTCTTCGACAAGCTCGGCATGCCCGTGGTCAAGAAAACCGCCACGGGCGCGCGCAGCACCGACGAAGAGGTGCTGGAAAAGCTGGCCGAGGATTACCCGCTGCCCGCCAAGCTGCTGGAGCACCGCAGCCTGTCCAAGCTCAAGGGCACCTACACCGACAAGCTGACCGCCCTGGCCAACCCGCGCACCGGCCGGGTGCACACGCACTACGCCCAGGCCGTGGCCATCACCGGGCGACTGTCCAGCAACGACCCCAACCTGCAGAACATCCCCATCCGCACGGTCGAAGGCCGCCGCGTGCGCGAGGCCTTCGTGGCGCCTGCGGGCTGCGTGATTGCCAGCGCCGACTACTCGCAGATCGAGCTGCGCATCATGGCGCACATCAGCGGTGACGAATCGCTGCTGCACGCCTTCCGCAACGGCCTGGACGTGCACCGCGCCACGGCTGCCGAGGTGTTCGGTGTGGAGGTCGATCAGGTGAGCAGCGAGCAGCGCCGCTACGCCAAGGTCATCAACTTCGGGCTGATCTACGGCATGAGCAGTTTTGGCCTGGCCAAGAACCTGGGCATCGAGACCAAGGCCGCTGCGGCCTACATTGACCGCTACTTTCAGCGCTACCCCGGCGTGAAGCAGTACATGGACGAAACCAAGGCGTCCGCCAAGGCGCGCGGCTATGTGGAAACCGTGTTCGGCCGCCGGCTGTATTTGCCCGAGATCAACTCCCCCAACGGCCCGCGCCGCAGCGGGGCAGAGCGTGCTGCCATCAACGCGCCGATGCAGGGCACGGCGGCAGATTTGATCAAGAAGGCCATGGTGGCGGTGCAGCAGGAGTTGGACGCGAACAAGCCGGGCATCAAGATGATCATGCAGGTGCATGACGAACTGGTCTTTGAATTGCCCGAAGGCGAAGTCGAGTGGATCCGTACGCACATTCCGCGATTGATGGCGGAGGTCGCGGACCTCAAGGTGCCGTTGCTGGCGGAGGTGGGGGTGGGGCCGAATTGGGATAAGGCGCATTGAGCGAAGGCATCTCTCAATAGATTGCCCAGCGGTTTTCACTTTGCAAATTTCAGGTTGGCAAATCAAACATCACGTGGACTTCCAGTCGCTTGCCACCTTCATTCATACCTCCGTACCATGAACAACGACAAAGTAGCAGTAATCACCGGCGCAGGGTCCGGCGTAGGGAAAGCAGTCGCGCTCGCGTTGGCAGGCGCTGGGTACCGTCTTGTGCTTGCCGGTCGCCGCAGTGCACACCTGGATGAAGTGCAAGCGCAAGCGAACGCAACTCACGGCGCCGCTGACAGGATCCTTTGCGTTGCCACGGATGTCACCGATGCCTCAGCCGTTGAAAGCCTCTTTGCGAAGGCGGTTGCACGCTTTGGACGAGTGGATTTGCTTTTCAACAATGCGGGTCGGGGCAACCCACCGGGCTCTTTCTTGGAGTGGACGCCGCAGCAGTGGCGCGATGTTGTGGATGTGAACCTGAACGGCATGTTCTATTGCCTGCAACAGGCCTTCCGTGTCATGCGCGACCAGAGCCCGCAAGGTGGGCGCATCATCAATAACGGCTCGATTTCTGCGCACGCACCCAGGCCCAACTCAGCGGCCTACACCGCCACCAAACATGCAGTGATGGGCTTGACCAAAACGGCAGCGCTAGACGGCCGTGCCTACAACATTGCGGTTGGCCAGATCGACATCGGCAACGCCATGACCGACTTGGCTGCTCGCATGGCGAAAGGCGTCCCACAAGCCAACGGCGAGATTGCGGTGGAGCCCTTGATGGACGTCGAAGTTGTGGCGCAGTCAGTCCTTTACATGGCGAATCTGCCGTTGGAGGCGAACGTCCTCTTCCACACAGTCATGGCGACCAAGATGCCGTTCGTGGGCCGGGGGTAGACGCCCTGGGCAGAAATTTGTGCCCCACGCGTCGACCCGGTAGGAAGGGTCGGCCAGGCTCAAGTGCGGTTTGGAATGACGAGCGCCCGCGCTATCTGATCACTCTGCTTCTTGATCCGTTTTGGCGCACCGAGCCAATCGCGTTATTGATCGACATCCGGATCTGCCGGCATCTTGGTCGGCGAGGCCAAGTGCCAATGATGGTGCCACTGAGCCAACGACATGCTCGGGTACTTGGCGAAACGGGGATCGCTTTCGCTACCCTCAGCCTCGACCCATGGTGCCTTGGAGTCGAGCATGATGTGCACGTTTTCTGGAGCAAGGGGCAGTGGCGAGTCGATAGCACCTGCGTGAGGGTGCACCAGGTCGGGCCAACGCGGGTCCCAAACCCACAGTGCGGTTCCGCACCGCGCACAAAAATAGCGCCGCGCCTGGCTCACCTTGGAGCGAGAACCCGCGTCATCGTGCAAAGTCGCCTGATAGATGCGCAGGTAGCGCTTCCCCACCACTTGCATGCTGTGGGTGTCCGCGCCCAGGTTGACGGCGTAGCCGCCGGTTCCAGCCGTCTTGCGGCAGATGGAACAGTAGCAACGCATGAACGGGACCGGCTCAGCGGCCTCTACGGTGAACCTGATTTTCTGGCAATGACAGGACCCTTCCAAGCGCATGTCTTTCTCCTTTTTAAAGGCCACCCATGGTCTTCCAACTCGTCGCATCGCGCAATGTTTGTGAGGTTGCGCCAACGCCGTAGTAAGCCGAGGTAAGTCATCCTCCACGGTATCGGGGCAGCGCCATCGCGATCCCGGCAATTTCGCCAGCATCAACCGGCCCACCGCAAGTGCATGGCAAGGAATTGCCCCTGGGTCGCCATCGGGTGCAGTTGTCTTCGCTGGGTGCGCCCAGTGGCACAAAAGGCTCAGCGGGCCCGCCAGCCTTGCCTTGCGGCATGAAAGGGCCTGGAAGCGTCGCCGGAAAGGGTATGGGTAGCGGGCATGCAGGCGCTCAGGGTCGTCGCTAAACTCATCAGGCAACGCGTGGCCGCATGGCCGTCTGTCCCACATTTGCCTGGAGTCCCTGCATGCCCGAGACCACCCCTTACACCCCACCCACCGTCTGGCAATGGAACAAAGAAAGCGGCGGCAAGTTTGCCAGCATCAACCGGCCCATCGCCGGTGCGACGCACGACAAGGAATTGCCAGTAGGCCGCCAGCCGCTGCAGCTGTATTCGCTGGGCACGCCCAATGGCGTCAAGGTAACCGTGATGCTGGAGGAGCTGCTGGCTCTGGGACACAGCGGGGCGGAGTACGACGCGTGGCTGATCCGCATCAACGAGGGTGAGCAGTTCGGCAGCGGGTTTGTGTCTGTCAACCCCAATTCCAAGATCCCCGCGCTGCTGGATCGCAGCGATGCGGCCAACCCGGTGCGGGTGTTCGAATCCGGCGCCATCCTGATGTACCTGGCTGAGAAGTTCGGTAGCGCCTTCTTGCCTACCAGTGGCGCGGCGCGGGCCGAGTGTCTGTCGTGGTTGTTCTGGCAGATGGGCAGTGCGCCGTTCTTGGGGGGCGGGTTTGGACACTTCTACGCTTACGCACCCACCAAGATCCAATACGCGATTGATCGGTATGCGATGGAGGTCAAGCGCCAGCTCGATGTGCTGAACCAGCGGCTGGCCGACAATGAGTTTCTGATTGGCAACGAGTACACGGTGGCCGACATCGCGATCTGGCCCTGGTATGGCTTGCTGGTGAAGGGCCAGGCCTATGAGTCCGGCGAGTTTTTGCAGGTGCACGAGTATACGCATGTGGTGCGCTGGGCCGATCAGATTGCCAAGCGCCCGGCGGTGCAGCGGGGGCGCAAGGTGAATCGTGTCACGGGCGACCCCGCCAACCAGCTGCGTGAACGGCATGAGGCCAGCGACTTTGATACGAAGACGCAGGACAAGCTGGACGCTGCAGCGTCGGCTTCCTCCTCTCCGTCGCCCGCCCGCTGAGTGCTTTGCAAGGCGCCACCATGATTACCCTGTACGACTGCGCCACGGCGCCCAGCCCGCGCCGCGCGCGCATCCTGCTGGCAGAAAAAGGCGTTGCCCACGACACCGTCCAAGTGGACTTGCGCAGCGGAGAGCAACTTGGCCACGCTTATCGGCAGATCAACCCGCAGTGCACGGTGCCCGCCTTGCGTACCGATGATGGCTTGCTGCTGGCCGACAACGCCGCGATCGCCGCGTATGTGGAAGCCCGCTATCCCAACCCGCCGCTGTGGGGCGACACGCCTGCGGAGAAGGCCGAGGTGGCCAGCTGGAATTGGCGCATGGAGTTTGAAGGCCTGCTGGCCATTGCCGAGGCGCTGCGCAACAGTGCGCCCGCCATGGCCAACCGGGCGTTGCCAGGCGCGGTGGACTACCCCCAGATCCCTGCCTTGGCCGAGCGTGGTCTGGTGCGGGTGGCGCAGTTCTTTGCCTTGTTGAACGAGCAGCTGGCGGGCCGCGAATTCATTGCCACGGATCGCTTCAGCGTGGCGGACATCACGGCCGTGGTGGCGGTGGACTTTGCGCGTGTGGTCAGACAAAAGCCGGGCGAGCAGCACCCGCATTTGCTGCGCTGGCGTGCGGCCATGGCGGCGCGGCCGTCGATGTCCCTGTAGCCTTGCCGCTGCTTCCGCAACGCGCGTTGCCGCGCCGGCCGCCGCCATCCGTCTCTGCAATGGGGAGATTCTAGGATTGCGCAACCGGCGCGTTCCTTGCATCTTCACCCTATGCGCCTTCGCCACATTGAAGTTTTTAACGCCGTCATGCTCACCGGTAGCGTGAGTGCGGCGGCCCGCCTCATCAACGTCACCCAGCCGGCGGTCAGCCGCATCCTGGCCCATGCCGAGTTGCAACTGGGCTTCCCGCTGTTCAACCGCGTCAAGGGCCGGTTGGTGCCCACCACCGAGGCGCAGACGCTGTACCCGCACATCGAGCGCCTGTTCACACAGCTCGACGATGTGCAGCGCCTGGCCAACAGTTTGAAGGGCGACCGGCGCGAGGGGGAGCTGCACATCCTGAGCGTGCTGGCGCTGAGCTACGAAGTGCTGCCGCGCGCGCTGCGGTTCTTTCGCCAGGCCCACCCGGACGTGGTCATCACCATCGATGCGCTGCACTCGCCGCAGATCATCTCGGCCCTGGTGCTGCAAGAGGCCGATGTGGGTTTTGTGTTCAGCGCCGTGGCGCACCCTTCGCTCACGCAGGAGCACCTGGCCGATGGGCGCATGCTGTGCGTGGCGCCCAAGGGCATGCTCGATGCAGCGCTGGTGCGTTCGGGCACGGTGCACCTTGCCGACCTGGCGGAGACCCCCGTGGTGCGCCTGGATGTGCGCGACCCGATTGGCACGGTGGTCAGCCATGCATGCCGCGAGGCAGGCGTGGGCCTCAACACCGCCATCACCGTGCAGACCTACCACGCGGCGCTGGCGTTGGCGCACCACGGGCACGCGGTGGCGATTGTGGATGCGTGCACTGCCGCTTCGGCGGACCGCAGCAAGGTCGAGGTGCTGGCGCTCGCGCCCCACATTGCTGTGCCCATCAAGTCACTGCGCACGGTGAACCGGCCCAGCTCGCTGCTGGCCAGCGCCATGACGCGCTGCATGCGGCAGGCGGTGGCCGAGACGATGGAGTCCGTGGGCGTGCCCGTGGTCGAGTGAAACGGGCGGTGTCTGCAACGCAGGGCCCGTATGCGGCGGGCCGAGTTCACCGCAGCGCAGAAAGATCAGGCAGGCGCGAGCAGCTCCGCCACCTGGGCTGCCGTACCGAACGCGAGCGTGAAGCCCAAGGCCCCGTGCCCCGTGTTCAGCAGCAGGTTGTCTGGCGCCTGGGGATGGTGGCCCACCATGGGCACGCCGGTGGGCGTGGCCGGGCGCATGCCCGTCCACGGGCGCAGTTCGGCAAAGTCGCTGCAACCGGGGAACAGCGCGCTCGTGGCCTGGCACAGGCTCTGGATGCGCGCCGGCGGGATGCTGTGGTTGTGCCCCACCAGCTCCGCCATGCCCGCCACCCGCAGCCGCTGGCCAATGCGTGCGAACACCACCTTGCGGGCTGCGTCGGTCACGCTGACGCGTGGCGCCGCACCGCTGGCATCTGCGATGTTGAGCGTGATGCTGTAGCCCTTGAGCGGGTAGATGGGCAGGCGGAACCCCAGTGTCTGCGCGGCCTCGTGGCTGGCGCTGCCGAGAGCCAGAATGAATTGCTGGGCCTCGATGATTCCCGCGCTCGTTTGCGCCGCCACGATGCGTCGGCCCTGGCGCACAAAGCCATCGACCCGCGCACCGAGCACAAAGCGTACCCCGCGCGCAGTCAGCAGGCTCTGCAGGCCCTGGCACACCTTGAGGCAATCGGCCGCACATTCGCTGGGCGTGTGGATGGCACCGGCGATGTGGTGCCGGTAGTGGGCGAGGGCGGGCTCCAGCGCCACGCACTGCGCGGCAGATATGGCCGTTTGCGCGCTGCCCCAGGGCTGCTGCAGCTCCATCTGGCGGCGCGCTGCGGCCAGACCTGCGGGCGTGTCGTACAGCACCAGCTTGCCGGTGGTCGAAAAGTCGCAGTCAAGGTGCTCGGCCTGCAACATGGCCTCAAGCCGTTGCCGGCTCAGCGCGGCCAAGTCCAGCAGCTGGCGGGTGCTCCGCTCTGACGTGTGCCGGTTGCAGGCGCGCAAAAACTCCACGCCCCAGCGCCACTGGTGAGGATCCCACTGTGGGCGCAGCTTGAGGGGCGACTGAGGCGACAGGAGCAGACGTGGCAACTGGCGCCAGATGCTCGCGTCCGCAAGCGGCTGCACGTAGCTGTAGCTCAGTTGCGCACCGTTGCCGCCGCTGGCGCCCGCGCCGGGCTGGGCCTGGTCGACCACGGTCACCTTGAAGCCGCGCTGGTGGAGTTCATACGCGGTGGCCAGGCCGACGATGCCTGCGCCGAGAACACATACCTGCATTGTGTGTGGCTTGTGAGTGACTGGGTGGGTGGAAAGATGTGTGGGTTGAAGTCAATGTAGGGCGGGGGCCTGCGCTTGAACAATGCCAATGCCATGGGAGGCCATGCCAAGAAGTTATGTGCGGGGCCGGGACTGACGCGCCGCACAGCTGCGCGCCCCCTTCGGGAAAAAGATGCCTGTTGCAAGCACTTGGATGGTGCGGCCGTGTGCACCAAACTGGCGGCATAACTTTTGGTCATGGCCACCCCGCGCAAATGAATTGTTCAAAGGCAGCGCAAATTTCTACAGTGGCCCTGCGTTCCGGTTTTTTTGCGTTCATCCGATCGTCTGTTCGCCAGGTTTTCAGCCCGATCGCTTGTTTATCGTTGGTTCGTTTTTGCCTCCATCCATCTGCTTTTGCACAAAGGGATTTCCATGAAGCTCTCTGCCGTCACCTCCGCCGCCATCGTGGCTTCTGGCCTGCTGGCCAGCACTGTGGCCAGCGCCGACACCCTCAAGAAGGTTGCCGAGTCCGGCAAGATCACCGTGGCGTACCGCGAGTCGTCGGTGCCCTTCAGCTACTTGGCCGGGCCAGGCGCACCGGTAGGCTTTGCGGTGGACATCACCAACGCCGTGGTCGACGCCGTGAAAAAGCGTGTGAACAATCCTGCACTGAAGGTCGAGCTGCAGGCCGTGACTTCGCAAAACCGCATCCCGCTGCTGCAAAACGGCACCATCGACCTGGAGTGTGGATCGACCACCAACAACAGCGTACGTGGCAAGGACGTGCAATTTGCCATCAACTATTTCTATACCGGCACGCGGCTGCTCACCAAGAAAACCTCGGGCGTGAAGAACTACGCCGACCTGGCCAAGAAGAAGGTGGCCAGCACCTCGGGCACCACCAACGCGCAGGTGATCCGCAAGTACAACCGCGACAACAACCTCGACATGGACATCGTGCTGGGCAAGGACCACGACGATGCCGTGCTGCTAGTGGACAGCGGCCGCGCCGAGGCGTTTGCGATGGACGATATCCTGCTGTTTGGCCTGATGGGCAATGTGCGCAACCCGGCCGAATGGGCGGTGGTGGGCGACTCGCTGCAGGTCGAGCCCTACGCCTGCATGCTGCGCAAGGACGACCCGCAGTTCCAGACGCTGGTCAACGGCGTGATCGGCGGGATGATGAAGTCGGGCGAGTTCGAAAAGCTCTACGCCAAGTGGTTCAACGCGCCCGTGCCGCCGCGCAACCAGAACCTGAGCCTGCCGATGAGCAAGGAACTGCGCGAGAACCTGGTCGCGCAGAGCGACAAGCCAGCGCAGTAAGGCGGCGCGAGCATGCTTTCTTGTGTGTCTGCACGCCACCACCCTGCCACGCAGGTGGTGGGCATCCTGGGGGGCATGGGGCCGGCTGCCGGGGCGGATTTTGTGCGCCTGTTCGTGCAGGCCTGCACCGAGCACATGGGGGCCCTGGGCATTCCGGTGCACGACCAGGCCTACCCCGAACACTGGCTGGCGCAGGTGCCGATCCCTGATCGCACGGCGGCCCTGCACGACACGCGCCCGGGCGCGCACCAGCCGGCCGAACCCCTGCTGCAGGCTACGGGGCGGCTCTCAGCGCTGGGCGCGCGCGTGGTGGCCATTGCCTGCAACACGGCCCACGCCTGGCACGGCATCCTGCAGCAGCGGTTTCCGCAGCTGGAAGTGCTGCACGGGGTGCAAGAGGTGGTCGCCGACATGGCTGCGCGCGAGGTGCGCGGCGTGGGCCTGCTGGCCACACAAGGCGCCTACGACGCGGGCCTCTACCAGGGCGAGCTGGAGCGCGCCGGCATCGGCTGTTTTGTGCCCGAGATGCACGAACGCGATCTGCTGATGCAGGGCATCTACGACGGCGTGAAGGCCGGCAACTACACGCTGGCGCGCCAGCGGTTTGAGTCGGTGTCGCTCGCGCTGCAGCAGCGCCACGGCGTGTCCACACTCATCATGGGCTGCACCGAGATTCCGCTGGCCTTGGCCGAACACCCGCGCCTGCCGGGCTTGTCGCTGGTCAACCCCTCGGTGGTGTTGGCCTCGGCGCTGGCGCGGCATGCCTACCGCGAAATGGCTCCCACCTGTTGATGTGCGCCCGCGCCACTCCGGCTGCGGCGCGCTCCTTTTTCTCTAAAGGCATAGTCATGGCATTCCTCAAGACAGAGGCGGCGGTGCGGGTCCGCGCGCGGGAGTCGGCATTGCGCTCGGGCCTCGCGATGTGCCTTGCTGCCGTGGCGGGCATGGCCGGTGCGCAGCCAGCGCTGCCGCCCCAGCAGCCATCGCCCGGCACCGCAGGCAAGACCTTGCAGCGCATCCAGGCCAGCGGGGTGGTGGTCATTGGGCACCGTGAATCGTCCGTGCCGATGTCGTATGTGGCCAATGGCACACCGATGGGCTACAGCGTGGATGTCTGCCTGCAGATTGCGCAGGCACTGGGCCGCCACCTCAAGCTGCGCGACCCCCGCGTGGCCTACCGCATGGTGACCTCGAGCAACCGGTTCGACGCCATCGAGAAGGGCGAGGTCGACCTGGAGTGTGGTTCCACCACCAACACCGCGGTGCGCCGCCAACGGGTGGCCTTCACCATCGCGCACTTCATCGCGTCCTCGCGCATCGTGGTGCAAAGCGGCAAACCGTATTCGCGCATTGAAGACCTGGACGGCAAAGCGCTTGCGTCCACGGCAGGCACCACCAACATCGACTCCTTGGCGCGCGAGGCTGCGGCCAAGGCCATCCGGGTGCGCATCGAGCCCGCCAAGGACCATGCCGAGGGGTTCGGCTGGGTGGTCGACGGCAAGGTGGAAGGTTTTGCGATGGACGACGTGCTGTTGTTCGGCCTGCGCGCCAGCCACAGCCGCCCGGAGGACCTGAAGGTCATCGGCAAGCCCATGACGATCGAGCCCTACGCAGTGGCCTTTGAGCGCGACAACCCCGAACTGAAGGCCGTGGTGGACGCAGAGCTGCGCCGGCTGATCCACACACGCGAGCTGCATCGGCTGTACGACAAATGGTTTACGTCGCCCATTCCGCCCAAGGGCCTGAACCTGGGCATGCGCATGTCGCACCTGCTGGTGGACTCGCTCAAGTATCCGTCGGACTACGTGCCGCAGTAGCGGGGTGCGCGGGGCTCGGGTGGGGTGCGAACACCTCGATGCGGTTGCGCCCCCCGTGCTTGGCGCGGTACAGCGCCGCGTCGGCCGCCTGCACCAGGGTGTCGGAGCCCACCTCGGGCCGCGGTACCAGGCTGGCGACGCCAATGCTCAGGGTGAGCATGGGGGCGGTGGGTGAACGCGGGTGGGGCAGGGCGGCGCCGTGCAGGCTGTCCAGGCAGCGCTGCGCCACGGTCACGGCATCGGCCAGCGGTGCATCCGGCAGCAGCAGCACGAACTCTTCTCCGCCGTAGCGGGCGGCCACCTCGTCAGCGCGGCGGATGGACCCCTGCAGCAGCTGCGCCACGCGGCGCAGGCATTCGTCGCCTGCCAGGTGGCCGTAGTGGTCGTTGTAAAGCTTGAAGTGATCGATGTCGATCAGCACCACCGCCAGCGGCGCCTGGTGGCGCGCGCAGCGCAGCCATTCGGTGGCCAGCCGGTCGTCAAAACGGCGGCGGTTGCCGATGCCGGTCACGCCATCGGTGGTGGACAGCAGGGCGAGCTTTTCGTTGGCGGCGGCCAGCTCCTGCTCCTTGCGCACCAGCTGCGTCACATCGGTGCGTACGCCCGCAATGCCGCCCTGCGGCGTGCGGCGCTCGTCGGCCTGCAGCCAGCGCCCACCGGGCAGGCGCTGCAGCATGGCGTGGTCGGCGGCGCGGTGGTCTGCCACGCGTTGTGCGATCCAGTCCTCTTCGCGGCCCACGGCGTCCAGGTACTGGCCGCGCTCCACGCCGTAGCGTGCAATCTCTTCGAAGGTGCTGCCGGGCACGATCATGGGCGCCGAGATGGGGTAGAGCTTGCGGTACTGGGCGTTGCACACCACGAGCCGGTCGTCGGCATCAAACAGCGCAAAGCCTTCGGGCAGCGACTCCACGGCGTCGTGCAGCAGCTGGCGCGCTTCCTGGGCTGCGTGCTGCGCGGACTCCAGGGCCTGGCGCTGCTCGATCAGGTCGGTGATGTCCAAACGCACGGCCACCACGTAGTTCTCGGGCGTGCGGGTTTCGTAGATGTTGATCCAGCGCCCATCGGCCAGCCGCTGCACCAGGTTCGAAGTGCGGCTGCCGTGCTCGGACAGCCGTTCGGCGATCCAGGCCTCCTCGCGGCCCTGAGCCGAGGGAATCAGCCCCCGGTCGACCGAGTGCCGCAGGATGTCGGCGAAGCTGCGGCCCAGGTGTTCCGCATAGTTCATGTGTGGGTACATGCGCGACAGCTGCTGGTTGTACAGCACCAGCCGGTCCTGCTCGTCAAAGATCTCGATGCTCACCGGCAGGGCCTCCACCGCGCGCTCGAGCAGTTGGCGGATCTGCTGGCTCTCTTGCCGCGCCGCCTCGGCCGCCTGGCGCTGGCCGATGAGGTCGGTGATGTCCAGGCGCACGCACACGGTCATGCCCGACGGCGTGCGGCTTTCGTGCATGTGCATCCAGACGCCTCCCGGGTAGCGGCGCACCTCGGGGCCGGGCCGGTGGCCGCGGATGGCCAACTCGTGCGCAAGCCAGAGCTCCTCCTGCCCCGCGGCCTCCTGCGGCACACCATGGCGCAGCCCTTCGCGCAGCAGCTCTTCGTAGGTCTTGCCTAGCAGCGCCTGCACCGGCACCTGCGGCCGCAGACGCGCCATGTGCTCGTTGCACAGCACCAGGCGGTCTTGCTCGTCGTAGATTTCGAGGCCCGCCGGCATCGCATCGACCGCCTCGCGCAGGCTGCGTTCGGCGCGCTCGGCATGCTGCAGCGCCTGCTTGAGCGCGCGCTCCTTGTGCATGGCGTCGGTGATGTCGGTGCGCATCACCACCGTGCCGCCGCCGGCCAGCGCACGCTCGGTCAGCTGCACCCAGCGGTCGCCACGCACCTCTTGCAGGGCGGTGCCTGCGGCCTGCCGGTGGCGCTCCATGCGTGTGGCGATCCAGGCCTCGATGTTGGGCTCCGCCTCCAGGATCTCGCCCGACGCGGCGATGCGGCGCAACACGTCTTCAAACCGCGTGCCGTAGTCCAGGTGCATCGAGACCCCGGGCGCCACCTCGCGGTAGCGGGCATTGCACAACACCAGGCGGTCGTCCGCGTCGTAGATGGCCAGCCCGGCGGGCAGGATGTCGAGCGTGGCCGTCAGCTGCGCGCCGGCCCGCTGCGCCGCGTGTTGCGCTGCATGGGCCTCGGCCTGCAGCCGCTGGGTGCGGTGCGCCATGCGCCAGTGCAGGCCAGCCACCAGCAACAGCATGGCCCCTGCGCAGATGAGCGCAGTGCGTGCTGGCGTGTGCAGCGTGTGGCTGGCCAACGCCCACCCCAGCAGAGCCAGCCCGCCCAGGCCGCAGGCGGCTACCACCGGCAAGGCCGTGGGGTCGTCGCGCGGCGGAGCAGGGTTCATGGTCTGTCGGTCGGTCTGGATGAAATGTCGGCCGCGATAGGCGTTGCGGTGCCAAGGCCAACATCGCGGGTCGCACCACCGAGGTGCAATGGGGCTGCGGGTTGGCCAGGGACTAAACAGGTTCGCAGAAAGTCGGGAGCATGTCATCCATAAATTCCCCCAAGCGCGGGGGCCGGTCTGCACCGGGTTCGTAAACGTCCTAGACTCCAGGGCCGCCTCCCTGTCCCATCCACCCTTCTCACTGCTGGAGAAACCGATGCTCACTGACGACCTGCACTCCGACGCCCACGCCCTGCTGCCCGGCCGCACCACCGAATCCGGCGCCACCCGCCGCACTGCGCTGCAAGCTGCGCTGGGCCTGGGTTACGCCGCTGCCGCCGCGCCCATCATGGCGCAGACGGCCATCGCCACGTCCAGCGACGGCCTCACGGCGGGGGAGGTGAGCTTCATGGTCAACGGCTTCAAAGTGCCGGCCTACCGCGCCGCGCCTGCCGGCAAGACGGGCCTGCCCGTGGTGCTGGTGATCCAGGAGATCTTTGGCGTGCACGAGTACATCGCCGACACCTGCCGCCGCTTTGCCAAAGCCGGTTACCTGGCGATCGCGCCCCAGCTGTATGCGCGCCAGGGCGACCCGGCGCAGTACACCGAAGTGGCCAAGCTCATGGCCGAAGTGGTGTCCAAGGTGCCCGATGCGCAGGTGATGGCCGACCTGGACGCCACGGTGCAGTGGGCCACCGCCAATGGCGGCGACGCTGCCCGCGTGGGCATCACCGGCTTTTGCTGGGGCGGACGCATCACCTGGCTGTATGCCGCACACGGCCCGGTGAAGGCGGGCGTGGCCTGGTACGGGCGCCTGGTGGGCCAGCCCAGCGACCTCACGCCCAAGCACCCCGTGGAGATCGCCCCGATCCTCAAGGCGCCGGTGCTGGGCCTGTACGGCGAAAAAGACACCGGCATCCCCCTTGACACGGTTGATAAGATGAAAGCTGCCCTGGCCAGTGGTTCGCCGCAGGCCAAGGCATCGGAGTTCGTGATCTACCCGGACGCGCCCCATGCCTTCCATGCCGACTACCGGCCCAGCTACCGCAAGGAAGCGGCCGACGATGGCTGGATGCGGGCGCTGGCCTGGTTCAAGAAGCACGGCGTGGTCTGACCGCCGCGGCCTGCCCGCTGCCGCAACCGAAGCCGCCCCGATGGGCGGCTTTTTTTGCCCCGCGGCGCGGGCCCAGAATTTGATACAAAAATAAGCCCTGGCGCTTATCCATAAAGCACAAGTAGCTATGACTTTGGTAGCAATCATCCTGGCCACGTTGGCCGCTGGCATTGGCAGCGTGTGGTTGGCCGCGCTGCTGATGCGCCTGGGCCTGGGCGGGCGCGCGGACAGCGTGGGCCCCCAGCACCTGCTGAGCCTGGCGGCGGGCGCGCTGTTGGCCACGGCCTTCATGCATTTGCTGCCCGAGGCCTTCGAAAGCCAGGCCGGTGCCCACGACCTGTTTGCCACCTTGCTGGTGGGCGTGGTGTTCTTCTTTCTGCTCGACAAGGCCGAGCTCTGGCACCACGGGCACGAGCACAGCCATCCAGCGCCGTCCGGCAGTCACGGGCATGACCACGCGCACGAAGGCCATGACCACGGCCATGCGCACCACCACCATCACGCTCCCCGGTCCGGTGGCTGGGCCGTGCTCACCGGCGACAGCGTTCACTGCTTTGGCGACGGCATCCTCATCGCTTCGGCCTTCATGGCCGACATCCGCCTGGGCGTGATCGCCGCCGTGTCGGTGCTGGCGCACGAAGTGCCCCACCACATGGGCGACCTGGTGGTGTTGCGCCAGACCAGCCCCAATCGCAGCATGGCGCTGGTCAAAGTGTCGCTGGCCGGCGCGGTCACGGCGCTGGGTGGCGCGGTGGGCTACTTCCTGGTGGGGCAGATGCAGGACCTGCTGCCGTACTTTTTGGCCGTGGCCTCCAGCAGTTTTGTGTATGTGGCCCTGGCCGACCTGATCCCGCAGCTGCAGAAACGCCTGACTGCCCGTGAAACCGTGGCACAGATCGCCTGGCTGATCGCGGGCATGGTCATCGTGACGTTGGTGAGTGGCGCAGCACACGGGCATTGATGGATCGCCTGGAGCCGCTGCGCATGATTGCTTGAGGCGCTGGGCGCTTCACCTCCGGTAGCGCCGCCAGCCGCCGGCCGAAGCCAGTTCCGCGCTGGTGGGGGCTGATGGGGTGCGTGTCCTGACGGTTTTGAAGCGATTTAGGCCGCCAGCGCTTGTTCATCAAGCGCTTTTAGCTATAAATAAAATAGCAATCAGCAAGAAATGCTGGCACCTGATACCGGGGCCGCCATGGAGCTGTCGCCACCGAGCCGTCGATGGCGTTCCTTTTCAGGGCTGAACTACTTACAGCGCCAAGCTGCCCGCGCAGGCGGCTCTGGCTCAAGGCGCAGGGCCCTGGCCTGTGTCGCCAGGGCGAGCGTGCCTCAGGCCACCGCTTTATCTAGCCAACTCTTCCCGCACCGCCGCCACCTGCCGCCGCGACACCGCCAGCAGTTCGGTCGATCCCTGCAGCCGCACCGCCCAGCCTTCGCCTTCCTCGGCGTCGTAGTGTTTTTCCAGCGCGCGCACGGCGCGTCGGGCCACCAGGGCGTTGCGGTGGATGCGCATGAAGCGGGGCGCAAACTTGGCTTCCAGTTCGCTCAGGGCGCCGTCCATGATGTAGCTGCGCGTGGCGGTGCGCACCGTCACGTACTTCTGCTCGGCCTTGAAGTACAGCACCTCGGCCAGCGGCAGGCGCTCGGTGCGGCCGCGGTCCTGGATGAGCAGGGTTTCGCCGTCGGCCACGCTGGGCGCGGCGGCCGCTGCAGAGCCGGGTGTGCGGCTGCTGCGCTGCACCTTGGCCAGCGCCTGCTGCAGGCGCTCGCGGCGCACGGGCTTGGTGAGGTAGTCGACCGCGTCCAGCTCGAACGCGCTCACCGCGTGGTCCATGTGCGCCGTCACAAACACCACCGCAGGCGGGTGCGGCAGCGCTTGCAGGGCGTGTGCCAGGGCCAAGCCGTCCTGCCCGGGCATGTGGATGTCCAGCAGGACCACATCAAACGCCCGCCCGCCGGTCGCGCTCAGCTGGGTCAGCGCCTCGCCGGCATTGGCGGCCTCGGCCACCGAGAGGCGCTGCAGCGAAGGCGCGTCGGCGCAGTCGGACAGCAGGGTTCGCAGGCGGCTGCGGGCCAGGGCTTCGTCGTCAACGATGAGGATGTTCATGGTCGTCTGGGGGCGGGGTGGGGTCTTCGGTGGCG
>SDXZ01000033.1 GCA_004210805.1 Acidovorax sp.
CCGCGCGTGCTGCCGGACGACCGCAACGGCGTGCTCAACAGCATCCGCATCCAGCGCCTGAAGGACAAGCTGGGCAACCACGCCAACGCCAGCTCCGAGGTCGAATTCATCGACGCGACCGCCTGGCGCGTGGGCGACGAAGGCCGCGGCGTGGCGCAGATCCTGGAGATGGGCACGATGACGCGGCTGGACTGCGCCCTGGGCACCAGCGGGCTCATGCGCCAGGCGCTGACCATTGCGCTGCATCACACGCGCCAAAGGTCCGCCTTTGGCAAGAAGCTGATCGAGCAACCCCTCATGCGCAACGTGCTGGCCGACCTGGCGCTGGAGAGCGAGGCCGCCACCGCGCTGTCCATCCGCCTGGCCAGCGCCTTCGACAAGAAGGCCCACAGTGAGCACGAGGCCGTCATGGCCCGCCTGCTCACGCCCGTGGCCAAGTTCTGGGTGTGCAAACGCGGCAGCGTATTTGCGCAGGAAGCCATGGAATGCCTGGGCGGCAACGGCTACGTGGAAGAGGGCGGTGAAGGCACCATGGCCCGCATCTACCGCGAGATGCCGCTCAACTCCATCTGGGAAGGCGCCGGCAACATCATGGCGCTGGACCTGTTGCGCGCCGTGCGCCGCGCCGACACCGCTGCGGCCCTGGCCGACGAACTGGCCCCCGCGCGTGGCGCCCACCCGGCGCTCGACCGCCTGGCCAGCGCGCTGCCCCTGCGCGTGGACGCGATGACCACCGAGGCCGAGGCCCGCCGCCTGGCGCAAGACGTGGCCCTGGCCGTACAGGCTGCGCTGCTGTACCGCAGTGCACCCGGCGCAGTGTTCAGTGCCTTCTGCGATTCGCGCCTGGGCGGCGACTGGGGCTACAGCTTCGGCACGCTGGGTGCGGGCGTGGACCTTGACGCCATCTTGGCCCGCGCGCTTCCGATCTGATTCACCCCACAGAATTTTGCGGAGAAACCCATGTCCCACCTCATCCTGCACCACTACCCCTCATCGCCGTTTTCCGAAAAGATCCGCCTGGTGCTGGGCTTCAAGAAGCTGGCCTGGAAGTCCGTGATCATCCCCAGCATCGCGCCCAAACCGGATGTGGTGGCGCTCACGGGCGGCTACCGGCGCACGCCCTTCCTTCAGATCGGCGCAGATATCTATTGCGACTCGGCCCTGATCTGCGACGTGCTGGAGCACGAGCAGCCCGAGCCGGTGCTGTACCCACCGCACATCAAGGGTGTGGCGCGCGTGTTTGCGCAGTGGGCAGACACCAGCCTGTTCTGGGCCGCCATGGCCTACAACCTGCAGCCCAAGGGCGCTGCGGTGCTGTTTGCCAACGTGCCGCCCGCCGTGGCCCAGGCCTTCAGCGAAGACCGCCGCGAGATGAGCGCCGGCATGCACCGCCTGCGCCCCGCGGACGCCACGGCCGCGTACCGCTCGTACCTGCGCCGCGTGGCCCACATGGCCGAGGAGCATGAGTTCCTCTTCGGTGCCGAGCCCTGCCTGGCGGACTTTGCCACCTACCACCCGCTGTGGTTCACGCGCCAGTGTGTTCCGCTGATGGCGGACATCTTCACCGCCACGCCGGCAGTGCTCGAATGGATGGACCGCATCGCCGCGCTGGGCCACGGGCGCATGGAAAAATTTGCGTCCGAGGATGCCATCACGGTGGCGGCGGGAGCCGATCCGCTGCCGCTGATGGACGACGTGTTCCAGGACGAGCACGGCATCCCGCTGGGCTCGCAGGTGGCCATCGCCGCCGAGAGCTTTGGCACCGAGCCGACCGAGGGCGAGCTGATCGCCGCCACGCGCACCCGCTACACGCTGCGCCGCACCGATCCGCGCGCGGGCACGGTGCACGTGCACTTCCCGCGCATTGGCTACGTACTGCGGGCGGTTTCGTCCTGAACGGCGGGGCCTTGCCCCAGCCTCCTGAGCGTCTCCCCTGACCGAATCGTGCCAACCCAGCCCTCCCGTTCGGGATGAACCTGCCGAAGCCAGGGCGTGCTTTGGCGCCAATCCTTCTGGCAAGAAGCTCGGGGCAAACGGATTCATGGCCGATATCGGCGCACCCCAACAAACCACTTACCACTTCAAGGAGACACACAGATGATCGACAACTTTGCCGGCAAAACCGCCGTCCTCACCGGCGCAGGCTCGGGCTTTGGCCTCGAATGCGCGCGCATTGGCGCCCGCCTGGGCATGAACCTGGTGCTGGTGGATGTGCAGCAGGACGCGCTGGACGCCGCCGCCGCGGAGATGCAAGCCGCCGGTGCCCAGGTGCTGGCGCGCAAGGTAGACGTATCGAGTGCCGCGCAGATGGAGCAACTGGCTGCGGATGTGGAGCAGCGCTTTGGCGCGCCGCACCTGGTGTTCAACAACGCCGGCGTGGGCGCGGGCGGCCTGGTATGGGAGAACTCGGTCAAGGACTGGGAATGGGTGCTGGGCGTGAACCTGTGGGGCGTGGTGCACGGCGTGCGCCTGTTCACGCCCATGATGCTGGCCGCGGCCAAGGCCGACCCGGCCTGGCGCGGCCACATCGTCAACACCGCCAGCATGGCGGGCCTGCTGGCGGCGCCCAACATGGGCATCTACAACGTGAGCAAACACGCAGTGGTGAGCTTGTCGGAGACGCTGTACCAGGACTTGTCGCTGGTCACCGACCAGATCAAGGCCAGCGTGCTGTGCCCGTTCTTCGTGCCCACCGGCATCCATCAGAGCCACCGCAACCGGCCCGACGACATGCCAGCCGAGAAGCCCACCAAAAGCCAGCTCATCGGCCAGGCCATGAGCGACAAGGCTGTGACCAGCGGCAAGGTCACCGCCGCCGAAGTGGCGCAAAAGGTGTTCGACGCTGCGGCCGAGGGCCAGTTCTATATCTACAGCCACCCCAAGGCCATCGCTTCGGTACAGGTGCGCATGGAAGACATCATGCTGGGCCGCAACCCGACCGATCCTTTTGCGGGCAAGCCGGAAGTCGGCGCGCAGCTGCGCACGGCTTTGAGGGCTGAATAGGCCTCCATAGCTTTTTACACAAGCGCTGATAGCTATCAAAAAAGTAGCAGATGCAACAGGAGCCACACGACGCTGACACCACCGCCTGCACCCCAGGCGAAGCGCGCGGCTATGCGCTGTTTGCCACGGCGGTGGGCCATTGCGGCATGGCTTGGCAGGGCGCGTTGCTGGTGGGCGTGCAGCTGCCCGAGGACGCGGGCGAGGCCCAGACACGCGCCCGTATGCAGCGCCGGTTTCCGCATCTGGCCGAGTGCGCAATGCCGCCGCAGGTGGCGGCGTGGGCGAGCCGCGTGGTGGCCCTGCTGGCTGGCGTGCACGACGACCTGTGCGATGTGCCCCTGGCGCTGGAGGCCGTGCCGCCCTTCAACGCCCGCGTGTACACATTGGCCCGCCGCATTCCGCCCGGCAAGACCATGACGTATGGCGAGATGGCCGCGGCGCTGGGCGAGCCCGGTGCGGCGCGTGCCGTGGGCCAGGCGCTGGGGCACAACCCGTTTGCGCCCGTGGTGCCCTGCCACCGCATCCTGGCAGCCCATGGCAAGACGGGTGGGTTTTCAGCAGGCGGCGGCGCGGCCACCAAGATGCGCATGCTCGACATCGAGGGCGCCTTTGCGCACGAGACGCTGGCGCTGTTTGCGCCCAGAGACTGAGGCGCATGCGAGTGCCTCTTGGCGCGTGGCGGTGGGGCGTGCCGCACGCAGCGTGCCCAGCCCTGTTCAGCCGCGTTTCTTGAGCAATGCCGATCCTCTGCTGGCCATCGCCAGCTCCTCGGTGGTCGCCAACAGCGCCGGGCCCAGGGCGAACATGCGCTCTTCGGTCAGCCGCACCAGCGGCCCGGCGATGGTGACCACGCCGATGACCGCGCCGTTGTGGCTGCTGCGAATGGGCGCGGCCATGGCCGTCATGGCCGGCGCAAACACTTCCACGATCATGCTGAAGCCGCGTTCGCGCGCGGCCTCCAGGTAGGCCAGCAGCGCCTTCACCGTGGTGGGCGCGTTCGGGCCGTAGTCCTCGGGCTTGCCAAACCCGCGCTTGGCCACCCGCGCCAGCGCGTCCTCGTCGCTCATCGTCGACAGCCAGGCATGGCCGGCCGAGCTGCACGACAGGTTCACCGACAAGCCCATGTCCGGGTCGTAGCGCAGGCCGCGCACAGCGCCTTGGGCCTTGGCCACAAAAGTCAGCTCGTCGCCATCCACCATTGCCAAGCGCACCAGCTCGCCGGACTCTGCCGCCAGTCGGTCGAGCAGCGGCTGGGCGATGTCGACGATGCCGCTGGCGCTGAGGAAGCCCAGGCCCAGCGAGACGAGCTTGATCGTCAGCATGTAGTTGCCCTGGCTGTGGTCCTGGCGCACGTAGCCGCAGCGGATGAGCTCGGCCAGCAGGCGGTGCGTGGCGCTCAGCGGCATGTCCAGTTCGGACGCAAGGCTCGACAAGGCTTTGCCCTCGGGGTGGGGCGCAAGGTGTTCCAGGACTTTGAAGCTGCGCTCAAGGATGCTGCTCATGGGCAAGGCTTTCGATCAAAGGGGGCGGGGTCTGGGCAAGTTTGTCTCGGCCGCAATGTAGCAAAAACTGCCAAAGGGTTTCTACTATGGAAACAGTTTCCACTTATTTCTACGATGCGTCTCCAAGGGCTCAGCTGTTCACCGTTTGGTCTTTCCGCTGAGTCCGCGCCACCCTAGTCCCCCTTTTTGATGGAGATGCCCTGTGAGAAAAACCGCCTGCCTTCTGGCCACTGCCGGCCTGTCCCTTTTGCTGGCTTGGCCCGCCGCAGCCCAGCAAGAGCGCGTGATCCGCTTTGGCCATCTCAACAATGCGGACCACCCCGTGAGCTTTGGCGTGAAGCGTTTTGCCGAACTGCTGTCGGCCAAAAGCGGGGGCAAGCTCAAGGTGCAGGAGTACCCCGCATCGCAGCTGGGCAATGAGCTGCAGCAGCAGTCGGCCCTGCAGGGCGGCGTGCAGCAGATGTCCGCACCTGCTACCACGTCGCTGGCCGGCATCGTCAAAGAGTTCGGGCTGGTGGACTTCCCTTTTGCGGTGGCCAATTTCGAGCAGGCCGACGCGCTGCTTGACGGCCCGCTGGGCCAGGCGCTGATCGCCAAGCTGCCCGAGAAGGGCCTGATCGCCCTGGGCTACTGGGACCTGGGCTTTCGCAACGTCACCAACAGCAAGCGGCCCATCACCCGCGCCGAAGACTTCGACGGGCTCAAGCTGCGCGTGATCCCCAACCCCGTGTTTCTCGACACCTTCAAGGCCTTCAAGGCCAACCCCGTGCCCATGCCGTTTGCTGAGCTGTACGGCGCGCTGGAGGCCAAGGCCGTGGACGGCCAGGAAAACCCGTTTGCCGTCATCCTGTCCAACAAGATGTTTGAGGTGCAGAAATACGTGAGCGCCACCAACCACGTGTACGCCGCCAACATCGTGCTGGTGAGCAAGAAGTTCTGGGACCAGCTCACGCCCGCCGAGCAAAAGATGATGAGCGACGCCGCCAACGAGTCGCGTGCCTACCAGCGCCAGGTGAGCCGCGCCGCAGCGCAACGGGCCGTGGGCGACCTGCAGGCCAAGGGCATGCAGTTCAACGCCGTCACGGTGGCCGAGCAAAAGCGCATGCAGCAGATCGCCAAGCCCGTGGTCGATAAATTCGCCGCCAGCTACGACCCGGCCATCGTGCAGCTCTACACGAGCGAGCTGGCCCGCATCGGCAAGAAGTAGTGCGCATCACGTCCCACCACATCGCACTGCATCGCCATACTTCACTGACCGAGCCCGCACCATGAAGATCCTTGTGCTCCACGGCCCCAACCTCAACCTGTTCGGCCGCCGCGAACCCCACATCTACGGCACGACCACGCTGGCGCAGATCAACGAGCGCCTGCAAAAGCTCGCTGCGGAGCTGGGGGTGGAACTGGCCATCCTGCAGTCCAACCACGAAGGCGTGCTGATCGACTTTCTGCACGACCACATCGACGCCGCGCAGGGCGCGCTGGTCAACCCCGCGGGCCTTACCCAGCATGGCGTGCCGCTGCACGACGCGATCAAGGCCATGCCGTTCCCGGTGATCGAGGTGCACATGTCCAACATCGCCGCGCGCGAGGCCTGGCGCGCGCATTCCATCATCTCGCCGGCCGTCAAGGCCACAGTGCAGGGCTTCGGGCCGCACTCGTACCTGGCCGGGCTGCGATCACTGGTGGAAAGCCTGCGGGAAGCTGCGGGGGCTTGAGGCGCACAACGGAGCGGGGCGCCCGGCAGACCTCGCGTGCTTTCGCTCCCTCTTGCCCGCAGCCGTGCTGGGCAGGTGCTTTGCGCTTTGGGGTGGAAGGAAGTGGCCTCCTGAAACCGTCGAGCCGCCGGTGTTGTTGAACCCGCCGGCCACCTCTTTGCGCAGGGTCATCCCGCCTTCTCAGTGGTGCAAACCGGGTGTTACATTCAAACGCGCCTGCCGCCAGCCAGGCGTCCCGAGCCCTTCGCCGGCGCTTTCAACCCGCACCCCAAGGACCCCCGCATGCACCCGGACCGCGCGCGACTCATCCGCATGCTCTTCGATGAGTACATCGAGATGTATGCCGCGCGCGATGTCCGGCTGCTCGAGCGCTTCAGTGAAAACTTCAGCGGCTTCTCCGGCAGCGGCGAGCAGCTCGTCAAGACGCGTGCCGAGTGGATCGAGGTCACGCGGCAGGACTTTGCGCAGGTGCCCACGCGCATCGGCATCGAGCTGGTGGACCTCTTCGTGCAAGACCTGGGCCACGACCTGCTGGCCGCCACCGCGTTTTTTCACATCCACTTGCCTATCCCTGATACGACGTTTGCGCGGGAGACGGCGCGCAAGGTGGTGCTGTTTCGCCGCGAGGTGGGCGAGGGCCAAAACAACGCAGACGGCGAAGACTGCGGAACCCACAGCGCGGGCGACTGGAAGATCGCCCACGTGAGCGTTTCCATTCCGTTCGGCAAGGCCCGCAGGAATGCTGTGCGCCCCATTGAGGAGCTGCTGCAGCGCAACCAAGAACTGGAAGCGCTGGTGCAGGAACGCACCCGGGCGCTGGAGGAATCACTACAACGCGTGGAGCTGCTGCTTCACACCGATACCCTCACGGGCATCGCCAACCGCCGGCACCTTGACGAAGCCCTGGCACGCGAATGGGCGCGCGCGCAGCGGGGCCAGACGCCGCTGGCGCTCATCCTGCTGGACATGGACGGGCTCAAGCACTTCAACGGCCACTACGGGCACCTGGCGGGCGACGCCTGCCTGCAGGCGCTGGCCCTCACGCTCGTGCAGACGGGTGCGCGGCGCGACGGCGACCTGGCCGCGCGGTTCGGCGGCGAGGAGTTCGTGGTGCTGCTGCCGGGCCTGGACTTGGCGGCCGCGGCCGAGGTGGCCCACACCATCCAGACCGCCATCGTGCAGTTGGCGCTGCCGCACGAAGGCGCGCCGGCCGGCGTCGTCACCGCGAGCTTTGGCGTGGCCAGCCTGGCGCCGCAGCGTGACGATGTGGCCGGGCAACTGCTGCGCCAGGCCGACCGCGCGATGGTCCGCGCGAAGCAAGCCGGGGGCAACCGGATCGAGCTAGCGCAGGTGCGGGGTGCCGGTTCGGTGAGAAACGACGTTGATCTTTAGGGTAGGTCGTCAGCAGTCGCACCGAAGCGCCCGGGTTGCGCTGTTGAATTTCCGTTGCGTGCGCAAACTAGATTTGCTTGCTTGAATTTTGCTCACTGCTCTTCGGGGAGGCGTGAGTTTGGAACAAACGGAAGCGCTGGCGCTAATTCGATGACCGAAATCGGCCAAGAGCTGCCGGTGGCGCTTATTGAAAGCGGACATTCAACGCTAGATTTGGCCTGACGGAGTGCACCCCACGTGGACTTTAGCAATCGGGCGTCGGCGTCGAACCACTCGGTAGACCTCACTACCACCCTCGCTTTGCAACAGCACCCATACGCTCCCACACAGGCTCGGCGATCTCGCTCCGCCACACGCCACCAAGCAGCAGTGCAAACCGAGGATCGCGTTGTGCCTCCTTTACAGCTCGGTCAATGAATGCTTCGCCGTGAAGATCCATCAGGTCTTCCAAAGGACCCGCAGCCAGGACTGCGAAGCGTCGGTCTTCGTCCGGACGACCGATTTGCTCCAGTATCAGGAGGATGCAGGTCCACGCAAGCTCGGGGAAGTCGCGCGGCAACTCCCAGTCCAAAATGGAATCACCAACGCCGGGGCCTGTCGCTGGCGTGTTTGATTGGCGCCAGGCATTGAGCCATTCTTCTGCGATCTCGGATGGGGAGCGGTCGATCATGCGGCTAACGTTGGGGTTAAGTGGCACGCAGCGGGACCGCGCCTTTATCGTTTCTCTGAGAGTAACGCGTCGAAAATCTCCCGTGCAATAGGCATAGATGCGCCCGCGGTGGCAACTGATTAGAGTTCGTGCTCGTGGTCATCCACGTAGTAGAAGTCCAAATCCAGCGCTAATCCTAGTAAAGCGGCCTGACGTACTTGTTCGCGGTCGAAGTGCATTCCGTGCCCGCTCGGCGGAAAGTAGCCGACGCACTGCAACGTAAGGTCGTGCTCGGCCACCAACTGCTCGAGAGCTGATGCTCTTGGCTGCAGCCAAAGTAGAAGGGCGCTGATTTGTTCCGCAAGCGGCTTGGTGTCGTCCAAGCCACTGCTCATACGCCAGCTCATAAACTTTCGCAGCGTCCCATTGCGCGGGTTGGCGTCACCTACATTCCATGCTTCTGAAGGTTTCGCACCGAGCAATGCAGTCACGTCCTCATGTTTGCATGACCCGGTGACATGAAAGTAGGCGTACTCGCGGGTTGTAAGTGGTGGGGAGGTCATGGGCAGTGGTTGTCGCTGAAGACGTTTCAGGCAGTGCAACTCAGATAGCTTTGGGACGCTTCGCTTGCGTTGGGCCCACTCGGTTGTTCACCGTGAGAAAAATTCGGACAAGGCCGGCAGTCGGGACGGAGGTGAGAGTAGACATTCGACATTTAGACATAGCACTCTGCCCTGGCTTTTTTGGACAGGTATGGCCACAAGACATCCCGTGCTTGAATTTGATGCAAGTGCTCAAGAAAGCAAGTCGCGACTGCATTTTCCAAATCATCACTTCGGACAACCGATTCATTCACAAGATCTCCGATCTGCCGTAGTTCTGCAGCAGTTAGAGAGCGCGCAGCCTTGCCGAAGGAATATGTGAACTCTCGCAGTACCCGATGAAATGTTTCCGGCTCATCTTCTTCCGGAGGAAGCGGGTCTAGATCGTAGCAATCAACTATGAATGACGGAAGCAACATACCAAGGTGCATTCGGAGTGCCTAAGGAGAATGCGGTCTTGTTTGCATGACAGTGTCCAACGTCGAAAGTGAGTGGCACACAGCCAAGTTGTAAATCAAAGACCGCTTTGCGAATTCGTGCCCACCGTCCGCTTAGGGCCCTGAGCCGACAGTGATGTCTAAGTCCCCTAAGCGGCCATTGAATCAAAACGAGGGCTGGCCGCAGCCCACACCGCGATTGATTCCGCTGACAACCTATAGTTGCTCAGTGCACGCTTGCCGGGTTCCACGGCGAGGTCATAACGTTAGTCTTTCCAGAATTCGACTCGATGAATCAAATCTGCATCAAATCGGAACCGTATAACGAAGACGGAGTTCTAAATCTGCTTGTCTGGGCATCCAGTGAAGGCTTTTCTGGGTTCGCGGAGGTTTATGTGACTCCGCAACACATAAAGAACTTTGCACTTAATCTCACTGCTTTCCCGGCGTCTGTTGATGACACTGTAGTCCTCGAATACGGAGATGAATCAGGTGAGTACCCGTATCACCTCTTGATGCGAGCAGAAGTGGTGGACCAGGTTGGGCACTCTGCAATGCTGGTGCACGTTTCTTCGCACGTTAGTAGTCCATTCAACGCACGAGCGGAGTTGCGCGTACTGTCTGAGCCCGCTTCAATAAACGAGTTTGGACATTGTCTTGCGAGGTGGGTGGATGACCCCTGTGAAGCGCTTGTTTGGAAGCCGAAAGCCTGACCCACTATGCGGCCGACACTGCCTCGCCGCTCGGCTGATCTAACGTTGAGCGTCCGCTTTATCTGTCGCTAAGGGCTGCTCCTGGCCGAATTTTGCCTTGCACTTCAGGGCGCGAAGCCCCATGAGCAGCCTTCGGAGATTGAGCGTAAAGCGCTCTATCACGCTCATAAGCAATGGTCCGCATTGGACTCGATTGCTGTCCACTTAAATTAAAGGCCAAAAATGCAGGCTTCCAACTTTCTCCTGCAGTCATGCATCTACCTTGTCTTCGGGGATGCTCGGCTTGATCTGCACAACGACTACGACTTCGTCGCTGTCGAGTACAACGTGGCATCACAAACGGTCAAACTGGCTTGGCAACGTGCGAGCGGTGCATGGGTGGCTAGCAACCAACCGCTCCGTGTGACCTTGGAGTTCACTGAAGTTACTTACTTCGAGTCGATCCCTGGTGACTTCTCACTCCCGAAAAGCGAGAGCTATTGTTTGAGTAGTTTTGGCTATTGCACCGACGAAGACTGGGGCAAGAGTCAATTTTGGGTAGAGCGGGCACCGGAGCCAGACTGGGCTTGGTCATTCCAGTTTCAATCGAAGCAAGAGTTCCGAATAAGAGGGACGCAAGCATCAATTAAGGTTGAGCACTGAGCAGTCATCGAGATCACGGCCGCGCAAGTAGGTCGTCGCTCCATCCAACACTGAACGGCTGCTCCCGCACTTTGGAGATGTCCGCTTCTGGCCGATAGCCGAAGTCTAGCCGCCTGCTTTGGCCGTTTCGCATCACGCCCAGTCGCGGAGTGAGCGGCACGCCTGAGTGCCGTCGGCCAAGGCCATTGCGGGTTTTCCCGTGGTCGTGCACCGAACTGGTGACAATGTCCCGCTATGCAAGAACCCCGCTTTTTCCACATGGCCCTGATCCTGGGCCTGCTCTCCGCCATCGGCCCCTTTGCCATCGACATGTACCTGCCTGCGCTGCCCGAGATTGGCGCCAGCCTGGGGGCCAACGTGGGGGCGGTGCAGTGGAGCTTGACGGCATTTTTTGTCTCCCTGGGCGCGGGCCAGCTCTTTTACGGCCCGATCTCCGACATGGTGGGCCGCAAGCCGCCGCTGTATGCCGGGCTGGTGGTCTTCACGCTGGCCAGCGTGGGCTGCGCGCTGGCCACCGACATCGAAACGCTGGTTGCACTGCGTTTTTTGCAGGGGTTGGGGGCGGCGGCGGGCATGGCGATTCCGCGCGCGGTGGTGCGCGACTTGCACACCGGCACCGAGGCGGCGCGCCTCATGTCGCTGCTGATGCTGGTGTTCAGCATTTCGCCGCTGCTGGCGCCGCTGGCGGGCAGCGGGGTGATTGCGCTGGCGGGCTGGCGTGGCGTGTTCTGGGCGGTGGCCGTGGCTGCCGTCGCGGGCTTGCTGCTGGTGTCCCAGGGCCTACGTGAAACCCGGCCCGCGGCCGAGCGGCTGGAGAGCAGCCTGGCCAGTGCGCTGTCGGGCTACTGGCTGCTGCTGCGAGACGGGCACTACTTGGGGCTGGTGTTCATCGGTGGCTGCTCAATGGCGGGGTTCTTCGTGTACCTGGCCAGCTCGCCGTTTGTGCTCATCAACCACTACGGGCTTACGCCGGTGCAGTACAGCCTGGCTTTCTCCGTCAACGCCGCCGCCTTTTTTGCCGCTGCGCAGTTCAACGCCAAGCTCGGGCGCCGCTTTGGCATGGTGCCTACCGTGAAGGCGGCCGTGACGGGCGCGGCCGTGGTGATGATCGCCATGCTGTCGTACTACCTGACGGGTGGCGATGAATTGGCTGTGCTGCTGTCGCTGTACTTTGTGGCCAGCGCGCTGATGGGGCTGGTCATCCCCACCACCTCGGTGCTGGCGCTTGAAGAGCACGGCGCGATTGCGGGCACGGCGTCTGCCCTGCTCGGCACCCTGCAGATGCTGGTGGGGGCCGCGGCCATGGGCGTGGTGGGTTTGTTTGCCAACGGCAAGCCACTGCCCATGGTGATAGGCATGGCCAGCGGGGCACTGGCGGGGTTTATGCTGACCTGGATCACGCTGGGGCGCAGTCGCCCCGCGCAGGTGCCGGCGTGAGGACGTTGTCCCTGGATCAAATGCTATTAAATAGATAGCTGCTAGCGCTTATGGAATAAGCGCTAGCAGCCAGTTTTACTTGAAAACATTCGGCTGACGAACATCACGGCCGTTCGGGCCGCGTTACCCGCACCGCTTATCGCCGAGATCAACCACGCCGTGCGGCGTTCTTGCCCGGGCTGCGCCGGCCCAGCGCGTGGATCAACGCCGGCACCTGCGCTGACAGCTCTCGCGCCAGATAACCCAGCGTGCCCTGGTCCCGCGCCAGCGCTGCGCCCGCACGCGCGTGCAGCAACACGCCCCAGGCGCAAGCATGCAGCGGCGGCGCTCCGCGTGCGGCCAGCCCGCCGATGAGCCCGGCCAGTGTGTCGCCCGAGCCCGAGGTCGCCAGCCCCGGCGTGCCCCCGGCAAACCGCAGCGCGCTGCCGTCGGGCTGGGCAATGTAGGTGGTGCTGCCCTTGAGTGCCACGCAGGCGCCCCAGCGCTGGGCAGCCGCCAGCACGGTGGCCAGCGGGTCGTCCAGCACGGCCTCTTTCGACAGACCCGTCAGGTGCGCCATCTCGCCTGCATGCGGCGTCATCACCACCGGCTGCTCGAACGGCCCATCACCCACGGCGGACATCGCATACGCATCCAGCACCACGGTGCTCTCGCGAAACAGCGGCAGCATCGTGCGGACAAACGCGACGCTGCGCGCCTCGTCCAGCATGCCGGGGCCCAGCACCACCGCGCTCACTTGTGCGGCCAGCGGGCCCAGGCGGTCGCAGTCGCGCGCAGCAAAACCGCCGCCGCGGGTCTCGGCCAGGCCCATCACGCGGGCCTCAGGGATGGCCAGCGCCAGTCCCTGGGCCACTCGCTCGGGCGCGGCCACCGTCAGCTTGCCGGCACCGGCGCGCAGCGCGGCAATGGCAGCCAGCAGCGCGGCGCCGGGCATCTCGTGGCTGCCTGCCACCACCAGCACATGGCCCCGTGTTTCCTTGTCGGCGTGGTCGCCAGGGTCGGGCAGGGGCCAGCGCGAAAGCAGGGCTTCGGTCAGCGCGCGCGGGCGGGGCAAGCGACCGCTGCCAGCCGGTTGGAGTGCAGGAGTGGGCATGGGGCTCAGGGGCTAGGGGCTGCGGACGCATCCGGCTCGCGCGTCACCGGGGTCTGCGCGTCGCGCAGCGGCGCAAGAAAGTTGGCCTGCACCAAGTGCATGGCCTTGTCGGTCCGGCCTTCGTCAGCTGCATGCGCGCGGTAGATGGTCACGGCGCAATTGGGCACATCGCCCTGGCGGTCGATGTCCAGGATCTCCTGCTCGGTCATGTGCTCGATCAGGTAGCGCATGCAGTTGACGATGACCTGGTGCGCCACCACCAGCACACGCTGTCCGGCGTATTCGCGCGTCACCATTTCCTGCAGGCTGCGCAGCCGCAGGATCACGTCGCACCAGCTCTCGCCGCCGGGCGGGCGAAAGTAGAACTTGCCCACGTGGGTGCGCTGTTCATGCAGCTTGGCGTGCTGTTGCTGGATGCCAAAGCGGGTGAGCCGGTCGAGGATGCCGAACTCTTTTTCACGCAGGCGTTCGTCCAGCCGCAGCGTCACATGCTCAAGCCGGCTGTGCTGCGCAACCAGCTGCGCCGTCTGCTGCGCGCGCACGTAGGGTGAGCACAGGATGACCTGGGGCTGTGCGTCCACCGGCTGGCGGCCAAACCATTCGCCCAGGGCCACCGACTGCGCGCTGCCCAGGTCGGACAGCGGCACGTCGATGTCGCGCCACGCGAGGTCGATGGTCTCCAGGCCGGCGGCCTCGGCTGTGTCGCGGGCCACATTGCCCGCGCTCTGGCCGTGCCGCACCACCCACAGGATTGATGGCCAGCGTGTCTCCATGGCGCTCGACTAACTGCCGGAGCGGCGTGAAGAGCCCGGCAACCCGGCAACGCCGGAAGCCCCGCGCAGCAATTTGCCCATCACGCCGTCGCGGCCCGACGCGGCGCGCGCGATCAGTGCGCCGCCGACCAGCCGGCCTACCGTCTTGCCGACCAAGCCTTTGCTACGACCCGCGCCGCGCAGGATCAGAAGGCCCGCACCGAGGGTCAGCCAGTGCTCGCCGGGGAAGCCGGGGCGCGCGTTGCCGCGCTGCTGGGCTTTGTGTACCGCGTCTCTGATGTCTTGGGGGATGTCCATGGCGTAGTTCTGCTGGTTGAAGAGCGTTCATCGTGTCGCAACGCGGCGGCACCGCGGTGTCGGCGTTGGGTGTTGTCGCAGGTGATCCGCGTCCTACACCGGCGCCCCCGCACACGCCGCTGCCCTGGTCACCCACGCTGGGTGACCGCCGCATGTCACCCAGCGCTGGGTGACACCGCCGCATTTGCGCAGGATTGCTACTGGCCTGCAGCGGCCCGCATCGGCGCACCTGATGGCACACCGCAGGCCTGCGCCACGGCCTGCGCCAGCGCATGCACCGAGCGCGGCGCGCAGCCTTCGGCGTGATTGCTGATGGTGACGAACGCGTTCTGCCCTCTGCTGGTGATGCCGGCGATAGCCTTCGCCAGCGCGGCCCGCGTTTCAAGGTCAGGGTGGTGCAAGCGGTCGTACGGGCTGTACAGCCGCTCCGCTTCCTCGTAACCGTAGGGCCCAAACACCGGGTTCAGGTTCCAGCGGCAGACCAGCGGGCCGGGCCACAGCGCGCGCAGCAGCGGAAGCTGGTCTTGCAGCGACGGCATCTTGGGGTGCAGGCCCAGGCAGTAGGTGGCGCCGGCATCGCGCAACACGGCAGCAAATTCGGGCGTGAGCCATTCCGGGTCGCGCACCTCCACGGCCAACACGCCGTCGGGTGCGTGTGGGGCCAGCGCCGGCTGCGCCGCGAGCATGGCGCGCAGGCGCACCAGCAGTTCGTGCATGCGGTCCAGCTGCGCCAGCGGCAGCGGGCTGATCTGGAACACCAGGGCCCCGAGCTTGCGGCCCAGGCCCTGCAGGGCGGGCTCCACAAATTCGCTGCGGGCCAGGTCGGGGTTCAAAAAGGCGGGGTTGGGCTGGCGGCCGCGGCCGTCTTCGCTGCGCACCAGGGCGTCGGTCACCAGGCTCGGCGCCTTGACCACAAAGCGGAAGTCGTCGGGCACCTGTGATGCGTAGCGCTCGTATTCGCGCACCGTGAGCGGGCGATAGAAGCCGCGGTCGATGCTGACCGTGCGCAGCAGCGGGTGCTGCGCATACACCGCGAGGCCTTGCCGGGCCAGCATCGATTCGGAATGTGCGCCTTCCCACACCAGGCCCTGCCAGCCCGGGTAGCTCCACGACGACGTGCCCAGCCGCAGCTGCGGGGGCAGGGCCGCAGCGAGGGGCTTGAGGCCGTCGAGGCCGGGGGCAGGGTGGACGCCAGTGCGGCGAGGCGGCTTGGCGGGCGCTGGTTCGCTGTCTTCTTGGTCCGGCGCCGGTGCGCGGGTCTGGGCCTCGGGTGCACCCGTGCCCCCAGCTGCTGGCGCGGGGGGCATGTCGGGCGGGCCACCAAACAGGTCGTCTTGCATGGGGGTCATCGAAAGCAGAGGCGGTCGGACGGTTTGTGCGGTGCGGTGCGGTGCGACAGGTGGGCGCGCGCCTCACAAACCTCCGAACAGCCCACCCTCGTTCAGCAGCTCGTACGTGATCTCGGGGCGCTGGTCCATGCTTTTGCGGATCGCGGCGGGAATGGCCTGGCGCGTCTTGCGGCACAGGCCGGGCTGCTCCAGCACCAGGATCGCGATACCGCGCAGGCTGCGCACTTGGTGGGGGCTCAACGTGATGGACAGGCGCACACCCAGCTGCTGCTCCAGGCGCTCCTGCATGCGGCGCAGGTCGGCCAGGCTCGCCAGGTTTTCCAGCCGTTCGAGCAGCTTTTTCTCTTCGCTGCGGGTGAGCCGCAGGATGCGATGGTCGCCCTGCGGTGACGCGAGCAACGCGTCACGATCACACACACAAGTGCCAGGCGGGCATTCGGTGCGGATGGGGAAGGTGAGGGGGGACGCAGGGTTCATGGCCAGCCGGCATTCTAGGGAGCGTTTGGATGCGCGCCAGGTATTTGCGCTGGCGCGGCGAGGCGCCTGGGTGCCTTTGGCTTGGCGCGCCTGCCGCGCCGGGCACCCAAAACTCCTGTGGCAAACTCGCGCGCTTCGCGTTTTGTTTGTTTGAATCGAGTCAGAGAGAGTTCGCCCCCCATGCAGCAGATCATTCGCCAGTTGGCCTCGGAAGTAAGGGTTAGTGAAGCACAGGTGCGCACCGCGGTGGAGCTGCTGGACGGCGGGGCGACGGTTCCTTTCATCGCGCGCTACCGCAAGGAAGTGACCGGTGGCCTGGACGATATCCAGCTGCGCGAGATCGAAGCCCGCCTGTCGTACCTGCGCGAACTCGAAGACCGCCGCGCTGCGGTCTTGAAGAGCATCGACGAGCAGGGCAAGCTCACGGACGTGTTGCGCGCCGCGATTGCCGCAGCGCCCACCAAACAGGAGCTGGAAGACATCTACCTGCCCTTCAAGCAAAAGCGCCGCACCAAGGGCCAGATCGCCCGCGAATTCGGCATCGAACCGCTGGCCGACAAGCTGTTCGCCGACCCCACGCTCGACCCCGCCAAGGAAGCCGCGGCCTTCACCAAGCCCGCTGAAGTGCTGGACGATGGCAAGCCCGGCGCCGATTTCTCGACCGTGCCGGCAGTGCTCGACGGCGTGCGCGACATCCTGAGCGAGCGCTGGGCAGAAGACGCGGTGCTGGTGCAGAGCCTGCGCGAATGGCTGTGGGCCGAAGGGCTGCTGCGCAGCAAAAAGGTCGAGGGCAAGAACGAGAACGACCCTGAAGTCTCCAAGTTCCGCGATTACTTCGAATACGACGAACCGATCGGCCGCGCGCCGTCGCACCGCGCGCTGGCCGTGTTCCGCGGCCGCGGGCTGGAGATTCTGGAAGCCAAGCTGGTGCTGCCTGTCGAGCCTGAGCCGGGCAAGCCCAGCCTGGCCGAAGGCAAGATCGCCCTGCACCTGGGCTGGAGCCACGCAGGCCGCCCGGCCGACGACCTGATCCGCAAGAGCGTGGCCTGGACCTGGCGCGTGAAGCTGTCGCTGTCGACCGAGCGCGACCTGTTCGCCCGCCTGCGCGACGACGCCGAGAAGGTGGCCATCAAGGTGTTTGCCGACAACCTGCGCGACCTGCTGCTGGCGGCGCCCGCCGGCCCGCGTGTGGTGATGGGGCTGGACCCCGGCATCCGCACGGGCGTGAAGGTGGCCGTGGTGGACGATACGGGCAAGCTGGTCGAGACGGCCACTGTGTTTCCGCACGAGCCGCGCCGCGACTGGGAAGGCTCGCTGCACACCCTGGCCAAGCTGGCTGAAAAACACGGCGTGAACCTGATTGCGATTGGCAACGGAACGGCCAGCCGCGAGACCGACAAGCTGGCCGCTGACCTCATCAAGTTGGCGGCCAAGGTCGACCGCGCGATTGAAAAAGTGGTGGTGAGCGAAGCTGGCGCGTCCGTCTATTCCGCCAGCGAATACGCCTCGCAAGAGATGCCCGATGTGGATGTGAGCCTGCGCGGCGCGGCCTCCATCGCCCGCCGTCTGCAAGACCCGCTGGCCGAGCTGGTGAAGATTGATCCCAAGAGCATCGGCGTGGGCCAGTACCAGCACGACGTGAACCAGAGCGAGCTGGCCCGCACCTTGGGCACGGTGGTCGAAGACTGCGTGAACTCGGTGGGCGTGGACCTGAACACGGCCAGCGTGCCGCTGCTCTCCCGCGTGTCGGGCCT
Organism: Acidovorax sp.; assembly: GCA_004210805.1. Taxonomy (GTDB): domain Bacteria; phylum Pseudomonadota; class Gammaproteobacteria; order Burkholderiales; family Burkholderiaceae_C; genus Acidovorax. Next base: position 17,836 of record SDXZ01000033.1, read on the forward strand.
GTCGGGCAGCGTGGCCAAGGCCGTGGTGCGCTGGCGCGAGGCCAATGGCGCGTTCAAGAGCCGCAAGCAGCTCATGGACGTGGCCGGCCTGGGTGCCAAGACGTTTGAGCAGAGCGCGGGCTTTCTGCGCATCCGCGGCGGCGAGAACCCGCTCGACATGACCGGCGTGCACCCCGAGACCTACCCCGTGGTCGAGCAGATCATGGCAAAGACCGGCAAGCCCGTGGCCGAGATCATGGGCCGGGCCGACATGCTCAAGACCTTGAAGCCCGAGCTGTTCGCCAACGAAAAATTCGGCGTCATCACCGTCAGGGACATCCTGGCCGAGCTGGAAAAGCCCGGCCGCGACCCGCGCCCGGACTTCAAGGTGGCGCGCTTCAACGATGGTGTGGAAGACATCAAGGATTTGAAGGAAGGGATGATTCTGGAGGGCACGGTGAGCAACGTGGCCCAGTTCGGCGCCTTCATCGACCTGGGTGTGCACCAGGACGGCCTGGTGCATGTGAGCCAGCTGGCGCACAAGTTCGTGAACGACGCGCGCGAAGTGGTCAAGACCGGCGACATCGTCAAGGTCAAGGTCATGGAGGTGGACGTGGAGCGCAAGCGCATCGGCCTGTCGATGAAGCTGGGCGACGCGCCGCCGCGCCAGGCCGGTGACCGTGGTGCCCCGCGCGACAACCGCTTTGAGGGCGCGGGCCGCGGCTACGCGCAGCCGCAGCGCCGGGGGCCGGAGCCCACGCAGCAGTCTGCAATGGCATCCGCATTCGCAAAGTTGCAACAGGCCAAGGGCCGCTAGTCCGGGGACCGGAGCAGGGGCCCATAATCGCCAGCAACCGAAACTCTGGCGCCTGACCTACATGGAGTTGAACGCACTGCTGGCCCAACCCGTGGCACTGCCCAGCCTTCCGCGCGCCGTGGCGCTGCTGATGAGCGAGCTGGCCCATGAGGACCCCAGCCTGCGCCGCCTGAACCAGCTTTTCGGCACCGACCCGGCGCTGGCCGGGCGCCTGCTCGAGCTGGCCAATTCCCCCACCTTCCAACTGCCCCGCCAGATCGCGGGCATCCCCGAAGCGCTGGCGCTGCTGGGCACGGCCCAGGTGCGCGCGCTGGTGAACTCGGCGCCGCTCGGCACCACGTCGCGGTCGGTGCCGGGGGTGAACATGCAGCAGTTCTGGCGCTACAGCCTCAACACCGCCAAGCTCGCGCGATCGCTGGCAGGCATTGCGCAGCAAAACCAGATTGCGGCCTACACCGCGGGCCTGCTGCACAGCCTGGGTGAGCTCGTCATCCACCTGGCCGACCCTGACAAGGCGCAGTCCGTCAACACGCTGGTGGCGCCGTTTGACCTGCGGCGCGGCAAGATAGAGCAGCGCATCTTTGGCTACTGTTACGGCCACGTCACCGCCGGGCTGGCACGCCGCTGGCAACTGCCCGAGGTGGTGGTGGATGCCCTGCAGCACCAGAGCGCACCCTTTGACAGCAACGTGTACGAGCCGCTGGCCGGCGTGATCCACCTGGCCTCGTGGCGCGCCCGGGCACGCGAGGCGGAGCTGGGCGAAAGGGAGCTTGCTGTGTCCTTCCCGGGCGAAGTCGGCCTGACGCTCGGGCTGGACATCGACATGGTGTTGCAGCAGGACCCCATCGACTGGACTGCCAGGCCCGAGTCTGGCGAGGACTACGTGGTCTGAGAGCGCGCGGGCCGCGCCCCTCCAGCGGGCTTGGCATCTTGGGAATGTTGGGGCTTCAAACATTTCGCCCCGACCTTCACCTCACAGTGTTTGTGGCCGGCACTCCCGCAGGCGACATTTCCGAACACACGCTTTGCGACAATGCCGCGCATGAAAGCCTTGCGCATCCAGGCCGGCCCCCGCGCCCGCCAACACCTTGAACAACACGGCCTGCAGCCCGGCGATGTGGGCGTGATCCCTGGGGCTGCGGGTGGCCCTAAGGGGCTTATCCTCGGGCCGCTGGACCGGTTCATTTTTGGCGAATGGCTGCCGCAGTCGAACCAACCGGTGCATCTGGTCGGTGCCTCCATCGGCGCGTGGCGCATGGCCACGGCCTGCCTGCAGCAATCCGTGGCCGCGTTCGAGCGGCTGGAGCATGACTACATCCACCAGGACTACGAGCTGCCGCCCGGCAAGAAGCGGCCCACGGCGGCGCATGTGAGCGAGCGGTTTGGCAAGAACCTGGAGGCCTTCTACGGCGGCCGGGTGGCCGAGGTGCTGGCGCACCCGCGCTACCGGCTGCACATCGTCACATCGCGCGGCCGGCACATGCTGCGGCGCGAGCATGGCGTGGCCACGCCGCTGGGGTACTTGGGTGCGTTTTTGACGAACACCCTGCACCGCAAGGCGATGGGCGCGTGGCTGGAGCGCGTGGTGTTCTCGTCGCCGGATGTGCCCGGCGGGCGCGATGCTGGCGGCCCCAATGCATGCGCGGCCTTGCCGTTCGCCACCTCGGACTACCGCACGCGGCAGGTGCTGCTCACTGGTGGCAATTTCATGCCTGCACTGCAGGCCAGCTGCTCGATCCCCTTCGTACTGCAGGCCGTGCACAACATCCCGGGCGCACCACCCGGGGCGTATTGGGATGGCGGCATCACCGACTACCACCTGCACCTGGCCTACGGCAAGCAGTTGAACCGGGATGCTACAAAAATAATAGCTAATGGCGCTTATCCATCCAGCGCTGGAGGCCAAAAAGACTCCATAAACCAGTCCCGTGCCTCAGCTGGCCTGGTGTTGTACCCCCACTTCCAGCATCGCGTTGTGCCCGGGTGGCTGGACAAGGGCCTGAAGTGGCGCCACCGTTCCACGGCCGCGCTCGACAACATGGTGGTGCTGTCACCCGACCCGGACTGGGTGCGCACGCTGCCCAACGCCAAGCTGCCCGACCGCAACGACTTCACCCACTATGGGACCGACGCCGCCGCGCGGGCCAAAGCCTGGCTGGCGGCCACGCGGGCCAGCCAGCAGCTGGTGGACGAGTGGGCGGATTGGCTCGAGCGGCCGGACATGCGCGTGGTGCAGCCGCTGTAGGGGTGCGCCCCCGGAGGGGGCGGCGTCGGTGCAGCGTTTAGCCGCTCGGCGTCAACCTATCAAGGTCGCATGCCGCCGTAGGGTGTGCCGGGGCGCCGCGCGGCACCCTGCACGGCCTTGGCCGCGTGGCGCGCAGCGTGGTCGCGCGCCCAGCTCAGCACCTCGTGCGCGGGCATGGGCCGGGCAATGCCGTAGCCCTGGCCGCGCTCACAGCCCAGCTCCAACAATTTTGCGCACTGCTCGGCCGTCTCCACGCCTTCGGCCACCACATGCCGCTCGAAGGCGGCCGCGAGCGCAACGATGGCGCTCACCAGCGTGAGGTCGTCGCCGTCATCCAGGATGCCGCGCACAAACGACTGGTCGATCTTGATCGTCTCGGCCGGCAGGCGCTTGAGGTAGGACAGCGACGAGAAGCCGGTGCCAAAGTCATCGAGCGCAAAACGCACCCCCAGCGCCTGGCAGCTTTGCATCATGTGGCGCATGTACTGCATGTCCTCCAGTGCGGCGGATTCGAGAATCTCGAGCTCCAGCCGCGTGGGCGAGACCTCGGGGCAGGTGTGCAGGATGTCCTTGAGCCGGTCCACAAAATTGGGCCGGTGGAAGTGCGCCGCGGCGATGTTCACGCTGACCTCCCACAGCATGCCGGCGTCGGTCCATTGCCGCATCTGCGTGAGCGCCTGGCGCAGCACCCATTCGCCCAGTTCCACCTCCAGCTCGGCGTCTTCGATCAGCGGCAGCACATGTTGCGGGCCCAGCAGGCCCTGGTCGGGGTGCTGCCAGCGCAGCAGGGCCTCCAGCCCCAGAATCTCGCCGGTGCGCAGGTTGATCTTGGGCTGGTAGTGCAGCACCAGCTCGCCCGCATGCAGCGCCTGGGCCACGCGCGTCTGGCGGGTGTGCTGGGTCTGCACTGCGTGGTCCAGCTGCACGTCAAACACATGCATCTGGTTGCGGCCAAAACTCTTGGCCTGGCACATGGCCTGGTCGGCGTGGCGCAGCAGGGTGTCGGGGTTGGCGTCGTCCTGCGGGAACACCGCCACGCCCACGCTCACGGTGGTGTAGAGCACGCGGTCGTCAATTGCGTACGGCGCCGCCAGCTGCTGCATGAGCACGCCCACACGCGCCGCGATGGTGGGCACGTCGGTCTGCTCGCCCAGCAGCAGCACGAACTCGTCGCCCCCCATGCGCGCCACCGCATCCTGCGGCGTGATGAAGGCGCCCAGGCGCCGCGCGGTCTCCTTGAGCAGGCGGTCGCCCACGCGGTTGCCATGGGCGTCGTTCACGGCCTGGAAGTGGTCGAGGTCGAGCATGCACACGGCCAGCAGCGTGCCCTTTTGCCGGGCCACAAAGATCGCGTGGGTGAGGCGCTCGGCCAGCGCGGCGCGGTTGTACAGCCCCGTCAGCGCGTCGTGGCGGGCGTGCCAGGAGATCTGGTTGCGCAGGTCGCGCGTCTCGGTCACGTCGCGGAACACCAGCACGCAGCCCACGGCCGTGCCATCGCCCTTGCGGATCGCCGACGCCGTGTACTCGATCGCATAGCGCTCGCCGGAGCGGTGCATCAGCACCTCGTGCGTGACCTGCTGGAGCGTGCCGGGCACGGTGTCGCGCTCGGCGGCCGAGCTGGCGTTGCGGCTGGCCAGGTCTTCATACAGGCGGAACACGTCGTCGAGCTGGCGACCCACGGCCTGATCGGCGGTGAAGCCGGTCATGAGCTGCGCGGCTTCGTTGATGCTGTCGATGCGGCCCACCAGGTCGGTGGTGATGACGCCATCGCCGATGGAGGCCAGCGTGACTTCTGCGCGCTCTTTCTCGGCGCGCAGGGCCTCTTCGGCGCGCTTGCGTTCGGTCACGTCCACCAGCGTGCCGATGGTGCCAGCCACCTCGCCCCGCGTGGTGGTGAAAGGCGCTTCGTAGTACGCCATGTCGCGCGCCGGCTGGTGGTTGGCCGGGCGGATGCGGATCTCGTTGTCCAGCGCCTGCGCGATCTGGGCCGAGCGTTCGGGCGACAGCTCCTCGGGGTAGGCCGGCGCCGAGGTGTGGCCGTTTTTGGCGCTGCCGGGCACATGGAACAGCCGCTGCCAAGCGCGGTTCACCTCGAGGTACGTGCCATTGGCATCACGCACAAATACAGGCAGGGGCAGGGCGTCAATCAACTGGCGCGTGAAGTGCAGCTGCTCGCTTTGCAGATGCTGGGTTTCGCGCAGCGAGAGGACGAGCGACTGGACCTTGCCCGCCATGTCGTTGAAGGTCTCGGCCATGGCGCGCGACTCCAGCGTGCCGGCCACCTCCATGCGGGTGTCCAGCCGCCCGTGGCGGAACGCGTTGGTCGCCTCGGCCAGGCGCCGCAGCATGCGCGCATTGGCGCGCAGCAGCAGCGTGAGCAGAAACAGGATCGTGAAGATGTTGAGCGCCGAGATGCGCAGCTGCACCACGACCGTGTCCCAGACATGGTTGACAAGCGGGGCGGCCTGCAGCGCCACCGACAAGCGCCCCGTCTGGCCACCCACCACGGCCTGGCCGAACTGCTGCACTGGCGGGTCGATCTGCACCCACTGGGCAAACCATGCCGGCGCGCCGCTCGGTACTGCGGGTGCCGTGGCTTCTACCTCGGGCTGGCCCGGCACCTGCCACTTGAGCGTCCCGATCCACGGCCCCAGCCGCGCCAGCCCATCGTTGAGCAGGGTGGCGGCGGCGTCCAGGTCGACCGGGGGCAGCTCAGCCAGCCCCGGCAGCAGCGCATCGCCCGCGCGGCGCAGCTCGATAGCCCCCTGGCGGCGCACCTCCTGGATCTCGGTCGCCACGAGGTAGTGGTAGCGCACCGCACTGACGAGCAGGATGATCAGGACGATGGGGACATACAGCCGGGGGTAGGTGCCCCGAAGGAGCCAGGTGCTGAGTTTTCCGGTGCGCATCGCCCAAGACCCTCTCCCCCCGAACACCAGGGTAATAAATTGTTAATCGATTGTGATCGGTGCGAGTCTAGCGCGGAGTGAGCGGGGCGATGGCGGGAGTTGGACAGCGCAATCCCGTGTGCCGACGAACGGCGAGCCAGGGCAGTGGTTTGTGGGTTGGCGCGAACGCGGCACCTGCCCTCGGTTGGGCTGACAGGTACCACGGCGTGCCTCGATGCAGGCAGCGCCTGCAGGCGCTATAGCGATTGCTGCAGGATCTCGCGGTATTCCTCGGGCGTGGCCACGCGCGGGTTCGTTTTGTGGCAGTGGTCTGCCATCGCGCCCTTGATGATGTCGTCGAACATGCTCTCGGTCACGCCCATGGCGGCCAGGCCCGTGGGCAGGCCCAGGCGCGCGCTCATGTCGCGGATCGCGTCGGGGATGTCGGTGGCAGAGGCCAGGCCCATTGCATGCGCCATGCGCTCCAGCCGCTTTTCCTTTTGCACCGACTCGGCGCTGGCATTGAAACGGACGATGGCGGGCAGGAACATGGCGTTGAGCGTGCCGTGGTGCAGTCGCGGGTTGACACCGCCCAGGCTGTGGCTGAGCGAGTGCACCGCCCCCAGGCCTTTCTGAAAAGCCATGGCGCCTTGCATGCTGGCGCTCATCATGTGCAGGCGTGCGTCGCGGTCGCTGCCGTTCTTCGTCGCGGGTTCGATGTGCGCCCAGCCGCGCGTGAGGCCGTCGAGCGCAATGCCGTCGGCCGGGGGGTTGAACGCGGCAGACATGAAGGTTTCCATGCAGTGCGCAATCGCATCCATGCCGGTGGCAGCGGTCAGCGCAGGGGGCAGGCCCAGCGTCAGCTCGGGGTCGCAGATGGCGGTCTTGGGCACCAGGTTCCAAGAATGGAAGCCCAGCTTGCGGTGGTCGTCGACGATGATGATCGCGCCGCGCGCCACCTCGCTGCCGGTGCCGCTGGTGGTGGGCACGGCGATCAGCGGCGCAGCGCGCTCGGTGATGCGTGGCGAGCCGCCTTCGATCGTGGCGTAGTGCTTGAGCGGCCCTTCGTGTGTGGCAGCGATGGCGATGCCCTTGGCGCAGTCGATGGCCGAGCCGCCGCCCACGGCAATGAGGCCGTCGCAGCCCTGGGCCTTGTACACCTCCACGGCAGCGCGCACGGCGGCTTCCGTAGGGTTGGCGGGGGTCTGGTCAAACACTGCCACCGGCAGGCCGGTGAGCGCATCCAGCGCCTTTTGCAGCACGCCCGCGGCCTTGACGCCGGGGTCGGTCACCACCAGCGGGCGGGTGATGCCCACGCGCTCGCATTCCTGCTGGAGCAGCTTGACGGCGCCAAATTCGAACTGGATCTGCGTGACGTAGTAGATGAAAGCCATGGTGGTGTGGGTGGGGTGTTGCGTTTACGATGCGCCGCCAAGCCAAGAACTCTACAACCCGGAGGCCCGCATGACCACGCAGCAAACCCGCATTTCCCTCGCCCTGGCCGCCGCTTGACCGACGCGCAGGCCGCCGACCTGGTGGCGAACTATGTGGCGAAGACCCCGGCCGCCAACCCGCAGAACCTGTCGGACGCCGACGCAGCCTGTACGCGCGGCAAGGTCAACCAGCTGCTCGCGCAGCGCCTGGGCAAGGTGGTGGGCTACAAGGCCGGGCTCACCAACCCGGCGGTGCAAAAGCGCTTCAACACCGACAAGCCCGTGTGGGGAAAGCTCTACGAGGGAATGATCCTGCCCAGCGGCGCATCGGTGGATGCGGCCTTTGGTGCCCGCCCGCTGTACGAGGCCGACATGCTGGTGCGCGTGAAAAGCGCGGCCATCAACCACGCCAAGACCCCCATGGAGGTGCTCGACGCCGTGGACCAGATCATCCCCTTCATCGAACTGCCTGATCTGATGGTGCAGGCCCCGCCCCAGCTCAACGGTGCCGGCGTGGCCGCCATCAACGTCGGCGCACGGCTTGGGGTGGCCGGGGCGCCGCTGGCGGTGCCCAGCTACCGGGGCGAGCGTTTTGCACTTCTGCAGGCGCTGGCCGATATGAACGTGTCGCTCACCGACGGGAGCGGCGCGCGCCTGGGCGGCGGCAAGGGCAGCGACATCCTGGAGCACCCGCTCAACGCCGTGGTGTGGCTGGCCGGCGCGCTCCAGCAAGAGGGGCTGAGCATGCAACCCGGCGATCTCATCAGCCTGGGCTCGTTCTCGCCGCTGCTGCCGCCCAAGGCGGGCCTGTCGGTGACGGCCACCTACGATGGTCTGCCCGGCGCGACCCCCGTGCGCGTGACTTTCAAATAGGCGCCAGCGCCAACGCCCGTCTGCGCGTGCCTGTTTTCGGGCTTGCGCAGACAGCCTTTTCCGAGACTCGACCTTGACGACCGATCTGCACATCCACCACACCCGACTGACCCCACAGATGCGCAGCGTGCTGCAGCGTATGGCCCGCGCCGGGCACGCACCTTTGCACACCCGCTCGCCGCAGGATGCACGCGTGGCCTATCAGGCGGGTGCCGATGTGCTCGAGGTGCCCAAGGCCGCACTCGCACGCGTCGAGGACCTGCACATCCCTGCGCGCGACGGGCACGCGTTGCCGGCCCGGCTCTACGCACCGAGCACCGACGCTGGTTTGCCGCTGCTGCTGTACATGCACGGCGGCGGCTTCACCATCGGCAACATTGCCACGCACGACATTCTGTGCCGCGAGCTCGCCCGGCTCGCGGGTTGCATGGTGGTGTCGCTGGACTACCGGCTGGCGCCCGAACACCGATTTCCCACCGCGAGCAACGATGCCTGGGATGCGCTCGCGTGGCTGGTGGCCCATGCCGGCGAGCTGGGCGCAGATCCCGCGCGCCTGGCCGTCGGAGGCGACAGCGCGGGCGGCACGCTGGCCGCGGTGAACGCCATCCTGGCGCGTGATGCCGGACTGCCGCTGGCGCTGCAGCTTCTGTTCTACCCCGGCTGCGCTGCGCACCAGGACACGCCGTCGCACATCACCTACGCGCACGGCCTGGTGCTGGAGGAGCCTGCCATCAGCTGGTTCTTTGGCAACTACGTACACAGCCGTGCCGAGCGTGAAGACTGGCGCTTTGCCCCGCTGCTCGCGCCCGACGTGGACGGCGTCGCGCCCGCCTGGGTGGGCCTGGCCGAGTGCGACCCGCTGGTGGATGAAGGCGTGGACTATGCCGACAAGCTGCGGCTTGCGGGCGTGCCGGTCGACCTTGAGATCTACCGCGGCGTGACGCACGAATTCATCAAGATGGGCCGCGCGATTCCTGAGGCGCGCCAAGCCCACGCCGATGCCGCGCGCGCGCTGCGCGGTGCCTTTGGCATGCCGTCATAAAAAACTGGAGACCCCTCGCCATGCAACGCAGTGAATTCCGCTTCTTCCACCGCCTGCGCGTGCGCTGGGCTGAGGTGGACATGCAAAAGATCGTGTTCAACGCCCACTACCTGATGTACGTCGACACCGCCATGTCCGACTACTGGCGCGCGCTGGCGCTGCCGTACGAGGACAGCATCCTGACCCTGGGCGGCGAGATGTATGTGAAGAAGGCGACGGTGGAATACCACGCGTCGGCGCGGCTGGATGACACGCTGGACGTGGGCCTGAAGTGCGCGCGCATCGGCAACTCGTCGTGCCTGTTTGTGGCGGGCATCTTCAGCAGCGACCGGCTCCTGATATCGGCCGAGCTCGTCTATGTGTTTGCCGACCCGGCCACGCAGACATCGCGCCCCGTGCCGCCCACGCTGCGCGCGATTTTTGAAGGCTTTGAGGCCGGCCACGACATGGCCGAGGTCAAGACCGGCGACTGGAACACGCTGGGCCGTGACGCGGGCCGCGTGCGCACGGCCGTGTTTGTGCGCGAGCAGGGCATTCCGGCAGAAATTGAAGCCGACGCACACGACATCTCGGCGCGCCACGCGGTGGTCTACAACCGCCTGGGCATGCCGATTGCCGCGGGGCGGCTGCTGCAGCCCCAGCCCGGGACCGGCCGCATTGGCCGCATGGCGGTAGACCGGTCGGTGCGCGGCGGCCGCTGGGGGCGCCAATTGCTCGACGCCCTCGTGGGCGCGGCCCGTGCGCGAGGCGATAGCGAGGTGCAGCTGCATGCGCAGCGCAGCGCCGAAGGCTTCTATCGCCGTGCGGGATTTGTGGTGACCGGCGAGCCCTGGGAGGAAGCCGGCATCGCGCACATTGCGATGGTGCAGCGGCTTTAGGCTGCGGGCAGATTACAGATCTGGTGCTATCAAAAAAGGAGCTGCTAGCGCTTTTGGAGTAAGCGCTAGAGCCGTTTTTGGCTTGAATTTATGCGCCAGAAAGGCTCGTGCCGCCTGCCAGCGCAGTCACCGTGCCCCAGAACCGTCGAAACCCTGCGATCAGCGGCTCAGATATCGTCGAGCAACGCGTAGGGCAGGGGGTGCAGCGTCAGCGCCACCCCATCGGAAGCGCCCACCTGCAAGCCGTCTTGTGCCGCCGCAATCTGCAGCGACACGATGGCGTCAAAACCACCACCGGGCGCGGGCGCTGACTGCACCACCGTGCCACAGGGCTGCTCCAGGTCGTTGGTGCTGAACACCTCGGCGCCGACGGCGACTGCGGCGGCGGCGTGCACGATGTACGCGCGCCGCTTGAGCGTGCCGCGGAACTGGCTGCGCGCCACCACCTCCTGGCCCGGGTAGCAGCCCTTCTTGAAGTTCACGCCACCCACGGATTCGTAGTTGAGCATCTGCGGCACAAAGGCTTCGACCACGGGCGTGGTCAGCGTGGCGATGCCGCTCTTGATCTCGCTCCACAGCCACAGGGCCGGGTCCAATGCAGCGCCAGCGGGCGCGGGCTCTGCCGCCGGCGCCACCCACAGTACGCGCGGCTGGCCATCGACCGGGTACAGGTGCACCACCGATGCCGCACCGATGTCCGACTTGACCCATGCGGGCTGAGGGCCGACGGGGAGGGTGGCGACCGCATCGCCCACCAAGCCGTAGAGCGCAAAGTCGTGGGTTGCATCCGTCAACTTGGCCTTGGCACGCAGCACAAACATCGACAGGCGCTTGAGCGTGGGTGGCAGCAGATCAAGGCTGCACACCAGCAGCACCTCGCTGGCGCTGCGCTTGAATCCGATGAATGTGGCCTGCATGCGGCCCTTGGCCGACAGGAAAGCCGCTAGGCGCGCCTCGCCCATGCCGAGCAGTGCGAAATCCTGGGTGAGCTGGCCGTGCAGGAACTTGGCGGCGTCTTCGCCTTCCACGCGAATCACGCCGAGGTGGCACAGGGGGGCAATACCGTTCAAGGGGGAAGTCATCGCTGAATTATGATGCCCGGCTCTACACATACATTCATCAGGGTTGTGCGACGTTTCTTTGTTTTGATCGCGCTGGTTTTGATTGCCGCGGGCGGCGCCGCCTTCTGGTGGTTGCATGAGCCATTGGTGGCGGGGGGCGAGCCGCTTGAGCTGGCGATCGAACCCGGCACCACCCCGCGAGGCATCGCCCGCGATGTGGTGGCCGCTGGCGCCAAGACCGACGCGCGCCTGCTGTACCTGTGGTTCCGCTTTTCGGGGCAGGACCGGGCCATGAAGGCCGGCAATTACGAGATCCCGCCGGGCACCACGCCGCGCAGCCTGCTGCAGAAACTGGTGCGTGGCGAAGAATCCCTGCGTGCCCTGACCATCGTCGAGGGCTGGAACTGGCGGCAGGTGCGTCAGGCGCTGGCCAAAGAGGATCAACTCAAGCCCGATGCCGCCAAGCTCACCGACGAAGCCCTGATGGCACAGCTGGGCCGCCCGGGTGTGCACCCCGAGGGGCGGTTTTTTCCGGACACCTACGCCTACGCTAAGGGATCGAGCGACATCGCCCTGCTGCGCCGCGCGATGCATGCGATGGACCGCAAGCTTGAAGCCGCCTGGGCCCAGCGCGCGGCCGACACGCCGCTCAAGTCTGCGAGCGAGGCGCTGATCCTGGCCAGCATTGTCGAGAAGGAAACCGGCCGCGCGAGTGATCGCGGGCAAATTGCCGGCGTGTTTGCGAACCGTTTGCGCACCGGCATGCTGCTGCAGACCGACCCGACCGTCATCTACGGACTGGGCGAAAAATTTGACGGCAACCTGCGCAAGCGCGACCTGCTGGCCGACACGCCCTGGAACACCTACACCCGCGCGGGCCTGCCGCCCACCCCCATCGCGATGCCAGGCAAGGCCGCGCTGCTGGCCGCTGTGCAGCCCGAAGCTACGCGCGCCCTCTACTTTGTGGCCAAGGGCGACGGCACCAGCCACTTCAGCGCATCGCTCGAAGAGCACAACCGCGCGGTGAACCGCTACCAAAAGGGCGCGCAGTGACGCGGGGCCTGTTCATCACGTTTGAGGGCATCGACGGCGCGGGCAAGTCCTCGCACATCGAGGGGCTGGCAGCGGCGTTCCGCGCCCAGGGCCGCACCGTCACCGTGAGCCGTGAGCCCGGAGGCACGCCCCTGGCAGAGAAGCTGCGTGAAATGGTGCTGAGCGATCCCATGGACCCGCTCACCGAATCGCTGCTGATCTTTGCGGCGCGGCGCGACCATTTGCTCAACGTGATCGAGCCGGCCCTGGCGCGCGGCGACGTGGTGCTGTGCGACCGTTTTACCGATGCGACCTTCGCTTACCAAGGCGGGGGGCGGGGCTTCGATATCAGTGTGCTATCAACTTTGGAGCGCATGGCCCAGACAGGACTTGCGCCAGAGGCCGATTTGATGCGTGAACCGGACCTGACGGTGTGGTTTGACCTGGCGCCCGAGCTTGCAGCGCAGCGGCTGGCCGGTGCGCGTGTGCCGGACCGTTTCGAGTCCCAGCCGGTCGAGTTTTTCCGCCGCGTGGCACAAGGTTATGCCGACCGCGCCGCGGCAGCGCCGCAGCGTTTTGCGCGCCTGGATGCGGCGCAGGACCGCCACCGCGTGTGGCAGCAGTTGACCGCCGTTTTCGTGCGCAAGGGCTGGCTGGCGATCATGGTGGCGTCGCAAGGGGGCCCGCAATGAGCGATGCCGCGCCCGCGACCGCTCTGGCTCCATGGATTGCCGCGCAGCGCACCAGCCTGCTCGCGCAGCGCGGACACGCTTGGCTGCTGCAGGGCCCGTCGGGCCTGGGCCAGTACGCGCTGGGCCTGGAGCTGGTGCGCGCATGGCTGTGTGATGCGCCCACCGCGCACGGCGCCTGCGGCCAGTGCGGCAGCTGCCACGCCATCAGCGTCCGCACGCATGCCGACCTGTGTGTGCTGATGCCCGAGGTGCAGATGATGGCGCTGGGCTGGCCGCTGTCTGAAAAAGCGCAGGCCGACATCGACGACAAGAAGCGCAAGCCCAGCCGCGAGATCCGCGTGGAGGCCATGCGGGATGCCGTCGAGTTTGCACAGCGCACATCGGCACGGGGGCGGGGCAAGGCGGTACTGGTGTACCCGGCCGAGCAGATGAACCACATCACGGCCAATGCGTTGCTCAAGACGCTGGAGGAGCCGCCCGGCGATGTGCGTTTTGTGCTGGCCAGCGAAGCGGCGCACCAGCTGTTGCCCACCATCCGCAGCCGTTGTCTGGGCCACGCGATGGTCTGGCCCGGCGAGGCCGACATGCTGCAGTGGCTGGGCATGCAGGGCGTGGGCGACGATGCGGCGAGAGCGTTTTTGCGCGCGGCCGGCGGCCGGCCCGACGACGCCCTGGCCTGGGCCCAGTCCGGGCGGAGCCCGCAGGCCTGGTCGGCCTTGCCGCAGGCCATGGCCAAGGGCGACGTGACGGCCCTGGGCGACTGGGCGCCGCCCCAGGTGATTGATGCGCTGCAAAAGCTCTGCCACGACCTTCTGGCCGCCAGCGTGGGCGCCGCGCCGCGCTACTTTGCGCCGGCCGACCTCCCCAAGGCGCTGCCGCCCCTGGCCGCGCTCACCCGCTGGTCGCGCGCGCTGTCCAAGGCGGCGCGCACGGCGGAGCATCCGTTCAACGCCGGGCTCATGCTGGAGGCGCTTGTCGCCCAGGCGCGAAACACCCTACACTCCAGGCAACCCGCCGCCAGCCCCCACTCATGAGCAGTCCATCCACCGCCCCCCGTCCCAGCGTCATGCAGCTGGCCATCAAGGAGAAAGGGGCCTTGTACGCGGCCTACATTCCCTTTTTTGCCGAAGGGGGCATTTTTGTACCCACCCAGCGCGACTACAAGCTGGGCGATGATGTTTACGTGTTGTTGACCCTGCCGGACGACACGCAGCGCTACCCAGTGGCCGGCCGCGTGGCCTGGGTCACCCCGGCCCGCGCAGCAGGCAACCGCACGCAGGGCGTGGGGATCCAGTTCCCCAAGGACGAAAAATCGCGCCAGCTCAAGGCCAAGATCGAGGAACTGCTGGGCACCGCCCTCGGGTCTGACCGCCCGACGCAGACGATCTGACGCCACCGGCTTCCTCGTGCCGACCCGCGCTGGCTGGTCGGCATTTTTATTTTGAAACCGCATGTTCACTGATTCGCACTGTCATCTCAACTTTCCGGAACTGGTGAGCCAGCTGCCAGCGATTCGTCAGGCCATGGCCGAGGCCCAGGTGGACCGCGCCCTGTGCATTTGCACAACGCTGGAGGAGTTCGAAGGTGTCCATGCGCTGGCCATGGCGCACGACAACTTCTGGAGCACGGTCGGCGTGCACCCGGACAACGAAGGCATCCAAGAGCCCACCGTGCAGGACCTGCTGGACCGCGCAGCCTTGCCGCGCGTGGTGGCCATCGGCGAGACGGGGCTGGATTACTACGGCATGGAAGACCGCAAGGGCGGGCGCAGCATTGCCGATCTGGAGTGGCAACGCGACCGGTTTCGCAACCACATCCGCGCAGCCCGCGCCTGTGGCAAGCCGCTGGTCATCCACACCCGCAGCGCGTCGGACGACACCTTGGCCATCCTGCGGGAAGAGGGCGAGGACGGCGCCAGCAACCAGGCGGGCGGCGTGTTTCACTGTTTTACCGAGTCGATGGAAGTGGCGCGCGCGGCGCTGGACCGGGGCTACTACATCTCGTTCTCGGGCATCGTGACGTTCAAGAGCGCGCAGGATCTGCGCGACGTGATCGCCTACGTGCCCCTGGACCGCACGCTGATCGAGACCGACAGCCCCTACCTTGCGCCCGTGCCCTATCGCGGCAAGACCAACAGCCCGGCGTATGTGCCCTTTGTGGCCAAACAGGTGGCCACGACCAAGGGTCTGGCGATCGAGGACGTGGCGCAGGCCACGAGCCGCAATTTCGAGACGCTGTTCAAGGGGGTGACCGCATGAGCGCTGCGCCTAGCTTGTCCAGCCCAAATCTGCACCCCAGTGCACAGCATGGAGGTCTGCCAGTGAGTACGCTGCATCGCCGAAAGGCGCTGGCCGCAATGGCCGCGGGTTTGTTGATCACACCCCTGGCCCAGGCCGGGGCGTACGAAGATTTTTTTGTGGCCATCCTGCGCGACGACCCCAATGCCATTGCGGCTTTGCTGCGGCGCGGGTTCGATCCCAACACGCGCGATCCCAAAGGGCAGGTGGGCCTCGCCATCGCGCTGCACAACGGGTCGATGAAAGCGTTTGCCGCACTGTTGGCATCGCGCACGGTCAACGTGGAAGCCCGCAACGCAGAGGACGAAAGCCCGCTGATGCTGGCGGCGCTGAAGGGCAATGTCGATGCCGTGAAAGCCTTGATCGCGCGCAACGCCGACGTGAACAAGACCGGTTGGGCACCCCTGCACTACGCGGCCTCTGCCGGGTCGGCGCAGCACACGCAGATCATTGTGCTGCTGCTGGAGAACTATGCCTACATCGACGCCACGTCACCCAACGGCACGACGCCGCTGATGATGGCGGCGCACTATGGCTCGACCGCTTCCGTGCAGTTGCTGCTGGACGAAGGGGCCGACCCCACGCTCAAGAACCAGCTGGGACTAACAGCTGCCGACTTTGCGATGCGCGTGAGCCGCACGGAGTCGGCCGCGAAGATCGCGGAAGCCATCCGGCGCCGGCAGCCGGACCGGGGCAAGTGGTAGCGGCGTGGGAGCGGTTGCTTCGCATCGGTGGCCGCAAGCCGCCAGGAGCCGTAGCACCCGGCTGCGCGGTCCCTTGGATCTGAAAATTTGAATAAAAATGGCCTCCAGCGCTTATCCAGTAAGCGTTGGTAGCTATTATTTTTGACTAGCTGGCTTCTGCGGGCCGTGACTGCAGGCGGGCGTACAGGCCGCCTTGCGCCATCAGCTCGGCATGGGTGCCTTGCTCGGCAATGCGCCCGCGCTCCATCACTACCACCCGGTCCGCATGTTCGATGGTGGACAGGCGGTGGGCAATCACCAGCGTGGTCCGCCCCTGCATCAGGCGCTGGAGCGCGTCCTGCACCAGGCGCTCCGATTCCGTGTCGAGCGCCGAGGTGGCCTCGTCAAGGATGAGGATCGGCGCGTTCTTGTACAACGCCCGCGCAATGGCCAGCCGCTGCCGCTGACCGCCAGACAATTGCGTGGCGTTGTGGCCCACCAGGGTGTGGATGCCTTGCGGCAGTGCCGCCACGTGCGCGGCCAGGTTAGCGGCGTCGAGGCAGTCGCGCACACGCTGTTCGTCCACGCTGCGGCCCAGCGCCACGTTGGCGGCGATGGTGTCGTTGAACATGACGACATCCTGGCTCACCATCGCAAACTGCGAGCGCAGCGAGCCGAGGTCCCACTCGGGCAGGGGGGTTCCGTCCACAAGAATGTCGCCTGCAGTTGGCATCACAAACCGCGGCAGAAGGTTGACCAGGGTGGTCTTGCCCGCACCCGACGGCCCCACCAGGGCCACGATCTCGCCGGGGGACACGCGCAGGCTCAGGCGGTCAAGGGCGGGGGCATGGTCGGGGCCGAAAGACACGCTCACGTCGCGCAGTTCCAGCTCGCCACGCACGCGTTCTGCACGGTGTTGCCCACCGCTTTCCGCACCGGTGTCACCCAGCAGGGCCAGGCCGCGCTCGAGTGCAGCCACGCCCCGTGTGACGGGGCTCGCCACATCGGCCAGGCGGCGGATGGGCGCGATGAGCATCAGCATGGCCGTGATGAAGGACACAAACCCACCCACCGTGACGTCCTTGGAGTCGACTGCCCCCCGGCTTTGCCACAGCGCAATGCAGATCACCACCGACAGCGCCGCAGCCGCCAGAAGCTGCGTCAACGGTGTCATGGCCGCCGAGGCAATCGTGGATTTGATCGCCAGGCGCCGGAGGCTGCCGCTCAGGCCGGCAAAACGCTCGGCTTGGCCTTCTTGCGCGCCATGCAGCCGGACCATGCGGTGCGCCAGCACGTTTTCTTCCACCACGTAGGCCAGTTCGTCGGTGGCCTGCTGGCTGCTTTTGGTGAGGTGGTACAGGCGCTTGGACAGCGTCTTCATGATCCACGCAACCCCTGGCACGACCACCGCGACGATCAAGGTGAGCTGCCAGTTGAGGTACAGCAGATACAGCAGCAGCGCGATCAGGGTGAAGCCATCGCGCGACAGGCCCATCAGCGCCTGTACCAGCAGCGTTGCGCCGGTTTGGACCTCGTAAACGACGGTGTTGGACAGCGCGCTGGCCGACTGGCGCGTGAACAGGCCCGTCTCGGCCGCGAGGACGCGGTCGAACAGCGACTGCCGCAGCTTCAGCATGCCTTCGTTGGCAATGCGGGCGAGCGCGTACTGGCCGACAAACTGCGCCACACCCCGTACAAAAAAGATGCCCAGGATGGCCAGGGGGACCATCCACAGCTGCAAGGTGCCCTGGGTGAAACCCCGGTCGAGCAGCGGCTGCAACAGGGCAGGGATCAGGGGCTCTGTGATCGCGCCCACGAGGGTGGCCACGATGGCCAGGCCCCAGGCCAGGCGTTGATTTCCGAAATAGACCGACAAGCGCTGAAGGCGATGCGTCAGGCTGGCAGGGGGAGAGGAGGGGGTGTCGGCAGGCGCGGAGCCCGGGTCTTTGGCGTGCATGTGGGCCGAATTCTACGTTTGCGTCCGGCAGTGGCTTACAGCCACCCGTGCCGCAGCTTGTCAAAAATAGGAGCATCAATCGCAGCGGTGGCGCACAGTTTGTCACAGGGGTTTCCCCGCTGTGTGTAACATTCGGGTTTGCTTAGCGATCTCCAAAATGACATTGAACAGGCCCCCAGGCGCTTGTTCGGCCACAGCTGGATGCCAATGACCACAGATCGAATCCCATCTCAAAAATCTTATGCGGCTTTGCCGCAACCCCTGCGCCGCCACATACTGGCTGCGCTGGTCGCCACCCCCGCCGTTCCGGCCCTTGCGCAGTTCCGCGTCGAGGTTACGGGGGTCGGCCTGACCCAATTGCCCATTGCCATCGCGCCCTTCCGGGGCGAGGCTCAGGCCCCCCAGAAAATTTCAGCCATCGTGCAGGCCGACCTCGAGCGCAGCGGCCAATTCCGCGCGGTCGATGCGTCGGGTGTGGCTCTGGACGAAACGGCCCGTCCCGACGTGGCCCTCTGGCGGCAAAAGAGTGCGGATTCGCTGGCGACCGGCAGCATCACACGACTGCCCGACGGCCGCTTTGACATCCGCTTTCGCCTCTGGGACGTGGTCAAGGGCCAGGACCTCGGTGGCCAGAGTTTCGTGGTCACGCAGGGTGACCTGCGCCTAGTGGCGCACCGCATCGCGGATTTCATCTACGAAAAGCTCACCGGCGAGCGCGGCGTTTTTTCGACCCGTATTGCCTATGTCACCAAAACAGGCTCCCGCTACAGCCTGTGGGTGGCAGATGCCGACGGCGAAAACTCGCAGTCTGCGCTGTCGAGCCCCGAGCCCATCATTTCGCCTGCGTGGTCGCCCAACGGCGGCCAACTCGCGTATGTGTCGTTCGAGTCCCGCAAGCCGGTGGTGTATGTCCATGACGTCGCGTCCGGCCGCCGCCGCCTGATTGCGAATTTCCGCGGCTCCAACAGCGCGCCAGCATGGGCTCCGGACGGGCGATCGCTGGCCGTGACACTGAGCCGCGATGGGGGCTCTCAGCTCTATACCATCGATGCCAATGGTGGCGAGCCACGCCGCCTCATGCAAAGCGCGGGCATCGATACCGAACCCGCGTACTCCGGCGACGGCCGCAGCATCTACTTCGTGAGCGACCGCGGGGGTGCCCCCCAGATCTACAAGGTGCCTGCGTCAGGCGGCAATGCAGAGCGAGTCACCTTCACCGGCAGCTACAACATCTCCCCCAGCGTGAGTCCGGACGGCCGCTGGCTGGCCTACGTTTCCCGCGTCGGTGGCGCGTTCAAGCTCTATGTGATGGACCTGGCGTCTGGCACGGCGAACGCGGTGACAGATTCGACCGCGGACGAAAACCCCAGCTTCGCCCCCAACAGCCGCCTGATCGTCTACTCAACCCAGCAGCAGGGCCGTGAAGCCCTCATGACCACAACGCTCGACGGCAAGATCAAGGCACGCCTTGCAGGCCAGGGCGGCGACATTCGCGAACCGGACTGGGGTCCGTACCAGAAGCAGTGAACTTTCAGTCCTTTCTATTTATCAAGCTTTCAGGAGAATTTCGGATGATCAAACGTTTTACCCTTGCCCTTTCCGTGGTCGCACTGATGGCCGGTTGCAGCTCTGGCGTGAAGCTGGATGACGTGCCTGTCGAAGACAAAAACGCCACGTCCACGATGGGTACGAACAGTGGCGCGAACTCCGGCAACACCGCGCAAAGCGGCGTGGCGGGCGTGGACTTGGGTCAGTCGGCGCGCGACGCTGCCGGCCCACAGGGCGTGGCCCGCATCGTGTACTTCGACTACGACAGCTACGTCATCAAGCCAGAGTTCCAGTCGCTGATCGAAGCGCATTCGCGCTTCATCAAGGCCGGCACCAACCGCAAGGTCATGATCGAAGGCCATACCGACGACCGTGGCGGCCGTGAGTACAACCTGGCGCTGGGCCAAAAGCGTGCCGAGGCCGTGCGCCGCTCGCTGGGCCTGCTCGGCGTGCCGGACAGCCAGGTTGAAGCCGTGAGCTTTGGCAAGGAAAAGCCTGCTGCGCAAGGCAATTCCGAAGATGCGCACGCTCAAAACCGTCGCGCTGAACTGTCCTATCGTTGATGCGCGTGCTTCCTCTGTCTTTCCCTCGCAAGGCCCTCGCGGCAGCGGCCTTGCTGGCGGCCTTGGTGCCGGCCAGCCATGCGGCGCTCTTCGAGGACGATGAAGCCCGCCGAGCGATCATCGAAATGCGCCAGCGCGTCGATGGTTTGCAGGCGTCTCAGCAACGCACTTCCGACGAAGTGCGCAGGCTGGGAGAGGACAACAGCCAGTTGCGCCGCAGCCTTCTCGATCTGCAGACGCAGATCGAGACGCTGCGTGTGGAGCAGGCCAAGTTGCGTGGGCAAAACGAGCAGCTGCTTCGGGATGCCGCGGATCTGCAGCGGCGGCAAAAGGACATTGCCCAAGGCGTGGACGACCGCCTGCGTCAGTTCGAACCGGTGAAGGTCACGGTGGATGGCCTGGAGTTCCAGGCGGACCCGGCGGAGAAACGCGACTTTGAAGCGGCGCTGGGGGTTTTCCGTTCTGGCAAGTTCCCAGAGGCCGGTGCCGCGTTTGCGGCCTTTGTCCGGCAATACCCGCGCAGCGGCTACGTGCCCTCTGCCCGCTTTTGGCTCGGAAATGCGCAGTACGCGAACCGTGACTACAAGGAGTCCATCAACAACTTCAAGCAGATGTTGTCGGATGCTCCATCGCACGCCCGTGCTCCGGAGGCGGCTTTGTCGATTGCCAACTGCCAGATCGAACTCAAAGACACCCGCGCAGCCCGCAAGACCCTCGAAGATCTTGTGCGTATGTATCCGCAGTCTGAAGCCGCTATGGCCGCCAAAGAGCGGCTTTCGCGCCTGAAGTAAGCATGTCTGCCGAGGCACCTCCGGCGCCGGTATTGCCGGCTGCCGAACTCGAGCGCCGCTTTGGCGGGCTTGAGCGGCTTTACGGCGTGGCCGGTGCCGCACGCATCCGCGCAGCACATGTTGCCGTCATCGGCATCGGCGGCGTCGGGTCGTGGGCTGCGGAGGCGCTGGCGCGCAGCGGCGTGGGGCAGATCACGCTGGTCGACATGGATCATGTGGCCGAGTCCAACGTCAATCGCCAAATCCATGCGCTGACTGACACCGTCGGCCAAGCCAAGGTCTTGGCCATGCGGGACCGGATAGCGCAGATCAACCCGGCGTGCACGGTGCATTGCGTGGACGACTTTGCCACCCCTGAGAACTGGCCTAGCCTGCTGCCACACCCGGTGGACGCCGTGGTGGACGCCTGCGACCAGGTGAAGGCCAAGACGGCCATCGCCGCCTGGGCGCGTGACGAGAGCGTGCTGCACATCACGGTGGGGGCCGCCGGGGGCAAGCGCCATGCTCACAAGGTTGATATCGACGACCTGGCCCTTACAACGCACGATCCGCTGTTGGCGCAGTTGCGTTACCGCATGCGCAAGCAGCATGGCGCTCCACGCGAAGGAAAGAAGATCGGCACTATCTGTGTGTTCAGCAGAGAGGCGGTGGCTGGGCCGGACGCGTCGTGCAACATCGACGGGGACGGAGATGGCTCGCTGAACTGTCATGGCTACGGCTCGGTCGTGGCGGTGACCGCGACTTTTGGCCAATGCGCCGCAGGATGGGTTCTCGATCAGCTTGCCGCCGGCTTCAAAAAACCGCATAAAAGACGCTATAATTTGAGGCTTTGCAGCAGTTAAATCAACGGCTGCAACAGGATGGGACGTTAGCTCAGTTGGTAGAGCAGCGGACTTTTAATCCGTTGGTCACAAGTTCGAATCTTGTACGTCCTACCATCCAATACCAAGGCCCTGTAGCGATACAGGGCCTTTTCTTTTGGGGCTCCCGGTGCGACAGGGCGCGCTCAGATAGGTTTTACCCTTTACGAGAACGAGGACCCGTTGCCCTTGGTCGGCGCAAAAAGATCCCAGGTCGCGATGAACAAGGCCGCGATCACCGGGCCGATGACAAACCCGGTAAGGCCGAACAACGACATGCCGCCCAGGGTCGAGATCAGCACCACATAGTCCGGCATCTTGGTGTCCTTGCCCACCAGAATGGGGCGCAGCACGTTGTCCACCAGCCCGATCACGAACACGCCAAACGCGATGAGCACGACCCCTTGCCATACCGCACCCGTGGCAAGGAAGTAGATGGCAACAGGCACCCAAATCAGGCCGGCGCCCACAGCGGGCAGCAGCGATAGGAATGCCATCAGCACGCCCCAGAGCACAGGGCCCTGGATTCCCAGAATCCAGAAGATCATGCCGCCCAGTGCTCCCTGAGAGGCCGCCACCACGATGTTGCCTTTGACCGTGGCGCGGATCACGGTGGTGAATTTGTCCACCAGCTGGCGCTTGTGCCCATCGTCCAGCGGAGTGGCATGCCCGATGCGCTGCGCGAGGCTCGAGCCGTCGCGCAGCAGGAAAAACAGCAGGTACAGCATGAGACCGAAGCTGACCACAAACTCCAGGGTGTTCTGGCCAATGCTCAGGGCCTGGCCTGCGACGAACTGGCTGGCTTGCACAGCCACCGATGAGAATTTTTCTTGCAGTTCGGTGATGGAGGTGAGATTCAAGCTGTCCAGCAGGCCCGCGGCCCAGGCGGGAAGGGCGGAGATCACTTGCTGCAGGTACAGGCCAAAGTTGAGCTGCCCCGAGCGCACCCGCTCATATACCACCGTGGCCTCCTGGATCAGTGAGATCGTGATGGCCGTCATTGGCAGGATAACAACGACCAGGCACAGCGCCAGCGTACACAGCGCTGCCAGATTGGTGCGCCCGGGCATGCGCTGCAACAGCTTGCGGTGCAAAGGCGCAAACAGGATGGCCAATGTCACGCCCCAGAAGACCGCTCCATGGAACTGCCAGAGGATCGCCCCGAAGGCGATGGTCACAAGGGTCAATAACAGCAAGAAGGCTTTGGACTGGGGATGGGCGGGCTTCATAAAAGGTCGGCAGTGGAATACACGCAATGTAAGCGAGCCCTGCCACGCGGCCTCCTTTTTGCACCTGGACAAAGCCGCGAATTAGGGCGGGTGCGTGTTCGGTGGCACAATGGCGCCCGCAACCAGGCCCTTCCCTAGCCACTGTCGCATCCGCCAATCGGTCAAGCCGTGTCGCGGAAGGTTTCTCAACCAACTAATGCTTTCCAAAGGAAAGCGGAGGTCAGCGGAATATGAGCGATACGACATCCGTCTATCAAGCCTACCAAGGCAACACCTACCTCTTCGGCGGCAATGCGCCCTATGTCGAAGAGATGTACGAAAACTAAACTCGAACCTTCGTTCTACGGTTTCAGCGACGCCGACCAGGAAACCGTCTTCAACATCAGCAACACGTTCTTCGGCAAGGAATCCCTGCCGTTGCGCGAACTGATCAACGCCCTGCGCGAAACCTACTGCGGCTCCATTGGCGCCGAGTACATGTACGCCACCGACCAGAACCAAAAGCGCTGGTGGCAGGAAAAGCTCGAAACCATCCGCAGCAAGCCCAGCTTCGGTGCCGAGAAGAAAAAGCACATCCTCGACCGCCTGACGGCCGCTGAAGGCCTGGAGCGCTTCCTGCACACCAAGTACGTCGGCCAGAAGCGTTTCTCCCTCGAAGGAGGCGAGAGCTTCATCGCCGCGATGGACGAGCTCATCCAGTCCGCCGGTGCCAAGGGCGTGCAGGAAATCGTGATCGGCATGGCCCACCGTGGCCGCCTGAACGTGCTCGTCAACTCCCTGGGCAAGATGCCTGCGGACCTGTTCGCCGAGTTCGATCACACTGCGCCCGAAGAGCTGCCATCGGGTGACGTGAAATACCACCAGGGCTTCAGCTCCGACGTGACCACCCCCGGCGGTCCGGTCCACTTGTCGCTGGCGTTCAACCCTTCCCACCTCGAAATCGTGAACCCCGTGGTCGAAGGCTCGGTGCGTGCCCGCATGGACCGCCGCGCCGACCCGCAAGGCAAGCAGGTGCTGCCTGTGCTGGTGCACGGCGACGCCGCCTTTGCCGGCCAGGGCGTGAACCAGGAGACCCTGGCGCTGGCGCAAACCCGTGGTTACTCCACGGGCGGCACGGTGCACATCATCATCAACAACCAGATCGGCTTCACCACCTCTGATCCGCGCGACGCACGCTCGACGCTGTATTGCACCGACATCGTGAAGATGGTCGAGTCGCCCGTATTGCACGTCAACGGTGACGATCCAGAAGCCGTCGTGCTGGCCACCCAGCTCGCCCTCGAATTCCGCATGGAGTTCCAGAAGGACGTGGTTGTGGACATCATCTGCTTCCGCAAGCTGGGCCACAACGAGCAGGACACCCCTGCGCTGACGCAGCCGCTGATGTACAAGAAGATCGGCCAGCATCCCGGCACGCGCAAGCTGTACGCCGACAAGCTGGCCACGCAAGGCCTGGGCGATACGCTGGGCGACGACATGGTCAAGGCCTACCGCGCTGCCATGGATGCGGGCAAGCATACGGTCGACCCCGTGCTGACCAACTTCAAGAGCAAGTACGCTGTGGACTGGAGCCCGTTCCTGGGCAAGAAGTGGACAGACGCTGGCGACACTGCCATCCCGCTGGCCGAATGGAAGCGCCTGGCCGAGAAGATCACCACCATCCCAGAAAGCGTTACGCCGCACCAACTGGTCAAGAAGGTGTACGACGACCGCGCTGCCATGGGCCGCGGCGAGATCCCTGTGGATTGGGGCATGGGCGAGCACATGGCGTACGCGTCGCTGGTGGCTTCGGGCTATCCCGTGCGCCTGTCGGGTGAAGACTGCGGCCGTGGCACGTTCACGCACCGACACTCCGTGATCCATGACCAAAAGCGCGAGAAATGGGACATCGGTACCTACACGCCGCTGCAAAACGTGGCCGAGAACCAAGCCCCGTTCGTCGTGATCGATTCGATCCTGTCCGAAGAAGCCGTGTTGGGCTTCGAGTACGGCTACGCATCCAACGACCCCAACACCCTGGTGATCTGGGAAGCGCAGTTCGGCGATTTTGCCAACGGCGCGCAGGTCGTGATCGACCAGTTCATCGCCTCGGGCGAAGTGAAGTGGGGCCGTGTGAACGGCATCACGCTGATGCTGCCCCACGGTTATGAAGGGCAGGGTCCGGAGCACAGCTCGGCGCGCCTGGAGCGCTTCATGCAGCTGTCGGCCGATGCCAACATGCAGGTGGTGCAACCCACGACGGCCAGCCAGATCTTCCACGTCCTGCGCCGCCAGATGGTGCGCGATCTGCGCAAGCCGCTGATCATCATGACTCCGAAGTCCCTGTTGCGTAACAAGGATGCGACCTCGCCGCTGTCGGAGTTCACCAAGGGCAGCTTCCAGACGGTGATTCCTGAGCAGGAAGAAGCCATCGTGAAGAAGGCCGCGAAGGTCAAGCGTGTGATTGCCTGTTCCGGCAAGGTGTACTACGACCTCGTCAAGAAGCGCACCGAGCGCGAAGACGACGACGTGGCCATCATCCGCGTGGAACAGCTCTATCCGTTCCCGCACAAGGCCTTTGCCACCGAGCTCAAGAAGTACCCCAACGCCACCGACGTGGTGTGGTGCCAGGACGAGCCACAGAACCAGGGCGCCTGGTTCTTCATTCAGCACAACATCCACGAGAACATGCTTGAAGGCCAGAAGCTGGGTTACTCCGGCCGCGCGGCATCGGCATCGCCTGCCGTCGGCTATGCGCACCTGCACCAGGAACAGCAAAAGGCGCTGGTGGACGGCGCGTTCGCCAAGCTCAAGGGTTTTGTCCTGACCAAGTAAGGCCGGCTTACCCCATTCCAGAACAGAACAGACAAAACCCCATTCCGAAAGATTGATATGGCTATCGTAGAAGTCAAAGTCCCCCAGCTGTCCGAATCCGTGGCCGAAGCCACCATGCTGACGTGGAAGAAGAAGGCCGGTGAATTCGTGGCCGTGGACGAAATCCTGATCGAGATCGAAACCGACAAGGTGGTGCTGGAAGTGCCTGCGCCGTCGGCAGGTGTGTTGGCCGAAATCGTGCAAGGCGACGGCGCCACCGTGGTGGCAGAGCAGCTCATCGCCAAGATCGACACCGAAGGCAAGGCTGGCGCTGCTGCGCCTGCAGCCGCACCGGCCGCTGCAGCATCGGCACCCGCCGCTGCGGCTCCTGCAGCTGCCGCTGCGGGCGGTTCCAAGGGCGACGTCGCCATGCCAGCTGCTGCCAAGCTCCTGGCCGAGAACAACCTGTCCGCATCGGCCGTGGCCGGCACGGGCAAGGATGGCCGCGTGACCAAGGGCGACGTGCTCGGCGCAGTCGCCGGTGGTGCTGGCGGTACCGCCAAGGCAGCAGTTGCAGCCCCGAGCTCCATCCCTACCGGCGTGCCCACCAAGGCGCTGCCGCAGGTGTCGGCCCCCGCTGCCAAGGAAGACCTGAGCGGTCGCCCCGAGCAGCGCGTACCCATGAGCCGCCTGCGCGCCCGCGTGGCCGAGCGTTTGCTGCAGTCGCAGTCGACCAACGCCATCCTGACCACGTTCAATGAAGTGAACATGGCCCCGGTGATGGACCTGCGCAAGAAGTTCCAGGACTCCTTCACCAAGGAACACGGTACCAAGCTGGGCTTCATGTCCTTCTTCGTGAAGGCAGCGGTGCATGCGCTCAAGAAGTATCCCGTGCTGAATGCGTCGGTCGATGGCAACGACATCGTCTACCACGGCTATTTCGACATCGGTATCGCCGTGGGCTCGCCCCGTGGGCTGGTGGTGCCCATCCTGCGCAATGCAGACCAGATGAGCTTTGCCGACATCGAAAAGAAGATCGCCGAATTTGGCAAGAAGGCTGGCGAAGGCAAGCTGGGCATCGAAGAGATGACCGGTGGCACGTTCTCCATCTCCAACGGCGGCACCTTCGGCTCGATGATGTCCACCCCCATCATCAACCCCCCGCAATCGGCCATCCTGGGCGTGCACGCCACCAAGGACCGCGCCATGGTCGAAAACGGCCAGGTCGTGGTGCGCCCGATGAACTATCTGGCCATGTCCTACGACCACCGCATCATCGACGGCCGCGAAGCCGTGCTGGGCCTGGTGGCGATGAAGGATGCGCTGGAAGACCCATCGCGCCTGCTGTTCGA
>SDXZ01000228.1 GCA_004210805.1 Acidovorax sp.
CACAAGGTGGCGGGCTTGGGGATCGCCCGCACCTTCCAGAACATCGAACTGTTCGAGCACGCGAGCGTGCTGCACAACCTGCTGATCGGCCGCCACACGCGCCGCGAGACCGGACTGTGGGCCGAGATGTTGTTCACCCGCAAGGTGCGCGACGCCGAGGTGCGCGCCCGCGAGAAGGCCGAGCAGGTCATCGACTTCCTCGACCTGCAGCACTACCGCGACACGCTGGTGGCCGGGCTGCCGTACGGCGTGCGCAAGGTGGTGGAGCTGGCCCGCGCGTTGTGCACTGAGCCCCAGCTGCTGCTGCTCGACGAGCCCTCGTCGGGCCTGAACGTGGAGGAGACCGACGACATGGCTTTCTGGATCCAGGACATCCAGCATGAGCTGGGCATCACGGTGCTGATGGTGGAGCACGACATGTCGCTGGTCTCCAAGGTGTCCGACCGCGTGCTGGCCATGAACCAG
The DNA here is from genome assembly GCA_004210805.1 of Acidovorax sp. Taxonomy (GTDB): domain Bacteria; phylum Pseudomonadota; class Gammaproteobacteria; order Burkholderiales; family Burkholderiaceae_C; genus Acidovorax. Next base: position 466 of record SDXZ01000228.1, read on the forward strand.
GGCGAAGTGGTGGCCATGGGCACGCCGCGCGAGGTGCAGGCGCACCCCGGCGTGATCGAGGCCTACCTGGGCACCATCGACGACGTGAGCAACCTGCGCCGCCCGGCAGGCGCCAGCCTGGGAGCGCGAGCATGAGCGCCGTGCTTGCAGCCGCCCCCACACAGCCCGTCGTGGCCGACCAGCCCCTGCTGCGCCTGCAGAACGTCGAGAGCGCCTATGGCCCCATCAAAGCCATCCGCGGCGTGAGCCTGCAGGTGCGGCGCGGCGAGATCGCGGCGGTGCTGGGCAGCAACGGCGCGGGCAAGACCACGATCCTCAAGACCATCAGCGGCATCATCGACCCGCGCAAAGGGTCCATCGAATTCGCGGGCGTCGACATCACCGCCAACGACCCCGCGGCCATCGTGCGCCGAGGCCTCATGCACGTGCCGGAAGGGCGCGAGGTTTTTGCCCTGCTGTCCGTGCGCGACAACCTGCTGATGGGTGCCTACACCCGCAAAGACGCCGACGCCGTGGCCCGCGACATCGAAACCGTGTACGGCTACTTCCCCATCCTGAAAGAGCGTGCCGCGCAAGACGCCGGATTGCTCTCAGGCGGGCAGCAGCAGATGCTGGCCATCTCGCGCGCGCTGATGGCCAACCCCGAGCTCATCCTGCTCGACGAGCCCAGCCTGGGCCTCAGCCCCAAGCTCACCAAGGAAATCTTCGAGATCGTGGTGCGCATCAACCGCGAGCGCGGCACCACCATCTTGCTGGTGGAGCAGAACGCGAACATGGCACTCAATGCATCGGACTACGGCTACGTGCTAGAGAACGGCCGCATCGTGATGGAGGACAGCTGCGAGCGCCTGCGCGAGAAGGACGACATCAAGGAGTTCTACCTGGGCATGAAGGACGAAGGTGTGCGGGGCGAGCGGCGGTGGAAGAAGAAAAAGACTTGGCGGTGACATGAAGCACCCCCTGTGTCGCTTCGCGCCTTCCCCCTCTCTCGACTCGCTGCGCGAGTGGGGTGGGGGACGCCCCCAGCGCGGCGGGGCGGCCCTTGCGCGGGGGCGCTGGCCTAGGCCCCGGCGGTTTCATGCGCTGCCAATGAAGCACTGCGGAGTGGATCACTGACATGTCGAATCTCTGGGACCTCGATCACATTCAGCCCGCTGGCACCGACGTGCTGGCCGGCACCACCATGTCTGCCATGTTCTGGAACGCCGTGGCATTGCGTGGCCCCAACGTGTGGATGCGCCAAAAAGAAATGGGCATCTGGAAGAGCTGGACCTGGGACCAGACTGCCGAGGCCGTGCGCGAGATCGCGGGCGGGCTCATGTCGCTGGGCTTTGCGCGGGGCAACTGCGCATCCATCCTGTCGAGCACCAACATCGAGTGGGTGCTGGCGGACTTGGCCGTGCTCAGCTGTGGCGGTGTGTCCAACGGCATCTACCCCACCGATGCGGCTGCGCAGGTGCACTATTTGAGCGAAGACTCTGCGACCAGCGTGTTGTTTGTCGAAGACGACGAGCAGCTCGACAAAGCGCTGGAGGTGCGCGGCGGATTGGCACAGCTGCGCAAGATCGTCGTGTTCGACATGGAGGGCCTGCGGGGCCTGGACGACCCGGACATCATCAGTCTGGCGGCGCTGCGCGAAGTCGGCCGCGCGTGGAATCAGCAGAACCCCGACGCGCTCATGCGCCGCGTGCAGTCCTGCCAGCCCGAAGATGTGGCCATCCTCGTCTACACCTCGGGCACCACGGGCAAGCCCAAGGGCGCCATGCACACCCACGCCGCGCTCACCTACACCGTGCGCGGCTACAACACGCTGATCTCGCGCACCGAAGACGACGAGGCCATGTGTTTCCTGCCGCTGTGCCACATTGCCGAGCGCATGGGCGGCGAATACTTCTCGCTGTACACCGGCTCGCGCCTGAACTTTGTCGAGAACCCAGACACCGTGCCCGAGAACGTGCGCGAGATCGCCCCCACCGTGTTCACCGCCGTGCCGCGGGTGTGGGAGAAGTTCTATTCGGGCGTGATGATTGCGCTCAAGGAATCCACCGCGCTGCAACAGGCGGCCTATGCGTGGTCGATTGGCGTTGGCACGCGCATCGCCGACAAGGTGCTGGCCGGCCAGCCGGTGGGCGGTCTGCTGAAGCTGCAGTTCCAGCTGGCGCGCTTTCTGGCGCTGAACAACGTGCGCAAGCTCATCGGCATCCACCGCGCGCGTTTTCTGGTCACGGGCGCTGCGCCCATCTCGCCCGAACTGGTGAAGTGGTACCTGGCCCTGGGCGTGCCCATGCTGGAGGTCTGGGGCATGACAGAGACCTGCGGCGCCGCCACCGGCGTGCCGGCCAACCGCATCAAGCCTGGCTCCATCGGGCCTGCAGCGGCGTACAACGAGGTGCGCATCGACCCCGCCACCGGAGAGATTTTGGTGCGCGGCCCCAACGTTTTCAAGGGCTACCTCAATTTGCCGGAGAAGACCGCCGAGACCATCGATGCCGATGGCTGGCTGCACACGGGTGATGTGGGCACCGTCGACGCCGACGGCTACCTGCGCATTACCGACCGCATGAAGGACATCATCATCACGGCGGGCGGCAAGAACATCACGCCGAGCGAGCTGGAGAACGAACTCAAGTTCAGCCCCTACATCACCGACGCGGTGGTCATCGGCGACAAGCTCCCGTACCTCACGGTGATCATCATGATCGACCAGGAGAACGTGGAAAAGTTTGCGCAGGACAGCGACGTGCCGTTTTCCAACTACGCCAGCCTGACCCGCGCGCGCGAGGTGCAGGACCTGATCCAGGCCGAGATCGACCGCGTGAACAACCAGTTTGCGCGCGTGGAGCAGATCAAGAAGTTCTTCCTGCTCGACACGCAGCTCACCGCAGAAGACGAAGAGCTGACGCCCACCATGAAGCTCAAGCGCAAGCTGGTGCAGCTGAAGTACGCGCCGCAGATTGAGGCGATGTACCGGTAGGGACGGCCTTCGACAAGCTCAGGCTGAACGGGTGGGGGTTGAGGGTTGGTGGATTGAGCCCAAAGGCCGTGCACTCACCCCCCAACCGTTCGAGCTGAGCCTGTCGAAGCCGGAGCATCCAGAACCGTTCGGGCTGAGCTTGTCGAAGCCAGGGCTCACCGCGACCCATGCCCGGCCCAGGATAGGGAAAGTGCTGGTGCCTCACCCCGGGCATCGTTCTATAACGAGCGATCGTGTTCGATCCAACCGAAGGAGACGTGCCATGAAACTTCATTCCATCGCAGCCCTTGCTGTCATGGCTCTGGCAACTGGCGCCGCGCAACATTGGCACGGCGCAAAACTTGGCTGCCATGCCCGTGCAGTTCAGCAAGAACGTCATCAACTTCTTCCCGGTCACGGCCGCGCGCGAAATGTACGAGCCCTTCCACAAGCTCAAGTACTCGTTTGCCGCCACTTACTACGACCAGATCCGCCTGGCCGCGCCCAAGCTCATCAAGGAAAAGGGCGCCAAGAAAATCTGCACCATCTACCAGGACGATGAGTTCGGGCTGGAGGTGATGCGCGGTGGCGAGGCAGCGCTCAAGGCCCTGGGCATGGAGTTCACCGAGAAGACCTCGTACAAGCGTGGCGCCACCGATTTCTCCTCTCAGGTCGCCAAGATGAAGTCGTCTGAATGCGACTTCGTGATCCTGGGCACCATCATCCGCGAGACCATCGGCACCATCGGCGAGTCGCGCAAGACGGGCTTCAACCCCACCTTCCTCGGGTCGAGCGCCGCATACACAGACCTGATCCACAAGCTGGGCGGAAAACCCATGGACGGCCTGTACGCCACCATGACGGTGCAGCATCCGTATCTGGACGAGGCCAGCCAGCCCATCCGCTTCTGGGCCAACAAGTACAAGACCAAGTTCAACGAAGACCCCACGGTGTTCTCGGTGTACGGCTACAACGCGATCGATGCTTTCATCAAGGCCGCCCAGAAGGCAGGCCCCGGTCTGAGCACCGACAGCTTCATCAAGGCCATGGACACCATGGTGATGCCGCCCGACATGTTCGGCAGCGCAGAGGGGACCTTCGGCCCGCAAAAGCGCCTGGGCAGCGACCTGTCCCGCCTGTCGCAAATCACCGATGGCAAATGGAAGGTGGTGTCGGACTACGTGAAGTAACCGCGCCGCTACTCCGCCATAAAGCCGCCATGGGGCGGCTTTATCTTTGGGGGGTGCGTTCGGGCCCGGTCAATGGCAAAATTTAACCAAGCAGTAACTTTGCATAAATAGACAAACAGGATTGCCACCATGATCGAACGCACCCTCTTCCAGGGCGACCACCAGGCCTTTGCCGACAGCTTCAGGCGCTTCATCGAGAAAGAAGTGACACCCCACCATGCTGCCTGGGAAGACCAGGGCTATGTGGCGCGCGAGGTGTGGAGCCAGGCGGGTGCCAACGGTTTCTTGTGCATGAGCCTGCCCGAGGAGTACGGTGGCGCCGGGGCGGACAAGCTCTATTCAGTGGCGCAGATGGAAGAGCTCGCCCGCGCAGGCACCACCGGCATCGGCTTTGGGCTTCACAGCGAGATCGTGGCGCCGTACATCCTGCACTACGGCACCGAAGAGCAAAAGCGCCGCTACCTGCCGCAGTTGGCCAGCGGCGCCATGGTGGGCGCCATCGCCATGAGCGAGCCCGCCGCGGGCAGCGACCTGCAGGGCATCAAGACCACCGCCATGAAGAGCGCCGATGGATCGCACTATGTGCTCAACGGCAGCAAGACCTTCATCACCAACGGCTGGCATGCCGACCTGGTGATCGTGGTCGCCAAGACCGACCCAGCCGCGGGCGCCAAGGGCACCAGCCTCTTCCTGGTGGAGCGCGGCATGCCCGGCTTTGAAAAAGGCCAGCGCCTCAAGAAGATGGGCATGAAGGCGCAGGACACCTCCGAGCTGTTCTTCACCGACGTGAAGGTACCTGCCGCCAACCTGCTGGGCGGCCCCGCCATGGAAGGGCGCGGCTTTATCTGCCTGATGGAGCAACTGCCTTGGGAGCGCCTGCAGATCGCCATCACCGCCGTGTCCGCCGCGCAGGCCGCCATCGACTGGACGGTGGACTACGTCAAGGACCGCAAGGTCTTCGGCCAGAGCGTGGCGTCGTTCCAAAACACCCGCCACACGCTGGCCGAGCTGCAGACCCAGGTGCAGGTGGCGCGAGTGTTCGTGGACAAGTGCTGCGAGCTGATCGCGCGCGACCAGCTCGACACCCAGACCGCCAGCATGGCCAAGTACTGGACGACCGACCTGCAGTGCAAGGTCATGGATGAATGCGTGCAGCTCTTCGGCGGCTACGGCTACATGTGGGAATACCCCATCACCCGCGCCTACGCCGATGCACGCGTGCAGCGCATCTACGGCGGCACCAACGAAATCATGAAAGAGGTGATTGCGCGCGCCATGGGCCTTGGCAAATAGCACCATGGACTGCGCCGCACGTAGCGCCCGCAGCAGCGCGCAAAACAGCGCCGCGTTGCGCGCCCCCGGCCGTCACAGGTACCAGGCGGCGCGGGCTTCCTCGGGGCTGAGCGGCGCACCGGGACGGCGGTCGGTGACGTTCAACCAGGCGCGGATGCCTTGGCTGCCACTCAGCGCGCGCATCAGCAGCAACCCGGCGCCGATGCCGCGAATGGCGGCCGCACCGCGCGAGGGCGCCATGAAGGCCGCCACCGCCAGCGCGCTGTTTTCATAGCCAGAAATTTAGATAGCGACTGCAGAAAGATAGTGCAAAAACGGCTGGGCCGGCGTCAGAGATTGTGCTGTCGTGGCGTGGGCCAGCCGGGCGCCGTTCGCTGTCGATGTGTACCAAGCGTGTTTTAAGGCACTGCCCTTTTCCCATGCGACTTCCCCGGCATCACTTAGCAAGCCCTTGCATGGGCTTGTTCGGCGTTGCCTTCGTTTAAAGACCACCGGAGACATTCATGACCGAAGCCTATGTATTCGATGCGCTGCGCACCCCGCGCGGCAAGGGCAAGAAGGACGGCACCTTGCACGAGGTCAAGCCCATCGACCTGCTCACTGGCTTGCTGATCGAGCTGCAGGCGCGCCACCGCTTCGACACAGCCGCGGTGGACGACGTGGTCATGGGCATCGTCTCGCCCGTGGGCGAGCAGGGCTCGGTGCTGCCCAAGGTAGCCGCGCTCAAGGCCGGGTGGGACTTTCGCTGTGCGGGTGTGCAGGTCAACCGCTTCTGCGCATCCGGCCTTGAAGCCGTGAACCTGGCCGCGCAAAAAGTGCGCAGCGGCTGGGAAGACCTGGTGGTGGCCGGCGGCGTGGAGAGCATGAGCCGCGTGCCCATCGGCTCCGACGGCGGCGCCTGGGCGCAAGACCCCGCCACCAATTCAGAGACGCTGTTCGTACCCCAGGGCATCGGCGCCGACCTGATCGCCACGCTTGACGGCTACACCCGCGCCGACGTGGACGCCTTCGCGCTCGAATCGCAGCGGCGCGCCACCGCGGCGCGTGCCGCTGGCTACTTCAAGCATTCCGTCGTGCCCGTGTGCGACTTCATCGGCCAGACCATCCTGGCGGAAGACGAATTCATCAAGCCCAAGACAACCCTCGAAGGTCTGGGCGCGCTCAAGGCATCGTTCGAGCAACTGGGCGGCATGGGCTTCGACGCCGTGGCGCTGCAGCGCTACCCGCAGGTGGAACGCATCCACCACGTGCACCACGCGGGCAACTCGTCCGGCATCGTGGACGGCGCCGCCGCTGTGCTCATCGGCAACGAGGCCGCCGCTAAGGCCCACAGCCTCACGCCGCGCGCACGCATCGTGGCCACGGCGCTTAGCGGTGCCGACCCCACCATCATGCTCACCGGCCCCGTGCCCGCCGCCAAAAAGGCGCTGGCCCGTGCGGGCATGACCATCGACCAGATCGACCTGTTTGAAGTGAACGAGGCCTTTGCCGCCGTGCCCATGCGCTTCATGCGCGAGCTGGGCGTGCCGCACGACAAGGTCAACGTGAACGGCGGTGCCATTGCCATGGGCCACCCGCTGGGCGCCACGGGCGCGATGATTCTGGGCACCCTCATCGACGAGCTGCACCGCCGGGGCCAGCGCTACGGCCTGGCCACGCTGTGCGTGGGCGGCGGCATGGGCATCGCCACCATCGTTGAACGCGTATGAGGAACACTCCCCTGAGCGGCTGCGCCGCTTCCCCCCTCTCTCATCGCTGCGCGATGGGAAGGGGGACGACGCCACTGGCCTGGCAAAGCCAGTTCCACGGCGTCCCCTGGCCTCGGCCACGCTTCATCTAAGGCCGCGCCCCATAGCTGCGCTATGCCGCATTACAGATTCGGAGACATCAGCATGCAAACCATCCGCTACGAACTTATCCCCGCCCAGGGCACCGACGGCGAAGTTGCCGTCATCACGTTTGACGAAACCAACTCCCCCGTCAACACCATGTGCCGGCAGTGGCAGCAGGAGCTGGTCGAGGTGACGGCCCAGGTGCTGGGCGACCGCGAACGCCTGGGCGCCGCGCTCAAGGGCATCGTGCTCGCATCCGCAAAGACCAGCTTCTTTGCGGGCGCAGACGTCAAGGCCACCATGCGCCTCACGCCCGCCGATGCGCCCGCCGTGTTTGGCGAAATCGAGCGCATGAAGAAGCACTTCCGCACGCTCGAAACGCTGGGCATCCCGGTGGTGGCCTGCCTCAACGGCACGGCGCTGGGCGGCGGCTGGGAAGTGGCCCTGGTCGCCCACTACCGCATCGCCGTGGCCGATCCCAAGATCCAGTTCGGGCTGCCCGAGGTGACGCTGGGGCTGATGCCCGGCGCTACCGGCGTGACCAAGATGACCCGCCTGCTCGGCCTGATGGGTGCGCAGCCCTACATCCTGGAAGGCAAGCTCTTCAACCCCGCCGAGGCGCTGGAGCTGCAACTGGTGCACGAACTGGTGGCCACGCGCGATCAGCTGCTGCCCGCAGCCCTGGCCCACATCGCCACCCACCCGCACGCCGTGCAGCCGTGGGACGACAAGAACTACAAGATGCCCGGCGGCACGCCCGCGAACCCCAAGATTGCAGGCGCGCTGACGGTCGCGCCCGCCATGCTCAAGAAGACCACGCGCGGCCGCTACCCCGCGCCCGAGGCCGCGCTGGCCGCCATGGTCGAAGGCGCGATGGTGGACTACGACACCGCCCTGCGCATCGAAAGCCGCTACCTCGCCCGCCTGATGACAGGCCCCGTAGCGCGCAACATGATCAACACGTTCTTCTTTGACATGAACGCGATCAAGAGCGGCAAGTCGCGCCCGGGCTCTGCACCGCGCTACAAGCCCCAAAAGGTCGGCATCTTGGGCGCGGGCATGATGGGCGCGGGCATCGCCTGGGCCCAGGCCAGCCGGGGCATTGCCACCGTGCTCAAGGACGTGAGCGCGGAAAAGGCCGAAGCTGGCAAGGCCTACAGCGCCAAGCTCACCCAAGCCCGCGTGGATAAAGGCCGCATGACGGCCGACGCGCAGCAAGCGCTTCTGGCCCGCATCACGCCCACCGCCAGCGCGGCCGACCTGGCGGGCTGCGACCTCATCATCGAAGCTGTGTTCGAAAGCCGCGACCTCAAAGCCAAGGTCACGCAAGAGGCGGAGCCGCAACTCGCGCCCGGCGGCTTCTTTGCCAGCAACACCTCCACGCTGCCCATCAGCGGCCTGGCCACAGCCAGCAGCCGGCCCGAGAAGTTTGTCGGCATCCACTTCTTCAGCCCCGTGGACAAGATGAAGCTGGTGGAGATCATCCGCGGCAAACAGACGGATGACGAGACCGTGGCCCGCGCGTTCGACTACGTACAGGCCCTGGGCAAGGTGCCCATCGTGGTGAACGACGCACGCGGCTTCTACACCAGCCGCACCTTCGGCACCTTCGTCATGGAAGGCGCTGCCATGCTGGGCGAAGGCATCCCCGCCGCCGCCATTGAAAACGCCGCCATGCAGGCCGGCCTGCCTGTCGGCCCCCTGGCCGTGCTGGACGAAACCGCACTGACGTTGAGCGTGCATGTGTTGGACCAGACCCGCGCCGACTATGCGGCGGAAGGCAAGACCTACACCGCCACACCCGGCGAGCTGCTGGTGGAGCGCATGGTCAAGGAGCTGAAGCGCCCGGGCCGCGCCGGTGGCGGCGGCTTTTACGACTACCCCGCAGGCGCCAAGAAGCACCTGTGGCCGGAGCTGAAGCCTCTGTTCGAAAAGCCCGGCGTGGAATGGAGCGTGCAGGAGATTCAGGACCGCCTGCTCTACCGCCAAGCCATCGAGACTGCGCGCTGCTTGGCCGAGGGTGTTCTGACCAGCGTGCATGACGCGAACATTGGGTCGATCTTTGGGATTGGGTTTCCGGCTTGGACGGGGGGGGCGATGCAGTTCATTTACGGCACGGAGGTCGAAGCATTCACGAATAAAGCGGATGCACTAGCGGCGGTGTACGGAGCTGGGTTCTCGCTCGATGCGAGAGTTCGTGAAACCATTCAAAAATTTCAACCGCTTTTCCAGTGAGGATGGGAATCAAGTGCCCGCGGTGCATTTCCAGACGCAGTAATGAGGTCTTGGGCAGAGTTCGGCTTAACCGAAAATGTGCAAATGGACAGAAAATTCCCCGGCGGATCGAAATCGCGCGTGAATGCGGCTGGGGCTGCTCTTCGCGAGGCCCGAGCCACGCAGGAAGACCTCCGCGTCATTGACGAATGGCGCGCAGCCCACTCAAACGTGATCAATACGTTCCAAGCGCTTCTGCGAAATCGCGCCAAGGAATACGGGGCGCGGGTAATACAGCGCCACAAACGCAAGGCGACCATATTTGACAAGTTGCAGCGACAGAATGGCATGGATCTAGCCAGGATGGACGACGTCGCAGGCTGTCGAGTGATATGCCCTGACGTTGCATCCCTTTACGCCTTCCGAGAGTCCATGCATTGCGCTCGATTCGATCACGTACTAAAAACTGCTGCGGACAAATACGACTACATAAAGACACCAAAACAGGATGGTTATCGTGGCATCCATGATGTGTACGAATACAACGTAGCTTCAGATGAGGGCAGGCATTTGCGCGGACTTCGCATAGAGCTTCAATACCGAACTGAGGTCCAAAATGCTTGGTCGACCACAAACGAAATCATCGCCCACATTACTAAAGGCGCAAGCGAGCCAAAGTATCACCGAGGCGACACACGGTACCTCGCTTTGATGTCTCTCACTAGCGAAATCCTGGCAAGGTCTTTCGAGGGTTGCCCTGGGCCACATCCAGACCTAGAGAACAGCGAGCTGGTATCGCTTTATGAAAAGCATGAGGCCGAGTTGAATTTCAAACTACAGCTAGCTGGACTAGGGGTTGCGTTGAGGGGAGATGAAGCCAACAAAGGGCCCGAGTTCATTCTTTTCAGAGAAGGGGGACAACTGGAGCTGTTCGGTTTTGAAACACAACCAGAAGCTCTAGCAAAGCTATTTGACCTTGAAGTGTCGCGACCAACTGCTGACATTGTCTATGTGCCGAGAACAACGGCGGACGAGATCAGAGCAAGCTTTAAAAACTACTACGACGATGCCCATGATTTTTTATCTTGGGTCGCAGATGGGTCCGCGTACCTACGCTCTACGGCATGAGCAGCGTAAGTTGGTTTCGGAAGTTCCAGGTTGGTGCGATATATCGCAGAAGCTTAGAGCGCGTCTCAACACGCGGAAGAGAGTTTTATGCGGCAGGTGCTGACGTCTGATTCAACCCCAACATCCTCCGGGCCTCCTGCGGTGACGCCACCTCCCGCCCCGCATCGCGCGCGTATTGCACCAGCTTCTCAATCAACGGCCCGTTCGAATCCGCCTTCGTCCCATCCGGCAGATAGAAAGTGTCCTCCAACCCCGTGCGCAGGTGCCCGCCCAACTCAGCCACGCGCTGGTGCACGGGCCAGATCTCGCTGCGGCCGATGACGGTGGCTTGCCAGGGGGCCCCCTTGATCTTGAGCTTGAGCAAGATGGGCAGCAGGTCGGGGTCGGCGGGCATGCCGGATTCGACGCCCATCACAAAGTTGTATTCAGGCAGACCCTGCGTGTACAGGCCCGTCTGCACATACATCTCCACACAGCGCACGATGCCCACGTCGAAGCATTCAAACTCGGGCAGCGTGCCTGTCTCCAGCATCACGTCGATGAAGTCCTTGACCTTGGCGGGCTGGTTGTCGAACAGCATGGGCGGCCAGGCCCAGGTGCCGTTGCTGCGCACCTTCAGGTAGTTGAGCGAACCGGCGTTGCACGCGGCCATCTCGGGGCGGGTGGCGCGCAGGCAGTCGAGCGGGCCTTGGTAGTTGGGGCCCACTACGCCGGTGGTCTGGTTGATGATCAAGCCGGGGCAGGCCTCGCGCATGGCCTGCACGCAGTCGCGCGCGACCTGCGGGTCCCAGCTGGGCAGGTGGCCTTTGCCGGGCTCCTGGTTGCGAAAGTGCACGTGGACCACGGCGGCACCTGCGTCGTACGCGCGGCGGGCTTCTTTAGCCAACTGCTCGGGCGTGACGGGCACGTGGTGCTGGCCGGGGTCGGTCAGCACGCCGGTGATGGCGCAGGTGATGATGGCTTTGTTGCTGTGGTCGGTGCTGTGCATGGTGCCTGTCTCCTTCAAATACCGAGCTGCCGTGCAGCCAGGTCCTTCATGATTTCTTCCGCACCGCCGCCGATCATCATGACCTTGACCTCGCGGTAGATGCGTTCGCTGACGGTGCCGCGCATGAAGCCCATGCCGCCCAGGATCTGCACGGCCTGGTCGGC
>SDXZ01000390.1 GCA_004210805.1 Acidovorax sp.
CCCCGCGCCCAGTCGCGCTGCAGCTCCAGCAGGTACTGCAGGGCCGTGATGGGCCGCGCGCCGGCCTGCACCATGCGCTCCATGGCGCGGTTGTGGGCTTCGGCCGAGATGTCGCCGCTCGCGTCGGCGATCACATACACCTCGAAGCCCTGGTCCAGCGCCGACAGCGCCGGGCCCACGATGCACACGCTGGTCCACAGGCCGGCCAGCACGATGCGCGGCTTGCCAATGGCGTTGACCCGGGCGATCACGGCCTCGTCTTCCCAGGTGTTCATGGAGGTACGGTCCAGCAGCGCCTGGCCGGGGAACGGTGCGGTCACTTCCTCGAACATGGGGCCGCTGAAGCTCTTTTCGGCCACGGTGGTGAGGATGGTGTCCACCCCAAACCCGGCGGCCGCGCTGGCCACCAGGCCAGCGTTGGAGCGCAGCGTGATCGCATCGATGGAGTGCGTGGCAAAGGCCATCTGCGACTGGAAGTCGATCATGACCAGGGTGTGGTCGTCGGCGTTCAGCAGCGTGGCGCCGGGCTTGGCGTAGGCGACGGGGCGGGCGGCGGTGCTGGCAATCGTGGTGTTGGCGTGGGTCATGGTGAGCTCCCTGCAATTTGAAGATGAAGTATGTCGAGAAGAACAAGAACAAAAACGAGACAAGGCAATCCGGCGGCCCGGGGCGCAGGGGATGGACGGCATCGCCCACCCACCCGCACCTCAGGGCGCCCCCATCCGCTCAGTGCGGCATCGTGGGCAGCTCGTTGGGCCGCAGGTCGAACACCAGCACCTCGGCGCCTTCGCCGTTGGCAAAGCGCAGGGCCCCGGCGTCGCGGATGCGGGCGCCGTCGCCTTCGGACAGCCGCTCGCCGTTCACCTCCAGGCTGCCGCGGGCCACGTGCACATACACGTTGCGGCCTGGGCCCACGTCCAGATCGGCCGCTTCTTCGCTGCCGTCGAACAAGCCGGCGTAGACCCGGGCGTCCTGGTGCACGGCCAGCGATCCGTCAGCCCCTTCGGGCGAGATGATCTGGCGCAGGCGGCCGCGCTTGTCGGCCTCGCTGAAGTGCACCTGCTGGTAGCGTGGCTCGGCGCCGCGGTGGCCGGGCACGATCCAGATCTGCAGGAAATGCACGGGCTCTTCACCGGAGTGGTTGAACTCGCTGTGGCGCACGCCGGTGCCCGCGCTCATCATCTGCACGTCGCCGGGGCGGATGACCGAGCCGGTGCCCATGGAGTCCTTGTGCTCCAGCGCGCCTTCCAGCACGTACGAGAAGATTTCCATGTCGCGGTGCGGGTGGGT
>SDXZ01000034.1 GCA_004210805.1 Acidovorax sp.
GCAGGTACCTAGGTACCAACGACCCCCCTCTTCTTTTTATTTGAATTTCACTGGAGTTTCACCATGAACAAGACCGCACGTTTCATCTCTATCGCCGCTGTGGCTGCTTTCTCCGCTTTCGGTGCCCACGCTGACGAAGCCGATGCTTCGCAATTCGCCACCAAGTTTGAAACCAACCGCACCCGTGCTGAAGTGGCTGCAGAAGCCGCCACCGTGGCCCAGACCCGCAGCATCGAGCCGGCAGGTTCGCGTGTGGTGACTTACAAGTCCACGGCCGACCGCGCTGCGGTGCGCGCCCAGGCTGCTGAAGCCCTGCGCACGGGCCAGATTCCATCGGGCGAATTCAGCGCGATGTAATTGCGCGGGGTCTGCAGATCGCACTGCAGACTCAGCCAAAAAGGCCGGGGCTCCTTAGGGGGCCCCGGCCTTTTTTTTCCGATGTGGCTCTGCTGGAGTGCCGTACCGGTATTCAGCGGCCCAACAATGCGCGCAACACGGGCGCTTGCCATGCTTGGGAGATCGGGTCGTAGATACCGAAATCGCGGTCAAAGTCTCCGTAAGTCCACGAGAATCCGCGGTCTTCGGCCGCTTGGCGCACCAGGCGTGCGTGCCGGGCACGCAGATCAGCAGGAATCTCTTTGTAGGACATGAATTCGTGCACCCAGACGGGGTACCGGTGCTCTGCTGACCAAGCTTTCACGATGTCCAAAGGCAATGCCATCAATTGCATCTCTTGTGGACTGCAGCATGTGCTGCCCCGCCACTGATCGGCGCCCGGCAACCCGGGAACCCCCTGCCGGATAAAACGAAACGGCTCGGCATGCGCAATGCCCACGATGAGATGCCTGTCCTCTGGCAACCGCATGTCAGGCACACCAATGGCCTCGCCCCAGCCCAGCACCACGACGCGCGTGGGGTCGCTTTGGCGGATGGCTTTCAGCAAGAAAGGCACGCGCTGGTTCTTGGCAGCGCTACTGGTTCCCGGGTCAAAAGCAATCTCGAACAGCAATCGATGTGAATGCTTCGAATAACGCCGCGCCAGTGGCTGCCAAATCTGCACCAGTTCGCGATGCCTTGCCTCGATCGCGGCCTGGCTCCGCGCTTGCGTGGGGTAGGCTGCAGACCCTGGCTCGTCGCGAATCGCCAGCACCACAGAAAGCCCCCGTGCGAGCAGCACATCGATGAGGTGATCCAGCCGCTGCAGGCGCAGCTCCTGTTCGGCGACGGCTGTGCCGGCCGACCGCAGCGATGCGGATGGCACCGCCAGCCGCACCGATCGGAACCCGGCGTTGGCGATCGTTTGGACGTTGAAGGTGGGTTTTGAAAATTCTGCCGCCGGCTCCAGTGCTGTGGCAAGCGTGATGCCGCGTGACAAGGCAGCAGCGGCCGCCCATGCCTGCCGCGAGGCCCCTGGCACCGTCGTGCCCAGTAGCGCTGGCGCGGACTGCGCCAACAACGTTTGCGCAAGGCAACCCGCACCCCACCCTGCCAGCGCCAGCAAGGCGCCAACACAGGCAATGCGCCGGGCAAAACGTGGACACATCTTCTTCATGGCCCCAGCAACGCATTGAGCAATGAGGGGTGCCATTGCCGCTTCACGACGTCGTAGATGCCCGCGTCCAAGGGTGGATCACGCACGTTGAAATTGGCCGCGAAATCCGTATGCGCCCACGACATGCCACGGGCTTCCGCTGCATCGCGCATCAAGCGGAGGTAGCGTGCCCGCGACTCCATCGGTGCCGCACTGGTGGCCCCGAAAGACCCGAGCCAGACGGGGTAGCGGTGGGTTTCAGACCATGCCTTGGCAACGTCAAGGTTCCGTATCAGATCCAGGCGCTGGGCCTCATCGCAACACCGGATTCCCAGCCATTTCTCGGAGCCGGGCACCCAAGGCAACCCCTGCTTCGTAAACGGATGGGGTTCCCGGTTGTGGATGGTGACCATCAGATGTGCATCCCGGGGCAAAGACAAAGACACCAGATGGCGGGCCTCGTTGTGCAGGGGCGCGATCACAACGATCCTTGCCGGATTGCTTTGCCGGATGGCCGCCAGAGCTGCTCCAGCCAGGCTGTTCCACTCCAAGGCGCTTCCCTGAGGGGCGTTGTACAGCTCGAACAGCAGACGATCCGAACGAAGTGCGTGGCGCTGGGCCAATTGCCTCCAGATGTTCACAAAGCGAGGGCGCACGGCGCCCGATGCCACGGGCACTTCTCCCTCCTCCAGCGGCCGGCCATTGAGCTGGCCGTAGAAGCTCATGTTCAAGACCACCCGCAGGTCGTGGGCCAGCAGTGCGTCTACCACGCGGTCAATGCGCCGCGCAAAGGCTTCGTCCAGCAAGGCGTCCGGGCCGGTAGAGGCATGGTTGCTCCAGCGCACTGAAAGGCGCACGCTGCGAAAGCCCGCCTTGGCCAGGGTGTCGATCCATTGGTCGTCCATGCGCAGGCCCCAGTCCCCTTCGCGCGGCGCGGCATACACAGACAAGTTGATGCCGCGTGACAACGCCGCTGCAGCAGCCCAAGCCTTGCGCGAAGCTCCACGATCTGTTCCTAACGGACGTTCGACGGCGAGTGCAGGCTCAACGGTGGTTTGTGTGCCTTGCGCCTGCGCGCAGGGCGCAGACGCCAAGGACATCAGTAACACCAGCATCATGAGCAAGGCCATGAGACGAACCACAAACCGCCCTGCCGTGCCGCAAAGCCCGAGCGTCATGTGCACAGCCATCAAAGGGCCGGACAGGTGTGAAGCACCTGGCGCATTTCAAGAACCTGGGCGGCGTCCGGCAACAGCGGGTCTCCGTCCCACCGCGCCTGCAAAGGCTTGAGCACTTCCAGACTCCGACGAAAGCTCCCGCATGCCTGCACCCAGTCAGCCGGAAGGGGGTCGTCTTTCAGGCTTTGCGACACCGGGGCGCGCTCTATCAGGGCCTTGCCCAGTACATAAAGAGCCCTTGCATGGCGAAGTTGCGCAAGTCGGTCGTCAGGGCGGGATGAAGCCAGTTCCCCGAACAACGAGACGGCGGGGAGCAACGTCCGCACAGCCGCGTTGGCTGAGCCTGCAGCCATCAGGATGTCGGCGTGTGCCAGGGAAACCTCGGCCCACCGCAGCTGAAGCAGGCGCTGGCCCGGCACTTCCTTATGCAGGGTGTGCAGTATTTTTTGAGCCTGTTCGCCGTTCTCCATGGCGCTCGACTTTCTGCCGGCGCGCCACAGCGCGGCACTCAGGTCACGCTGGGCAAGGGCCAGATTCAGGCGCAGCCTGGCACTTCCAGCCTGGATCTGTAGCGCCTGCTGGAGCAGCTCCTTGGCTTTTTCAAACTCGCTGACGGCCCGCTCTGCGCTGGGCTCGGCACGGGCGTCTCTGCCTGGGTCGGCATGCATCAACCGCTGCCCGCTGCGTGCATGGTTGTCCGCCAGCGCCTCCACCAAACTCCAATCCGTGGGCCGCTCATCGAGCAAAGATGTAAGGAGGGTCCGAGAAGATCGGAGTGCTTCCTCCATCGCAGCTCCTTCGTTCTTGGGGTCGATGGCATTGGCCCAGTCCAGCTCGGCACGTGCCTGCAACCACCGAGCCTCCCACGCACCCGGCTCGGCCTTCGCCAAAGCGCGGGCGTCTGCCACGGTCTTCATGGCCAGCGCTCTCGCTTCGGCGTGTTGACCCTCCAGGTACAACACACGCGCCCATGCACCCCCTGCCGTAGCTTTGGCATGGCGGGCACGGTGCAGCGCTTCGCCGGTGAGCTTTTGGCCTATCGCCTTGTCCAGCGCCGCCACTGCCAACGCATAGCTCCGGGCGGCGCCTGCCGCGTAATCCATGTGGATGCCCAGCGGCCCGCCCTGGACTTCCGCGACACGCAGATAGGCCATGCCAATCCCGAGCTGCAACGCGGGGTCTGTGCTGGTCGCCAGTTCTGCCCTAAGGCTCTTCAGCTTTGAAAGTGCTGCCTGAACGGCTGGCTGAAGGCCTGGCTGGTGCGCAGTGGCGGAGACGGGCGACTCCTGCACTGCTTCGATCTCTTTCACCAGCGATAACACCAGCGCCTGCCTTGCCAAGCCGCTGTGCCGGCTGGCCTCGGACCCGGAATACCAGGCAAGCGACAGACCCACAAGCCCGGCCACACTGATGGCGACCACCGATGCTGCTGCCTGCCGGCGTCGCCCGGTGAATTCAACGACGCGCTGCAACCACGGCGTGCCTGTGCCCGCAGACATCTCCCGCACACAGTGGCCCAACTCCTCGGACAATGCCAACGCACTGGCGTGGCGCTGGGCAGGTGCCTTGTTCAGCGCCTTCATCACCACCCTGTCCAAGGCTCCTTTCAATGCCTTGTGTGCGGCGCCGGTGACCACCCGGCTTGGGCGCAGTGGTGTGGTTTCGCAGATGGCTTTACGCACCTCAAGATCGTCACTGGACGAGTCCCACCGGTAAGGCGGCTGATCGGTGAGCAACTGGTACAGCAGCACCCCCAGCGAATAAACATCGCTGGCAGGCGTGACGGGTTGGCCGCGCACTTGTTCCGGGCTGGCGCACGCCAGGGTCATGACGCGCACCGCAGTGGCGGTCGCTGGCTGGGGCTGGGGACCCAGGGTTTTGGCAATTCCAAAATCGACCAGTTTCACAACGCCCTGGTTGGTGACCAGCACATTGTCTGGTTTGAGATCGCGGTGAACGACTCCCTGGCCATGTGCGTAGTGCACCACGTTGCACAGGGTCTGGAACAGCGCAATCCGCTGCGCCAGCGTCAGGGCATGGCGCTGGCAATAGGCATCGATGGGCTCGCCGCGCACCAGCTCCATCACGAGGTAGGGCACACCATCGGCAACCCCGCCGTCCAGCAAGCGCGCCAGATGGGGATGCGCAAGCTTGGCCAGTATCTGGCGCTCTGCGAGGAAACGAGAGGTCAGCGCGCCGCTCCCCGGGCCGTCCCGCATCAGCTTGATGGCTACGTCACCGTGGTGCGCGCCGTCCAGAGGTTCGGCGCGGTACACCTGCCCCATGCCCCCGCGGGCAATCAGCTCCACCAAGCGATACCGGCCCACCTCGTGCCCCAGCCAGTCAGCCCCAAACCGGGCGGCCACCGCCTCCATCAAGAACGCGCCCGACCCCACATCGAGCAGCGGGCTCCGCGCCTGCCCTGCTGCCTGCAAAGCCATGAGTTCCTGCAGCTCCTCCTCGCCATGCGCCTGCTGCTCCAGAAAACCCTGTTGCTCCCCGGCGGGCAGATCCAGCGCGTCGGCCAAGATGCCCTTCAGGCGTTGCCAGCGCATGGCCTGGTCGGCCTGCTCGGCGTGGGCCCGGTCCACCGCGCCCGTCACGGATTGAGTTCGCGCAACAGCCAGGCGCGGGCGGTCGACCATTCCCGCTTGACCGTGGCTTCGGAAACTTTCAGCGCCTCTGCAGTCTGCTCCACCGACAAGCCACCAAAGAACCGCAGCTCGACCACCCTGCCCTGCCGCGCATCCAGTTGCTCCAGCCGCGCCAGGGCCTGGTCGAGGTGCAGCAGGCTTTGCCACTGCCCGCTGGACGTGCACACCGGCATGTCATCGGGTGACTCTTCCTGCATGGCATCGAGATTTTTGTCGGTAGCGCCGCGGCCGCGCTTGATCGCATCGCGGTTTCTGGCGTGGTCCACCAGAATGCGCCGCATCAACGTGGACATCCAGCCAAAGAACTGGCTGCGAGAGTCCCAGACGTTGCCGCGTTGCTCTCCCAGGCGCATGAAGGCTTCATGGACCAGCGCCGTCCTCTGCAGTACATGGTCGTCGCGCTCGCCACGCATGTGAAACTGGGCGATGCGCTTGAGGTCGGAATAGACCAGGGGAATCAAGCGCTCCAAGGCCTGATCCTTCCCCTCGGACCAGGCGTTCAGTAGCTGCGTGATGGGATGGGACAAGGCAATCGATGACATGAAGCGCCGGGATTTGTTCGGCGCGATCATAGGGGCGATTTTTTCGGCCCTGCCGCTCTTCACACGTTTTGACACAACAGCGCCGTGGTCCAGCGGCAGGTCTCAAACACACGGATTTCAAAAAAAGCGATAACTTTGCAGCGTGAGCTCAAGCTGATCAGAGAGGTGATCGGGAGAGCACGCAAAAAAGGCCGGCACCCTACAGGGCCCGGCCTTCGTGTTAGGCGCGTGAGCGCTGGGCTTACGGGATCAGCGTCACGCCAGTTTTGGCTTGAACCGCTTCGAAAGAAACACCCGGCGCCAATTCCACCACTTTGAGCCCTTGGGGCGTCACGTCCAGCACCGCCAGGTCGGTAATGATGCGGTCCACCACGCCCACACCGGTGAGCGGCAGGGTGCACTGCGGCAGGATCTTCAGGTCTTCGGTGCCATCCTTCTTTTTGGCGACATGCTCCATGAGAACGATCACGCGCTTGACCCCAGCGACGAGGTCCATGGCACCGCCCATGCCCTTGACCATCTTGCCGGGAATCATCCAGTTGGCCAGGTCACCCTTTTCGCTGACCTGCATGGCGCCCAGGATCGAGAGATTGATCTTGCCGCCACGGATCATGGCGAACGACTGGTCGCTGCCAAAAATCGACGAACCCTTGATGGTGGTCACCGTCTGCTTGCCGGCATTGATTAGGTCGGGATCCACGTTGTCTTCCGTCGGGAAGGGGCCAATGCCCAGCATGCCATTCTCGGACTGCAGCCACACTTCCTTATCACCCGTGAAATTGGCCACCAGCGTCGGGATGCCAATGCCCAGGTTCACATAAAAACCGTCTTCGAGTTCTTGTGCCGCACGTGCGGCCATCTGGTCTTGGGTCCAGGGCATCTCAGGCTCCTTCTTTCTTGCTAACAGGCACGGTCGGGACGACAGGCACGTCGCTGATGGCAGCGGCCTGGGCGATCACGGCCTGGGCTTCTGCCTTGGCGGCGGCGGCATCCACCGGGGCGGCCGTCACGGTGCGCTTTTCAATGCGTTTTTCGGGGTTGGCGTTGAGCACGATGCGGTGCACATAGATGCCCGGCAGATGGACGTCGTCCGGAGCCAGCTCGCCCACTTCCACAATGCGCTCCACTTCCACGATGCAGACCTTGCCCGCAGTGGCTGCGGCGGGGTTGAAGTTGCGTGCGGTGAGGTTAAAGCGCAGGTTGCCGGACTTGTCGGCCACATCGGCTTTGATGAGCGAGACCTCCGGAACCAGGGAGCGTTCCATCACATAGGTTTCGCCGTCGAACTCGCGCAGTTCCTTGCCCTCTGCCACGATGGTGCCCACGCCGGTCTTGGTGAAGAAGGCGGGGATGCCCGCGCCGCCCGCACGCAGCTTCTCGGCCAGCGTACCCTGGGGCGTGAACTCGAGCTCCAGTTCGCCGGCAAGGTACTGGCGTTCGAACTCTTTGTTTTCGCCCACGTACGACGAAATCATTTTCTTGATCTGGCGCGTCTCCAGCAGCTTGCCCAGACCGAAGCCGTCCACCCCGGCGTTGTTGGAGATCACGGTGAGGTCCTTGGTGCCCGAATCACGCAAGGCGTCGATCAGGGCTTCAGGAATACCGCACAGACCGAAACCGCCGACAGCCATCAGTTGGCCGTCCGCCACCACACCCTTGAGGGCAGCGGCAGCCGAGGGGAATATCTTGTTCACCACGATCTCCTTATGAATTGGGATGCGCTACGATACTACGTATCTGTATAAGTAGTTTTTCGTAAAGACTTGCACTATGGACGACGTTGACTATCGCCTGGCTTTTGACATGGCTCCCGTAGGGTTGGTGCTGTCGCGCAACCGCACGATGGTCGACTGCAACCGCCATGTGTGCGAAATGTTCGGCGCCTCGCGCGAGGTGCTGATCGGCCAGTCATTCCAGGTCCTCTACCCCAGCGCTGACGAGTACGAACGCCTGGGCGCGCACATGGAACCCATCCTCAACACCAAGGGCCATTACGCCGACAACCGCATCATGAAGCGTGCCAGCGGCGAGGTCTTCTGGTGCCACGTGTCAGGCCGCGCACTCAACCGCGCTGATCCGCACGCCTCGGGTATCTGGAGTTTTGAAGACCTGAGCGCGCAACGCCCTGTCAAGGCCGAACTGACCGGCCGCGAGCGCGAGGTAGCGGCTCGGCTGCTCGAAGGCCTGACCTCCAAGGAGATTGGCCGGGCACTGGAGATCAGCCACCGCACCGTAGAAATCTACCGCGCCCGGCTCATGCGCAAGTACAACGCATCGACGGCGGCCGACCTTGTTCAAAAGCTCCTCGCGGGGAGTTAGTTCCCCCCTGAGCCGCTTCGCGTCTTCCCCCAGATAGGGGACGCCACCGGTGGCCTGGCAAAGCCAGTTCCACGGTGGCACTGGCCTGGGGCGCTCCCGTTTCATGCGCCACGAGCAGCCATACGGCACATCGGGAACCCCTCCTTTCAATCACCCCTTCGCGGGGCCGTCCACCACTTCTGCAGCCGTGCGAAAGGCATCCACTGCACTGGGCAGGCCGCAGTAGATGCTGGCGTGCAGCAGCACCTCCTGCAGCTCTTCGGCCGTAACGCCGTTGTTGAGCGCGCCACGCACATGGCCCTTGAGTTCATGCTGTTTGCCCAGCGCGATCAGCATTGACACCGTAATCAGGCTGCGTGTCCTGCGGTCAAGCCCCGGGCGCTGCCACACATCGCCCCACGCGTTGCGCGTGATGTATTCCTGGATGGGCTGCGTGAACGCCGTGGCGTTGCCCAAGGCGCGGTCCACGTAGTCGTCGCCCATGACCTCGCGGCGCGTGGCCAGGCCGCTCTCGTAATCCTTGGATGGGGGTTGCTGTGTCATGCGGATTTTTCTCCTTGAGATGGTGCATTCGATGTTAGCCGTGCGCATGGCGTGCATGAAAAAGCACCGGCACACCCGAGGGTCTGCGCGGCGCTTTTGGTGTGACTTCACTCCGGCCCTGGGGCCGGGTGCACCACCGGATCAAGCCTTGCCGGGTGCCAGGTCGAAACGGTCCAGGTTCATGACCTTCGTCCAGGCTTTCACGAAATCGCGCACGAACACGGCTTGGGCATCGCTGCTGCCATATACCTCGGCCAAGGCCCGCAATTGCGAGTTGGAGCCGAACACGAGGTCCGCCACCGTACCTGTCCATCGCGGCGCGCCCGTGGCGCGGTCCACGCCTTCCAGCACGCCAGCCGCGGTCGAGGACTTCTGCCACTTCGTGCGCATGTCGAGCAGGTTCACAAAGAAATCGTTGCTCAAGGTGTGGGGGCGCTGCGTGAACACGCCGTGCGCCGCGGCCGCACCCACATTGGCGCCCAGCACCCGCAGGCCGCCGATCAGCACCACCATCTCAGGCGCAGTCAGCGTCAGCTGGTTGGCACGGTCGATCAGGAGTTCAGACACCGCGCCTTCGAGGCCCGGGCGCACGTAGTTGCGGAAACCGTCGGCCACCGGCTCCATGACTTCGAACGAAGGCACGTCGGTTTGCGCCTGCGACGCGTCCGTGCGGCCCGGTGTGAATGGCACGGTCACGTCCTGCCCGGCCTTCTTGGCCGCAGCCTCCACGCCCGCGCTGCCCGCCAGCACGATCAAATCGGCGATGGAAATCTTCTTGCCGTCCGTCTGCGCGGCATTGAACTCGTGCTGGATGGCTTCCAGCTTACCCAGCACCTGGGCCAGCTGCGCGGGCTCGTTCACCTCCCAGTCTTTTTGGGGTGCGAGGCGGATGCGTGCACCATTGGCGCCACCGCGCTTGTCACCACCCCGGAAGGTCGAAGCCGACGCCCAGGCGGTGGACACCAGTTCAGCAATCGACAGGCCCGAAGCCAACACCTTGGCCTTGAGCGCGGCGACATCCTGCGCATTCACCAGCGGGTGGTCCACGGCGGGCACGGGGTCTTGCCAGACCAATTCTTCGGCCGGGATTTCAGGGCCCAGGTAGCGTGCGCGCGGCCCCATGTCGCGGTGCGTGAGCTTGAACCAGGCACGGGCAAAAGCGTCAGCGAACTGTTCGGGGTTTTCGAGGAATCGGCGCGAGATCTTTTCGTAGGCCGGATCGAAACGCAGCGACAGATCGGTGGTGAGCATGGTCGGCACCAGCTTTTGCGAGGGGTCGTGCGCGTGCGGAATCGTCGCTGGTGCGCCTTTGGCAATCCACTGGTGCGCGCCGGCCGGGCTCTTGGTCAGCTCCCATTCATGGCCGAACAGGTTCTCGAAGAAGTTGTTGCTCCACTTCGTGGGCGTGGTCGTCCAGGTGACCTCCAGTCCGCTGGTGATCGAATCGCCGCCAAAGCCGCTGCCGTGTTTGCTGATCCAGCCAAAACCCTGGTCTTCGATGCCGCCGCCTTCCGGCTCCAAGCCCACATGCGATGCATCGCCCGCGCCATGCGTCTTGCCGAAAGTGTGGCCGCCAGCGATCAGCGCCACGGTTTCTTCGTCGTCCATCGCCATGCGGGCAAAGGTGTCGCGGATATCACGCGCCGCGGCCAGGGGGTCAGGGTTGCCGTTCGGGCCCTCGGGGTTCACGTAGATCAGCCCCATCTGCACGGCGGCCAGCGGGTTGGCCAAGTCGCGCTTGCCGCTGTAGCGCTTGTCGCCGCCCAGCCAGGTGGACTCTGCACCCCAGTACACGTTTTCATCGGGCTCCCACACGTCGGGGCGGCCACCCGCAAACCCGAAAGTCTTGAAGCCCATGGACTCCAGCGCTACGTTGCCGGTCAGGATCATCAGGTCCGCCCACGAAATCTTGCGGCCGTACTTTTGCTTGATGGGCCAGAGCAGGCGGCGCGCCTTGTCCAGGTTGGCGTTGTCGGGCCAGCTGTTGAGCGGTGCAAAACGCTGCTGCCCGGCCCCCGCACCGCCACGCCCATCGGCCAGGCGGTAGGTACCTGCGCTGTGCCAGGCCATGCGGATGAACAGCGGGCCATAGTGGCCAAAATCTGCGGGCCACCAGTCCTGCGAGTCGGTCATCAGCGCGAACAGATCCTTCTTCACCGCAGCCAGGTCGAGGCTTTTGAACTCTTCGGCGTAGTTGAAGCCATCCCCCATGGGATCGACGAGCGGAGAGTTCTGCTGCAACGGGCGCAGGTTGAGCTGATTCGGCCACCAGTCAGCGTTACCGCGGCCTTTGGGCACGGCGGCCTTGGTGTGGTCAAAGGGGCATTTGGCTTCAGTCGTCATGGGTCTCTCCAGTCAGGCGGGTCAAGGTAAGCGTCGGTGAATGGATGTTACGAATCCATTGCCGGTACGTACATTGAATCGATTGAATGAGATTGATAGCCAATCTTTATTGGCGACTGACTGGCCCCGCGCTTGCCTCAGGTAGCTGCGGCGGCTTTCTGAGCGAGCACGGCCAGCACATTGGCCGCCGCCGCCACGCCCATGTTCACGTAGGCATCGCTGGTCACGCCGCCGATGTGCGGGCTCAGGATGAAGTTCTTCTCGCCCTGAAAAGGATGGCCAGGCGCCATGGGCTCCACCACAAAACTGTCCAGCCCCGCAGCCATGACCTGACCAGAGCGCACAGCTGCGAGCAACGCTGCCTCGTCGATGAGCCCGCCCCGCGCAGTGTTGACAACGATCACCCCCCGTCGGCATTGCGCCAGCGTGGCGGCATTGAGCATGCCGCGGTTCTCGTCCGTGAGGGGGCAATGCAGCGAGATCGCATCGGCCTCGCGCCAAACGGTGGGCAGGTCCACGCTCTGGATGAAGGGCGGCAGATCGGTGGCAAATGGATCGAAGCCGATGACGCGCATGCCGAGCGCATCGGCCATCTTGGCGAAGCGCCGGCCAATGGCGCCCAGGCCGACGACGCCGACAGTGCGGCCCGCAAGCTCTAGGCTCTTGTGCGTCGCCTTGTCCCAGTGGCCGGCGTGCATGCGTGCATCGAGGTGCACTACCGACTTGGCGCAACCCAGCAGCAGCGCGAGTGCCTGCTCGGCCACCGCTGCCGCATTGGCACCGGCAGCGGCCACCACTTCAATGCCGCGCGCTTTGGCCGCCACCTTGTCGATGGTGTCTGTACCGCTGCCATGCTTGGAAATCACCTTGAGCGAGGGCGCCGCATTCATGACAGCTGCGCCGACTTTTCCGTAGCGCACGATGATCGCCACGGGGTCGTGCTCCCGGGCCAGGGCGACCAAATCGTCTTCGGTGGGAGCCTTGCCGGCGTAGACGATACAAAAGTCCCCGAGCATGGCCAGCGCGTGGTCCGCCAGGTCCGCGCCAGTGACAAGGATGGTGGAGGCACTCACAGCGACTCCCCTTCCTTGAGCACACCGGCAGCACGCAGCGCGGCGGGTAGCCACTTGGACGCGGTGTCGCCCCGGGCGATGGCCGCAATGCGGGTGGCCTCGTCGGCCACCTTCTTGTCGGCCAGGGCCATCATGGCCGGGGCCTTTGCGCGCTCGATCACCACCACGCCATCCGCATCGCCCACGACCAAGTCACCGGGATTGACCGTGGCGCCGCCGGCCGAGATGGGGTGGTTGATGCGGCCGGGCACGTATTTGGTGGGGCCTGCGGGGTTGAAGCCCGCGCTGAACACGGGGAAGTCCAGTTCCAGAATCTCCAGCTTGTCGCGGATGGCAGCGTCCACGACCACGCCCGCCAGCCCCAGCTTCTTGCAGGCGCTGAGCATCAGCGTGCCCATGAGGGCGGCAGTCAGGTCGCCCTTGCCGTCGATCACCAGCACGTCGCCCGGCTGGGCCAGCGCCATGGCGGCGTGGATCATGAGGTTGTCGCCGGGGCGCACTTCCACGGTGAAGGCCGGGCCTGCCACCTTCATGCTCTGGTGCACTGGGGCCACGCGGCTGTGCAGGGTGCCGCGGCGCCCCGCCACGTCGGCAAGGATGGCGGCCTGGAAGGTGGCGGCTTTCTGAACGATATCGGCGCTGACGCGTTCGATGTCACGGATGATTTCTGGAAGCTGGCTCATGGCGAATTCCTTGTGGGCAGGAGGAAAAGCGGTGGAATCGGCGGCAGCGCCGGTGGTGGGGGGACAAGCCCATGCCGCAGCGCGACCGCTGGCTTGAAGCGGCTGCGGGCAATACAGGTGGAGGTGGACAGGGCGACGCTCGCGCACTCGCCCTCGTGCAGCTATCGGGCCCTGGGGATCAATCCAGGCTGGCGCCCGAGTCCTTGACGATCTTTCCCCAGCGCGGCACTTCAGTGCGCAGCAGCTGGCCGAACTGATCGGCCGGACCGCCCAGCACATCGCCGCCTTCGCTGCGCAGCTTGTCCGCCACTTCGGCGTGCTGCAGCGCCTGGTTGATGGCCTTGTTGAGCTGCGCCACGATGGGTGCGGGCGTACCGGCGGGAGCCAGGATGCCAAACCATGTGACGGCCTCGAATCCTTTGTAGCCCGATTCCGCCAGCGTGGGCACGTCCGGCAATTGCGACGAGCGCTTGGCCGAAGTGATGGCCAGCACCTTGAGCTTGCCGTTGCGCACCTGGCCCAGCAGTGTGGGCACGGAAGACATGTACAGGTCGATCTGACCGCCCACAAGGTCGGTCATGGCCTGGGCAGCACCCTTGTAGGGGATGTGGCGCAGCTTGATGCCTGCGGCGTTCTCGGCCAGCTCGCCTGCCAAGTGGGCCACCGTGCCGTTGCCCGAGTAGCCCAGCGTGAGCGCATCCGGCTTGCCCTTGGACGCAGCCACCACATCAGCGAAGGTCTTGAATGGCGAATTGGCCGGCGCGGCGATCACGATGGGAGACGACGACACCAGCGCCACCGGCACCAGGTCCTTGAGCGGGTCATACGGCAGCTTGGGGTACAGCGTGGGGTTGATCGCGAGGTTGCTGGTCTGGCCCATCACCAGGGTGTAGCCGTCGGGCGCGGACTTGGCCGCCGCATCCACGCCCAGGTTGCCGCCCGCGCCGGGGCGGTTGTCCACGATCACATTCCACTTGTTCTGGTCCGCGAGCTTTTGTGCCACGGTGCGCGCGATCATGTCGGTGCCCCCGCCGGGCGGGAACGGCACGATGAGGCGAATGGGTTTGTTCGGGTAGGCGGCCTGGGCCACAGCCTGTGCCGCAGGCAGTACCGCCGCGGCGAGGCCGAGAAACGCGGTGCACAAAGGCGCCGCCAGGGACCGGGAAAACACGGTGAGAGTGGGCATGGATTTGTCTCCGTTGTAGTGGTCTGTCGCGCCAGCCCCGACCAGTGATGGGTGCGACGCTGTGGGAGACGACTTTATGCAGGCGTTTCAATCCATACAATGCCGTTGCACAGCATGAAACAAATTGCGCCATGAGCAACCGATCGACCAACACCACGACGCCGGCCCCGACCGCACAGCCAATCCCCGACACCGCCCCGGCGGCCAAGGATGCAAGCGGCGTCACCGCCGTCACCCGCGCGCTGCAGGTGCTGGAGGCGTTCGCGCTGGGCGAATCGAGCCTATCCCTTGCCGAACTGAGCCGGCGCTGCGGGTTGCACAAGACCACGGTGCTGCGCCTGGCGCGCACGCTCGCGCAGTCGGGCTTCATGGTGCAGCGCGAGGACAGCGACTGGCGCCTGGGCCCGGCCGCGGGCTGGCTGGGCGCGCGCTACCAGGCGGGTTTTGACGTGCAGAACGTGCTCGAGCCCGCGCTGCGCGAGCTCACCCATGCCACGGGTGAGAGCGCGGCCTTTTACGTGCGCGAAGGCCAGGTGCGCACCTGCCTGGTGCGGGTAGAAGGCCCGCAGGCCCTGCGCCACCACGCGCGCATGGGCGAAGGCCTGCCGCTGGACAAGGGGTCGCCCGGCCGGGTGATCCTGGCTTTCTCGGGCGAGCCGGGCAAGGCTTATGAAGAAATCCGCAAAAAGGGCTACCACTGGTCCATCGGTGAACGCGAACAGGGCGTGGCCACGGTGTCGGCGCCGGTGTTCGGCATGCACTGGCGGCTGATGGGCTCGGTGTGCATCTCGGGCCCGGCCTCGCGCCTGCCCGCAGAGAAACTCGAATCGCTCGCGCAGACCGTGATGGCCGCCGCCACCCAACTGTCGTATGCGCTGGCCGGCAACATGGCAGCGCCTTCGCACGGACCGGTGCGGGCAACCCAGTGGCACCCGTGAATCGCGGACACTGGCCAAACCAGAGTGTCCACAAAGCAAATTATGAATAAAAAAGGGCCCTAGCGCTTGTTATGTAAGCACTTATAGCTACCAAATAAATAGCAAATCAACTACCCACTCCCAAAACGACAAGGAGACCGACGTGACCCGCTACCCCTTCCCCTCGCTCGACAGCCTGCCTGAGGACATTCGCACTCGCATCCTCGAGGTGCAGGAAAAGGCGGGCTTCGTGCCCAACGTGTTCCTCGCCTTTGCCCGGCGCCCCGCCGAGTGGCGCGCCTTCTTCGCGTACCACGACGCCCTGATGCTCAAGGAAGAAGGCAGCCTGACCAAGGGCGAGCGCGAAATGATCGTCACCACCACCAGCGCGGCCAACCAGTGCCTGTACTGCGTGGTGGCGCACGGCGCGATCCTGCGCATTTACGAAAAGAAGCCGCTCGTGGCCGACCAGGTGGCCGTGAACTACCGCAAGGCCGAGATCAGCCCACGCCAACGCGCCATGCTCGACTTTGCGATGAAGGTCTGCGAGCGCTCGCACGAAATCGACGACGCCGACTTCACTGCATTGCACGCGCACGGTTTTGACGACGAAGACATCTGGGACATCGCAGCCATTACCGCGTTCTTTGGACTGAGCAACCGCATGGCCAGCTTTGCGGGCATGCAGCCCAACCCCCAGTTCTACCTGATGGGCCGCGTGCCGAAGGCCCCGAAACCCGCCTGAGGAGCAGACGCGTGACCCGGCATCGGCGAGGTGGTGTGCGGACGGCAGGCCTGTGGGCAGCCTTGGCCGGCACGGCCTGCGCTCACGCGTCAGGGCTGACCAGCTTTGCGCCGGGTAGCGGCACGCTTGCCACGCGGCCGCTGTTGGTGCAAACGCAGGCTGGGGGGCTCCCACCCTTTTCCAGCACCATGCCGCCGCTGCTGCTACGACAGCCATCGACCGAAGCGGGCCAAGCAACTGAACCGATCTACTACCTGGCGCAGGGCCTGGGCGTGCCGCGCTACGGCATCGCCGACCTGCCGGGCGCCAGCGCTTGGCGCGTGGTGCGCACCGCCGACTGCGCAAGCCTGGCGCCGGTAGCGCTCGACGAGGTCAAACAACCCGCCGTGCAGCCGGTGACCGGGCAGCAAAACGCCCTGCCCCTGCATTGCGCCGCGGCCTTCGAGGGCAGTTGCACCAGCCGCGATCAGCGCGTGCGGGTAGGCACGGCATTTCAAGGCACGCGGCGCACGGCGCGCACGGGCGGCGGCTTCTTCGGAACCGAAGGGCACATCACCACCACGTTCTACACCGGTGTGCGCACGCTCACCATCGAACACGTACCCTCGGGCCGCCACTGGCGCATGGATGAGACCCTCAAGGACTCCGCCGGATACAGCGCGCCGCAGACAGCCATTCGTTATCTGCCAGAGTTGCAGCGTGTGTTGCTCCTGGGCGTAAGCACGGGCCCCGAGGGCGCCGAGGGGCGCTGCATTGCCCTGCCCTCCGGCTGAGGCGGGCAACGGTTTTCAAGCCAGGTCGCCTTGCGTCTGGGTTTGTGACTGCGCCAGCGGGCCTGCGGCTTGCGGCGAGCGTCGCACCAGTAGCGCCGTCGCCGCCTCCACCGGCATGGGGCGGGCGTACAAATAGCCCTGCACCTCGTCGCACCCGTGCGCCTTGAGGAAATCGCGCTGCTCGACAGTCTCCACCCCTTCGGCGATCACCCGCAGCTTGAGGCTCTTGGCCATCGCAATCACCGCCGACGCAATGGCCTCGGCCTCCTCGTTGCCGTGCCTGCCCAGGTCCAGCACAAACGAGCGGTCGATCTTGAGCTTGCCGACCGGAAAGCGGCGCAGGTAGCTCAGGCTCGAATAGCCCGTACCAAAATCATCGATGGCAATTTGTATGCCTTTGGCGACCAGCTGGTGCATCAATTCGACCGCCGCATCGGTGTTGGCCATCAACGTGCTTTCAGTCAGCTCCATCTCCAGCGAACCCGCCGGAAGATCGAACTCCGACATGACGCGCCCCACCTCATGCAGGAAGTCGGGCGCCTGGAACTGCACCGCCGACACGTTGACTGCAATCGGCAGCGGCACCAGCCCCTGGCTGCGCCAGGCGGACCAGATGCGCGCCGCCTCGCGCAGCACCCAGTGGCTGATCTCGGCAATCATCCCCGAGGACTCGGCAATCGGGATGAAACGCGCGGGCGATACCGGCCCGCGGGTCTTGTGGGTCCAGCGCAGCAGCGCCTCGGTGCCCACCGGTGCGCCGTGCGACAGGGTGAACTGCGGCTGCAGATGCAGTTCGAGCTCGCCCGCATCCATGGCCTGGCGCAGGTCCACCGCCAGCAGCATGTCGTCATAGGCCGAGGCATTCATCTCGGGCGCGTACAGGCGCCAGGTGTTGCGACCTTGTGTCTTGGCCATGTGCATCGCGGCCTCGACGTTGTGCAGCAGGTCCTCGGCATTCGCCGCGTGCTCGGGGTAGCTGGCGATGCCAATGCTGGCGGTGGGGGACACCGGGTGGGCCTGCGCACCAAGGGGTACGGGCGGCGCCAGCAGCGCGCGCACCTGGCTGATGAGCAAGGCATGCGTGACCGGGTTGCCCGCCAGCACCAGCATGAACTCGTCACCCCCATAGCGGTACAGGCCTTTCAGATCCGCACTGACCCCCCGCAGGCGTTCAGCCACTTCGACCAGCAAGGCGTCGCCCTGGGCATACCCGAAGGATTCGTTGACGCTCTTGAAACGGTCCAGGCTGACCAGCGCCAGCGACAGGCTGTTGTGAGGCGATGTGCTCTGGCCCTGCACGGCCGCGATGCTGAGTGGGAGGTCCTGCTCCAGCTTGGCGCGGTTGGGCAGCTGGGTGACAGGGTCATGGGCCGCGAGGTACTCGGCATCGCTTTCGGCCTTCTTGAGGCGGGTGAGGTCGGTGAACATGTCCACGTGCTGCTCCACCCGCCCGTCGGCCCCCCGGTGCGCGCAGACCAGCAGGCGCGCCGGGAACACCGTGCCATCCTTGCGGCGGATGTGCATCTCGCCCTCCCAGAAGTCCTCGGAGTTGAGAATGGCCCGTGCACGCTCGACGGCCGCCGGATCGAGCCCCGCGTTGAGCACCACGGTGCGCTGGCCCTTCAGTTCCTCCAGCGTATAGCCCGTGATTTTTGTCAGGTGCGGATTGATCGAGACGATGCGCTTTTCATGGTCACCGACCACGACGGCCGCGGCAGACCGCTCATAGAAACTTGCTGCCACGCGCAGCTGCGTGTCCACCTGGGCCTGGCGCGTGACGTCCCGCCCGATGCTGACGAAGTAGCGCTTTCCCTCGGACTCGAAGCACCCCACGGTGCCGTCGAGCAGGAACGTCGTTCCATCCGCCCGCAGCCGGGGCACGCGGATCTGCCGGGACTCGCCCGGCTGCATGGCCTCCAGCAGGGCCGCCTGCTCCGCAGCGTGGGCCGGGGGGCGCATGCGCCGCGCATCCATGCCAATCACTTGCTCTCTGGGGTAGCCATACACGTCGGCCGTTGCCTGGCTTACGTCCAATATGGTCCCTTCATCGTCGGTCAGCAAAAAGATATCGGCCGAGCCACGCAGCATGTGCTCGTAGTGCCGGCGCAGCCCCGCTTCCCGCGCCGCATGGCGATGGCGGTCGCCGCGGCGCCAGGTGGCATAGAGCAGCGAGCCCAGCAGCAAAAGCGCCACGATCCCGGCCACCAGGATGCGTGTCCGGCCTTCGATGGCGGCATACACCGCCTTCTCGGGCATCTGGCTGACCACTGTCCATGCGGGCAGGAGCACGGCCTCGCGCCGGGCCAGAACCTCCACGCCGGCCCGGTTGCGCCCCTGCACGGTGTTCGCGCCGCCTGGGGTGGCCAGCAAGCTCTCCACCGAAGCCGACGGTTGCGATTGCGGGCGGCCGGGGCGGGCTGGCACCAGCGGTTTGAGCTGGTGGCCGGTGGCGGGTGACAGCACCTGCAGGCCATGCTGTGCATTGCGGTGAACCAAGAAGGTTTCGCCGCCCCAATTGGACAGCTTGGCCTTGGTCAGCGAGTCCACCAGCCAGCGCGGGTCCATCTCCAGATACAGCACGTGGCCGGTGTCCTTTGCATCGTCGGCAATGCTGCGCACCAGGCCAAGGCGAAATCCGTTTTGGGCGTCCGTGTCCAGTTCGATCCACTCCGCCCGGCTGCGGGGGTTGTTGTCGGCGCCGATCCGGGCCACCTTGGCGAGTTGGTCTGCACCCAACGCGGCGCCACTACTGAATACGGCCTTGGCACCCTGCCTGTCAAGGATGGCCACAGTGCGGTAGGCATATAGGCGCTGCATGCGCTCCACGTGCTTTTGCAGCAGGTACGCGTGTTCCGATGCATCGGCCGGGCTGCCCTGCCAGCGCCCGAGGGCCTGGACCAGCAGCGTGCTCATGCCGATGGCATCTGCGTCTGCGGTGCGCTCTGAAAGCCAGGTGTCCAGCGAGTGGGCCGAAAGTTCAGCGGTCACGCGCAGGGATTCCCACGCTGCGTCCTCGGCGGACTGCTTGGCTTGGTAGTGGAGGGCTATCCCCAGCGCGATGACGGCCGCGACGAACGCCATGAAGGCCAGCGCAACCACCCAACCGGCACGCGGCGGCGCTGACGGCGTGCCAGCGGGCAGCTCGCCTTTCGAAGCGCTGTTGTCAGAAACCATGGTCCCCCCCGATTTCGGGAAGCTGGGCGGCCGAGATCCGCCAGCTTCCGTGAGTCAACCTTTGCAGCTTCGTCGGCCGCGGATTCTTTTAGTAACGTCCTTTTAGTCGGATTGGCGCTGGGATGTCAACGGGAGGGATCCCAAAGCGACGCGCGCCCGGTCAGCGTTGCAGCACTTGCGGATCCGTGTGATTGCGAGCGACGAAATGCGCGCCCAGCGCAATTCGGTGACGACCGAAGCCCAGTGGCCTAGCGGTCAGGTGGCCGCCCTCAAGCCTGCACGATGGCCAGCATCCAGTCGGGCAGCGCCACCGCCTTTTGTTGCGGGAAGTCCACCCAGATCGTCGTAGCCCCGCCCGCCGCGCAGATCACTCCTGGCTGGTCCACGCGCTCCATCGTGCCCCAGGTCTCAAAGGTGGTGCGGCCCGGGTCGCTCACGTAAAGCTTGAGCAGCACATCGGCCGGGTACTCGAGCTGGCGGTAGAAATTGCAGAAGGCATTGACGATCACCGGCCCCTGCCCGCGCGGGTCGGGGTTGCAGCCGACCGACACCAGCCAGTCGATGCGCGCTGTTTCCAGGTACCTGAAATACACCGTGTTGTTGACATGGCCCATCGCATCCATGTCGCCCCAGCGCACAGGAAAGCGCATTTCGAAGACCAGCTTCTTGGCGTCAGGGATTTCGATCTTCATCGGTACGTCTTGATGGATGCGTGGATGCGTGGATGCGTGGATGCGTGGATGCTTAAGGTAAGCCGCGCCGCGCTAGTTTGCACGTCACCTTGTGGTCAAACCGCGAAGCCGTCATCTGCCGCGATCACCGCGCCATTGATGAAATGGCTTTGGTCGCTGGCCAGCATGAGGAGCAGCCCATCCAGATCCTGCGGGCTGCCCACGCGTTTTCTGGGCAGCATGGCAATCAGCTTCTGGCCTTGCTCGGTGCTCCAGTGGTGGTGGTTGATTTCGGTGTCGATGTAACCGGGGCAGATGGCGTTCACGTTGATGCCGAACTTGCCCCACTCCATGGCCATGGCCTTGGTCATTTGCACCACGGCGGCTTTGCTCATGCAGTACGCGCCGATCTGCGGCAGCACCTTGAGGCCGGCCATGGAGGCGATGTTGATGATGCGCCCGCCCGTGAAGCTGCCCGGCGCTGCACCGCGTGAGCGCGCCAGCATGCGTTTGCCCACTTCCTGAGCGACAAAAAAAGCGCCCTTCACATTGGTGTCGAAGATGAAGTCGTAGTCCTCGGGCGTCACGTCCTGAATGCGCTGCGTGGTGGAGACGCCCGAGTTGTTCACCAGGATGTCGATGGAGCCCATTTCCGTCTCGGCGTGCGCGACCGCGGACTTGATGGAATCATGGTCGGTCACATCGAGTTCGATCACGTGGGCATCGCCGCCCTCGCCTTCGATGCGCGCCCGCAGCTCTTTGAGCTTTTCAACCCGGCGGCTGGCCAGCACGACCCCCGCCCCTGCACGCGCCAGGGTGCGCGCAAACTGTGCGCCCAGGCCGCTGGAAGCCCCTGTGATGAAGGCCACGCGGCCGGACAAGTCGATGCTGTAAGCCATTTAGAGTCTCCCCCCTGATCAAAAAAGAACGGTCGTTCGATTGTCTCTATTCCGTGAATACAATCAGTCGCCAGGCAGACAGGGCATTGCACCCGCTCTGTTCAGAATACCCATTATCAAACGCCCGACGAGAAGCCCATGACAAACGAAGAAATCATCGCCCAGTATGGTCCCCGCGAATCGATGGAATACGACGTGGTGGTCGTTGGCGGCGGCCCCGGCGGCCTGGCCACCGCGATCCGCCTGAAGCAGCTGGCGGCTGAAAAGGGCCAGGATGTGTCGGTGGTGGTGCTCGAAAAAGGCTCCGAGCCCGGCGCACACATCCTGTCGGGCGCCATCATGGACCCCAAGGCACTGACCGAGCTGATCCCCGACTGGAAAAAGCGCGGTGCACCGCTCAAGCAGCCCGTCACCGACGACGCCTACATCTTCCTGTCGGAAAAGTCGGGCTTGCGGGTGCCCAACATGTTCTTGCCCCCGTTTGCACAGAACCACGGCAACTACATCGTGCGCCTGGGCGATGTCACCAAGTGGCTGGCCGAGCAAGCCGAAGCCCTGGGCGTGGAAATCTTCCCGGGCTTTGCAGCTGCCGAAGTGCTCTACAACGACAACGGTTCGGTCAAGGGCGTGGCCACCGGCAACATGGGCGTCGGCAAGGATGGCGAGCCCACCGAGAACTTCCAGCTGGGCATGGAGCTGCTGGGCAAATACACCGTGTTCGCCGAAGGCGCACGCGGCCACCTGGGCCGCCAGCTGATCGCGCGCTTCAAGCTGGATGAAGGCCGCGACCCGCAAAGCTTTGGCCTGGGCGTGAAGGAACTGTGGGAGATCGACCCCAAAAAGCACCAGCCCGGCTTTGTGATGCACACCGCCGGCTGGCCCATGGAAAACGACACCTACGGCGGCGCTTTCCTGTATCACCTGGACGACAACAAGATCGCGCTCGGTTTTGTGACCGGCCTGGGTTACAAGAACCCCTACCTGAGCCCGTTCGAGGAATTCCAGCGCTGGAAGACCCATCCCAACGTCCGCTACTACTTCGAGAACGAAAAGGGCGAGATCACCGCCAAGCGCCTCTCGTACGGCGCGCGCGCCATCAACGCCAGCGGCATCAACGCCCTGCCCAAGACCATCTTCCCCGGCGGCGCACTCGTGGGCTGCAACGCGGGCTACCTCAACGTGGGCCGCATCAAGGGCAGCCATGCCGCCATCAAAACGGGCATGCTGGCCGCGGAGGCCGCCTATGACGCTATTCAAGGCGGCCGCCAGCACGACGAACTCACCGCCTACCCCAAGGCTTTCGAGGAAAGCTGGCTCTACACCGAGCTGAACAAGGATCGCAACTTCAAGAACTGGTTCAAGTACGGCCTGACCACGGCCACGGTGATGAACGGCATCGAGCAGCTTGTACTGCGCGGCCACATCCCCTGGACGCTGCACCGCGACAAGCCCGACCATGCATACCTCAAGCCCGCAGCCGAGTGCAAGCCCATCGTCTACCCCAAGCCCGATGGCAAGCTGACCTTTGACCGCCTCTCCAGCGTGTTCGTCAGCAACACCAACCACGAAGAGAACCAGCCCGCGCATTTGACGCTTAAGGACGCGAGCGTGCCGGTCAACATCAACCTGGCCAAGTACGCGGGCCCCGAGGCGCGCTACTGCCCGGCGGGCGTGTACGAGTTCGTGCCCGACACGGCCAAGGGCGGCGACGCCCAGCGCCTGCAAATCAACGCGCAGAACTGCGTGCACTGCAAGACCTGCGACATCAAGGACCCCACGCAGAACATCGTGTGGGTGACGCCAGAAGGCGGCGGCGGTCCGAACTACTCCGGCATGTAACTATCAAAATCATAGCGCCTAGCGCTTGATGGGCCTGCGCTGCAGGCCTTTTTTATTGATTTTTGCGATCAAGCCGCTGCACGAACGAGCTGAAACTGCCCCATGGCGCCGGCCAACCGGTGCGCCTGATCTTTCAGGCTCTGCGCCGCTGCCGCGCCCTCCTCCACCAGTGCAGCGTTCTGCTGTGTCATGTGGTCGAGCTGGTCCACCGCCTGGCTCACTTGGCCGATCTGCGTGCTCTGCTCCGTACTGGCCTCGCTGATCTCGGACATCAGGCTGGTCACGCGCTCCACGCTTTGCACGATGTCGCCCATGGTGGCGCCAGCAGTCACCACCAGGCGCGCGCCGTCGCTCACTTTGTCCACGCTGTCAGAGATCAGCGCCTTGATCTCACGCGCTGCGTGGGCGCTGCGCCCGGCCAGGCCCCGCACCTCGCTGGCCACCACCGCAAAACCGCGCCCCTGCTCCCCGGCACGGGCCGCCTCCACCGCGGCGTTCAGCGCCAGGATGTTGGTCTGGAACGCAATGCCGTCGATGATGCCCACGATGTCGGCAATCTTCTTGCTGCTGGCGTTGATGTCCTCCATGGTCTTGACCACCTGGCTGACCACTTCGCCGCCCTTGCTGGCCACCTGCGTGGCGTTGCGCGCCAGTGCGTTGGCTTGGCGGGTGCTGTCGGCGTTGGCGGCCACCATCTGGGCCAGTTGGGCGATGCTGGCGGCCGTCTGCTGCAGGCTGCTGGCCGCGTGCTCGGTGCGCGCGCTCAGGTCGGTATTGCCCGCCGCCACCTCGGAGCTGGCTACATGGATCGACTCGCCCGCGTCGCGCACCTCGGTCACCACGTGGTGCAGGGACTCGACCATGCGGTCTAGCGCGGTGAGCAGCTCGCCGATCTCGTCGGTGCGCTGCGTGTCCATGCGCACCGTGAGGTCGCCGCGCGCCACCAGCGCCGCAGCGTCGGATGCCTGGCGCAGCGGCAGCACGATCGAGCGGCGCAGCAGCCAGCCGAACAGCGCCGACAAGCCCACCACCGCCAGCACGGCAGCCGCGCTGATCCACTGCGCACGCGAGGCATCGTCCACCATCGTGTCGGCCGCCTGCAGCGATGACTGCTCCGACGCATCGAGCAGCCTATCGATGGCCTGCAGGTACCCGGCGAGCGCCGCAGCATGCTCCTGCAACTCCTTCTGGCTGATGATCTTGGCCTCCAGCGCGTTCTGCACCAGCGTGTCGCGCAGCGCCGCGTACTGCTTGCGCTGCGCTTGGACCTCTGCCCACACAGGCTGCGTGCGCTCGGCGGTTGACGCCGCTGCCAATGCGGTTTCGATGCGTTGGCGCAAGGCATCCTCGGCGGCCAGTTGTTTGCGCATCTCCGCCACCAGCGGAAACACATCGGGCGACACCGTCGCGCGCAACGCAATCTGGCCGATGGTGACCGACTGGGTCTTCCAGTTGCGCACCGAGCGCTCGATGGGCAATTGCTCACCTGCAAGCAGCGTCGCCTGGCGGCGGGTGCCCTCGCCCGTCATCCAGGTCGTGGCGCCCAGCAGCGCCACCGCGCAGCCCAGCAGGCCAAAGCTGGCGGCCAGCTTCTGACCCACGCTCAGCTGGCGGCGGCGCGGTGTCGCAGCGGGACCGGGGCTGTCAGGCGCAGCGCGCATCCCTGTCTGGGCCCGTGGCGCGGCCTGTGCCCCAAGGGGCAAGGCCGATGGAGCGGTAGCTGGCAGATAGTTCATGGGAACCCTTCGATGGATCGTTCGTCAGTTCAACCGCGCGCTCGCGCTCCTCATCGCACCGGCGCGAGCGCGATCGCCCGGCTCCATCAGCGCGGCGCCGATGTGGCCCAGTTCCTCCACGTCGCCGTTGGCACGCAGCACCCGGTTGGTGCCCGCGCGACCCGGCTGGCCGCCGGCCATGCCGAAGGCCGGATTCACGCGACCGTTGGACAAGATGCTGGCCGTCATCGATTCGAGAAAACGCACGCGCCGTACACCCCCGTCGCCCCCAGCCCAGCGCCCCGCGCCGCCGGACCCACGCTGGATCTCGTAGCTGTCGAGCACCACCGGAAAGCGGAACTCCAGCACCTCGGGGTCGGTCAGGCGCGAATTGGTCATGTGCGTCTGGACCACGCTGGTGCCGTCAAACCCGCGCACCGTGCGGCCTGAAGCATCGAACACCGCACCGGCACCGCTGCCGCCGGCAATGGTTTCGTAGTACTGGTACTGCGCATTGCCAAAAGTGAAGTTGTTCATGGTGGGCTGGCTGCCCGCCATCACGCCCAGGGCGCCGAACAATGCATTGGTGATGCAGGTGGACGTTTCCACATTGCCCGCCACCACCGAGGCCGGCGGATTCGGGTTGAGCATGGAGCCCTGCGGGATGATGACCTGCAGCGGTTTCAGGCAGCCCGCATTGAGCGGAATGTCGTCGTCCACCAGCGTGCGGAACACATACAGCACCGCCGCCATGCACACCGCACGCGGGGCGTTGAAGTTGTTGGCCTGCTGCGCACTGGTGCCCGCAAAGTCGATCACCGCACTGCGCTCGGCCACGTTGACCTTCACCGACACGCTGATCTGCGCACCGTTGTCCAGCGGCAACGTGAACTGCCCGTCCTTGAGCTGCGTGATCACGCGGCGCACGGACTCTTCAGCGTTGTCCTGCACATGGCGCATGTAGGCCTGCACGACATCAAGGCCAAACTGGTCCACCATCTTCGAGAGTTCCTGCACGCCCTTCTCGTTGGCGGCAACCTGCGCGCGCAGGTCGGCCAAATTCTGCTGCGGGTTGCGGCTCGGGTATGGCGTGGTGCCTCCGCCGGTGGCCAGCAGGGTGCGCACCTCTTCTTCCAGCAAGATGCCACGGTCCACCAGCTTCACGTTGTTGATCTGCACGCCTTCTTCGTCGATGCGCGTGGAGAACGGTGGCATGGAGCCCGGCGTGGTGCCGCCAATGTCGGCGTGGTGGCCCCGGCTGCCGACGTAGAACGTGGGCTCTGCGCCTTCGGCCACGTACACGGGCGTGATCACCGTCACATCTGGCAGGTGGGTGCCGCCGTGGTAGGGGTCGTTGAGCATGTACACATCGCCCCGGTGCATCTTTCCGGCGTTCTCGCGGATCACGGTCTTGATGCTCTCGCCCATCGAGCCCAGGTGCACAGGCATGTGCGGCGCATTGGCGATCAGGTTGCCCGCCGCGTCGAACAGCGCGCAACTGAAGTCCAGGCGCTCCTTGATGTTGACGGAGTACGCGGTGTTCTGCAGCTGCAGTCCCATCTGCTCGGCGATGTTCATGAACAGGTTGTTGAACACCTCCAGCAACACTGGGTCGACCGTGGTGCCGGCCGCGTACTGCACCTTGCGTGCGGTGACGCGGTCCAGCACGAGATGGTCCAGGTCGGTCAGGCGGGCGGACCAGCCGGGCTCCACCACGGTGGTGGTGTTCTTCTCGGCAATGATCGCCGGGCCCGGGATCACGTCGCCCGGGCGCAAGTCCTCGCGCACCACCAGGGCCGCGTCGTGCCACTGGCTGCCGGAGTACATGCGCACCGTTTCGCGCAGCGGATGTTTGCGGTGCGGGTGCACCGCCAGGCGCGGCTCGGCCGGGGCGTCGCCGGCGATCACGGCCTCGACCGACACCGCCTCCACCACCAGGCCCTTGCCCGCCATCAGGAAGGCAAACCGCTGGCGGTAGGCCGCTTCGAACGCGGCCTGTATCGCAGGCATGTCGCCAAAGGGCACGACCAGCGCCGAATCCGTGCCTTCGTAGCGCACATGCACGTTGTGGCGCACCTGCACCGGGTTGGCGCTGACCTGCTGGCGCTCCAGCTCGGCCTGGGCGGCAGAGCCCAAGGCGTCCAGACGCTCTGCGATCAGGGGCAGCGACGCGGCAGCCAGCGGCATCTCCACCGCCTGCTCGCGGATCACGGTCTGGTCCGCCAGCCCCATGCCGTAGGCGCTGAGCACGCCGGCCAACGGGTGCACGAAGACGCGCGTCATACCCAGCGCATCGGCCACCAGGCAGGCATGCTGACCGCCCGCACCACCAAAACACTGCAGGGTGTAGCGTGTCACGTCGTAGCCGCGCGCCACGCTGATCTTCTTGATGGCATTGGCCATCTGCTGCAC
>SDXZ01000229.1 GCA_004210805.1 Acidovorax sp.
GGGCTGGGCTGGGCGGGGCGCGGGGTGGCGCGCGTTGCCCGTCAGCGCCAGGCGTGCCGATGCCGGTAGTCCCACGGCGCCTGCGGACGCCGCTGCGACCACAGCCCCGTGCCGCTGCTGCGTGCCTGCTGCTGCAGCGGCACCAGGTGCGGATGCGCATGGGCGTACGCGGTGTACACCCAGGCCAGCCCCGAGCGCACCTGCGCGCTGGCGACGTCGGCGCCGCCACAGCGCACATTGGCCACGGTGCGGCCGTAGCTGTCTTCGTCCACCGGCTGCAGGGTGGCGCGCTGCTTGAAGCACAGCCGCGCAAGGTTCTGCCGTGACTTCTGGCCGAAGGCTTGGCGTGATTCAGGCGCGTCGATGGCCGCTACGCGCACCCTGACCTGCTGGTAAGCGCCGGGTGCGCCGCAGCGCGCGGTGAGGGTGTCGCCGTCGCTGATGGCGACGACCAGGCAGAGCAGGGAGGTGATGGGCACTTTGTCTGAAACGGGGATCAACCGGGTGGGAAGGGAGGATGAACCATTTTTACAGCCAAAATGGCCTTTGGCGCTTGATTTGTAAGCACTTATAGCTATCAATAGTATAGCGATTGGGGCGTGGCGCCGGATTGCCGCTGCAATTTGATACGTTGACGTGGCCCGCCTGGATGGGGCGGCAGGCAGTGTGGGGCACAGTACCGGCCGCGCGTGCTACGCGGCGGCCAGAACGGCCCGGGGCGCGCGCCGCAGACCTGCTCCGGCCCTCTCGCCGGCAAGGGCGTTGCCCGGGTCGCCGCGCCAGGCTTTCTAGAATCGTCGGGAACCGAGTGTGGCGCGTGCCGTCAGAGCCCCATCGTGCGGCGGCATCCCTTGCCACCGCCCCGCCGCCAAAACCGATGTCCCGATTGGATCCCCAGATGATGACCCCGAAGGAGTTACCGGCTTTGCATTTGCGCCTTTTGTCTCCCCCCGTTGCTCCCTCTTTCTTGACTACCGTGGCGGCTTCGGTGCCCGCAGCGCGGCGTGGCGCATCGCCACGGGGGCTGGCCCGCCGGGGTGCGGCCGTGGGCGCGGCGGCTGTGCTGGCGCTGCTGCTCTCCGGCTGTGTCGGCACCACACCCAAGACGTTTGGCGTGCAGGAGAGTTTTGGGTCGGTGACCACCTACTCGCGCCTGTTCGACGCCACGCCCCAGCAGACCTGCGAGGCATCGCGCCGCGCACTGCTCAGCCAGGGCTACATCATCTCGACCCACCAGGCTGAGCTGGTCGAGGGCAAGAAGAGCTTTCAGCCCGAGGCCGAGTCGCACCTGCAGATGGTCGTGCGCGTGGTCTGCGTGCCCGAGGCGGGCGACGGCAAGGTGAGCCTGGGTTTTGTCACCGCGCTGCAAGACACGTACGCGCTGCGCAAGACCAACAACTCCGCCAGCGTGGGCGTGGGCGCCATCGGGTCGGTGTCGCTGCCGTTTTCGGCCAGCAGCGAATCGCTGGTCAAGGTGGGCAGCGAGACGATCTCCAAAGACACGTTTTACGAGAGCTTCTTCGACCTGGTCAAACGCTATCTGGCGATGGACCAGGCGCAAGCGGCGGGCGGCTGAGTCCGCGCGAGGGACGACGGAACATCAGCGGCCTCACCGCCACCGCAGGGCGCGCACCGATAGCGGCACCCGCCCGCATCGCGGCCCGGGCACACCCCGCAGCTTTGCTCACTGTGCGCGCCAGCGCTGCACCTGGTCCCAGCCCGCGGGCCAGTCGGCCAGGCCGCTCTCGGCATTGATGTGGCCTAGGGGCCCCAGCGTGGTGTGCTCCGCGCCCCACGCCGCCGCGCATTGTGCCGAGAACGCTGGCGTTGAATACGGGTCGTCCGTGCTGCTCATCATCACCACCGGCCCGGCGGCCGGCAGGGCGGCAGGCAGCGGTGCAAACCCGTGCGCATCGGCCGGAAAGTTGGGGCCCAAAGGGTCTGGCACTGCCACCAGCAGCAGCGCCCGCACCGGCCTTGCGTGCCGCGTCGCCCAGTGCACCGCCACCAGGCAGCCCAGGCTGTGCGCCACCAAAACAGGCGGCTCGGGTGCGCGGGCCACGGCGGCGTCCAGCGCCAGCACCCATTCGTCGCACACAGGGTGACTCCAATCGGCTTGCTCCACGCGGTGCACCGCGGCGTGCCGGGCTTGCCACAATGACTGCCAGTGGGCCGGGCCGGAGTTGTAGATGCCGGGGATGAGCAGGACAGTGCGCATTCTCAAAAAATCCTTGAAAGAAAAAGTGGCTGAACAGACCCGCCACGATAGGCAGCGCGCGCCGGGCCGGCCAGGGGCCGTCATCGAAAAGCGCGCCGCCAAACCTTGAAGTCATCGCTTGAAGTCGTCGTCATCGCAAAGGAAGGAACCACCCCGTGGACTTGGACAAGAAAGACCGGCAGATCCTCATGGCCCTGCAGCACGATGCGCGGCAGAGCCTGTCGGCGCTGGGCAAGCAGATCGGCCTGTCGCAGCCCGCCATGAGCGAGCGCGTGAAGAAGCTCGAAGACGCGGGTGTGATCGCCGGCTACGCGGCCCGCGTCAACCTGGCCGCCGTGGGCCTGGGCCTGCAAGCCGTGGTGCGGGTGCGCACCACCCACGAACACATCCCGCGCTACGTGCAGTTGTTCCAGACCATGCCCGAGGTGCTCGATGCCGTGCGCGTGACGGGCGAGGATTGCTTTGTGGTGCGCTGCGCCTTTGGCCAGCCGGCAGACCTGGAGCGCGTGGTGGATGCGCTGGCCGCGCACGGCAGCGTGTCCACGTCGCTTGTGCTGTCGCACCCGGTGAGCAAGTCGGTGCCCGTTGACGCGATGAAATGAGCTGGTTTTAGCTTAAATAGGCCGCTAGCGCTTGTCGTGTAAGCGCAAGTAGCTATAAAAAATATAGCGATCCAGGCAGGCGCGTCTTGCGCCTAAGGCCGAGGCAGCTCGTACCGCAGCTCCGCAAAGATGCCACCCAGCGTGGTCGCCGACTGCAGGCGCAGCGTGGGCTGCGTGATCTGGCGCGCAAGCAGCGGTTGGCCCGCGCCCAGCGTGACCGGTGCAATCTGCACGATCAGCTCGTCCAGCAGGCCTGCGTCGCAGAACTGCCCCACCAGTTCACCCCCGCCCACGATCCACACATTGCGCCCCGCCGCGGCCTGCAGCATGGCCGGGTGTGCGGCCCGCACGTCGCCGCACACGAATCGCACATCGGCGCCTGGGATAGGGCGCAATGTGCGCGAGGTGAACACCCAGGTGGGCTGCGCGTAGGGCCAGGGCTGGCCTGCGTCGATGGCGTGTTTCAGCATCCATTCGTAGGTGTGCGAGCCCATCGCCAGCGCGCCCACATCGCGGATGAACGCGGGGTAGCTGGAACCTGCGATCTCGCCAAACTGCAGTAGCCATCCGAGGTCATGGTCGGGCGTGGCGAGGAAACCATCAAGGCTGGAGGCGCCGTAGAACTGGGTTTTCATACGTTGTCGAGCGGGGCTTTGAAACGGACTGGGCACTGTAAGGGCGGGCTGCTGACAGCGTTGCGGCAGCAGCGGGACGTCAACGCCCGTCTCGGCACGCGTGGGCGCGCAGCCCTCGTCTTGCTGCCCCCCATGCCATCGCTACGGCAGCTGCACCGTATCCGCCAGATGCCCATACACCGCCGCAATTCGCCGCAGATGCCGCGACTCCGGGTGCGTCAGCAGCCACAGCTCGGTCTCGCAATCGGCCAGCGATCCGCTCAGCGGCCGCAGGTCGCTGCGGCCCTGGGCCAGAAAGATCGGCAGCACGCCCACGCCAACGCCCCGGGCCACCAACTCCATCACGGTGAGCAGGCTGTTGACGCGGTAGGTGGGCTGCGCCTTGGGAAACTGCTTCTTGCGCCAGCGCACCGAGGGGTGGTCGGGCAGGGCGTCGTCGGGTGCGATCCAGGGCGCGCGGCCGGCCTCGACGTCCGACAGGGCGAGCGTGCCGGCAGCTGCCGTGTACAGCGCCGCGCGAATCATGCCCAGTTGCCGGCCCACCAGGTGCTGAGGCGGGCGCTTGGTGGCGCGCACTGCAATGTCGGTGTCGCGCCGCGTGAGGCTCACCAGTTCATTGCCCGCGTGCAGCTCGTACACCAGCGCCGGGTGCTGCGGCTGCAGCGCCTGCAACGCGGGGGCGATGAGGCCGTGCAGGATGGTGTCGGTGGTGGAGATGCGCACGGTGCCGGTGATCTGCTCGGGCTGCGCCTGCGCGGCGCTGCGGGCGGCCTCCAGCGCGGCTTCCACGCGCTCGGCCTGCTCGGCCAGGGCCTGG
This sequence comes from Acidovorax sp., assembly GCA_004210805.1. GTDB lineage: Bacteria > Pseudomonadota > Gammaproteobacteria > Burkholderiales > Burkholderiaceae_C > Acidovorax. Next base: position 4,273 of record SDXZ01000229.1, read on the forward strand.
GCCAGCTCGGACGCACGGTAGCCCGCACGCGAGCGTTCGAACAGCGACTGGCCGAGCCCGCGCTCGATGCGCTGGATGGCGCGGAACACGGTGGACGCATCCACGCCAAGCCGCTCGCCCGCCGCGGCCAGCGTGCCGGTGCGCGCCATGGCCAGCAGCACCTCCAGCTCGGCGGCACCCAGGCGGTATTGCACAGGTGCAATGGATGATTTCATGGTTGCGTATTTTGTTTGCGTGATTGCAATCATAAATTCTGCCTGTCGCCACGCTTCTCAGGGCGTTTCAGGCGATGGTTTTCCTTCCTCTTTTTTGCACAGAAAGTCCCACCCCATGAAGCTCTATTACGCCCCCGGTGCCTGCTCGCTCGCTGTCCACATTGCGCTGCGCGAAGTGGGTGCCACGTTCGATCTGGTCAAGGTCGACCTGGCCCGCCACACCACCGAGGGTGGCGCCAACTTCCTGGACATTTCGCCGCGTGGCTACGTGCCCTTGCTGGAATTAAATGACCAGTCGCGCCACACCGAAGGCGCGGCGCTGCTGCAGTACGTGGCCGACCTCGACCCGGCGCAGGCGTTGGTCGGCAAGCCTGGCTCGAGCGAGCGCATGGCTGTGCTGCAGTGGCTCACCTTTATCAGCACCGAACTGCACAAGGGCTTCAGCCCCTGGCTGTGGCACAAGGAGACGGCCGACTCCACGCGCCAGGCCGTCAAAGCGAAGCTGGCCGTGCGGTTTGCAGAGATGGACGCCGTGCTGGCGCGCACCGAGTTCCTGGCGGGCGCATACAGCGTGGCCGATGCGTATGGCTTCACCATCCTCAACTGGGCGAATCTGCTGGGTATTCCGCTCACGCCGTACCCGCATGTGCAAGCCTGGATGGCGCGCGTGGCGGCACGCCCTGCGGTGCAGGCCGCGCTGCGTGCCGAGGGGTTGGCACCGTGAGCGCCGCCGAGATGGCGGACACACCCGCACTTACGCTGGTCTCGCATGCGCTGTGCCCCTACGTGCAGCGTGTGGCGATCGTGCTGCATGAAAAAGGCCTGGCGTTTGAACGCCGCACCATCGACCTGGCCCGCAAGCCCGATTGGTTCCTGGCCATCTCCCCGCTGGGCAAGACGCCGGTGCTGCAGGTGCGCGGCCAGAGCCTGTTCGAGTCGGCCGTGATCTGCGAGTACCTGGACGAAGTCGCCATGCCCGCGCTGCACCCGCAGGACCCGCTGCAGCGCGCACGGCACCGCGCGTGGATGGAGTTCGGCTCCACCGTGCTCAATGCCATCGGCGCGTTCTACAGCGCGCCGGATGAGGCCGCGCTGCAGGCCCGCGCAACCGAACTGCGCACGCGCTTTGTGCAGCTCGAAGAAGCGCTTGCTGAGTTCAGCGTTGCAGGGCCGTACTTTGCGGGGCCGGATTTTGGGATGGTGGACGTGGTGTTCGGGCCGGTGTTCCGGTACTTCGATGTGATCGACGAACTGCCCGGCGTGGACGAGTTTCAGTGGTGGCAAGGCCTCGCACGCACGCGGCAGTGGCGTGACGCACTCGCCGCGCGGGCCTCGGTGCGGCAGGCCGTGGCCGCGGACTATGCCGAGGGGCTGCGCGCGTTTTTGCGGGCGCGCGGCTCGGCGCTGTCGCGGCGCATGCAGGCGGTGGCCGCGTAAGCGCTACAACGCTTCATCGGCCCAGGTACCTGGCGCCAAGCCGTCGAGCGTGTGCGGCCCGATCGCTGCGCGAATCAATCGCAGGGTGGGGTAGCCTACCGCGGCGGTCATGCGCCGCACCTGGCGGTTGCGGCCCTCGCGGATGACGAGTTCGATCCACGCGGTGGGGATGGCCTTGCGCTCGCGGATGGGCGGGTTGCGCGGCCACACGTCGGGCGCGGGGGCGAGCAGCCGCGC
>SDXZ01000391.1 GCA_004210805.1 Acidovorax sp.
CAGCAGCCGCGCGTGACGTACGAGAAGGACGGCCAGACGCACGAGGTGCTGTGCGACTTCATCGCAGGCTGCGACGGCTACCACGGCGTGTGCCGCGCCAGCGTGCCCGAGGGCGCGCTCAAGACCTACGAGCGCGTCTACCCCTTCGGCTGGCTGGGCGTGCTGGCCGACGTGAAGCCGGTGTTGCACGAGCTGATCTACGCCAACACCGAGCGCGGCTTTGCACTGTGCAGCATGCGCAGCAACACGCGCAGCCGCTACTACCTGCAGGTGCCCTCGACCGACAAGGTGGAGCAGTGGAGCATTGAGCAGTTCTGGGCAGAACTGGGCAACCGCCTGGACCCCGAGGCGCGCGAGAACCTAGTCACCGGCCCCGCACTGGAGATGAGCATCGCCCCGCTGCGCAGCTTCGTGGCCGAACCCATGCGCTTTGGCCGCCTGTTCCTGGCGGGCGACGCCGCCCACATCGTGCCGCCCACCGGCGCCAAGGGCCTGAACCTGGCGGCGAGCGACGTGGGGTACTTGTGGAATGCGCTGTCGGATTACTACCGCGACAAGTCCAGCGCGGGCATCGACACCTATTCCGACCGGTGCCTGCGCCGCGTGTGGCGCGCAGAGCGCTTCTCGTGGTGGTTCACCTCGCTGATGCACCGGTTTCCGGACACCGGCGAGTTCGGCCAGAAGATGCAGGAGGCGGAGCTGGACTACCTGGTCAACTCGCGGGCAGCATCAACGTCACTGGCAGAGAACTACGTGGGCTTGCCGCTGGACTTTGCGGTGCAACGGCACTGACGCTCAAGGACTACAAAAATCATAGCTATCAGCGCTTGATGGATAAGCGCTAGCGGCCAAAAATACTCAAACTTTCAGGTATGACAAAAAAGCGGCCTCTGGCCGCTTTTTTGTTTTTCCGTTTTGGGACGCGCTTGCACCCAACGCTTGGAGTCAGTGGCGGAAATGCCGCACGCCGCTGAACACCATCGCCACGCCGCGCTCGTTGGCAGCGTCAATGACTTCGTTGTCGCGCATCGAACCTCCGGGCTGGATCACGCAGGTCGCACCAGCATCGACCACCACGTCGAGGCCGTCGCGGAAGGGGAAGAACGCGTCGCTGGCCACCACGGTGCCCTGCAGCGACAGGTTGGCGTGGCCGGCTTTGATGCTGGCGATGCGGGCGGAATCGAGGCGGCTCATCTGGCCGGCGCCCACGCCCATGGTCATGCCGCCCTTGCAGAAGACGATGGCGTTGCTCTTGACGTACTTGGCGACCTTCCA
>SDXZ01000035.1 GCA_004210805.1 Acidovorax sp.
GCGCTGACGCAAGCATCCGCTGCAGGGTGGCCGGTGCTGCGCTATCGCAGCAAGGCGACATCGTTTCCGGGGCACGTGTCGCGGTCCAAAGACTCGCTGGCGGCGCGGCCACTTCGCCAACGCGACCTGGTGACCGTGACCGACCCCCAATGCAGTTACCAGCGGTTGTATCGCTTCGCCCCGCAAGCCCGTGCTTACGTGCCCGATACGCCGGCGCCCGATTGCTCGGATTACACCGTGCCCTGACTGACGTGCTGCGCACGCTCAGCGGCGCTTGCTGGGCCTGACTGCCAGGGCGACGACGGCGATACCGCCAGCGATGATCAACGCGTCCTCGATCAGGCCGCTGCGCGTTTGGCCGATGTGTTTCATGGCACTTTTTCTGGCGTCCAAGGTGAGGTAAGCAAGAGGCACTGCGGTGGCAACCGCCGCCAGCGCCCCGGCTTGCTCACGGCCGCGCGGGGCAAGTGCCGCACCGGCGATGCCGGCGCTCATGGTCCGCGCCAACAGGCCCAGGGCCACCGTCCTGTCAGGGGCCGTCTTCATCTTGTCGCCGGCCAGTTCCCCGGCGCACATTGCGAGGGCGCCATACTTGAACAAGGGGCGGTCCAGCAGGGCGAGCCTGCCCGGCGTGGCGTAGCCCAGCAGCCTCGCTGCCGACAGCGTGGCCATCGGTGTCATGGAGCGGGCACTGGCAACCGCTCCAATGAGCGCGGACCAGAGCAGACTTGGCGTTTTCATGTGTTGTTCCCATTGGTGGTGCAGGTGGGAAATCGTCGGGGGTAACCGGCATTCCGAGGATTGGTTGAACTCGCTGACAGCCGTAGGACAGTCTCGCGTGTCGCCGCACGGCTGCCCGCCAAGGCTAGGATGGCGGCGAGCGGCCAACAGCAGCCAAACCCCCGAATTTTTTGGCAAGGGTTTGTCGATACCCAGCCCTTTCGTTCGTCGTAGGAACAGGAAACGCGGAAACAGGGGTGCACGGCACGTGTCGGGCCCCCCGCCTGCCCCTATGCCCATCCACCAAGGACCCAAGCAATGCCTGAGCCAAGCACCAACACCACCCCCGTCAAAGGTCCCGCCTCGTACTTCCCGTCCATCGAGTCCAAGTACGGCCAGCCCATCAGCCACTGGATGGACGTGCTGCGCACCGCGGGCCCGCGCAAGCACATGGAGTACGTCGCCCTGCTCAAGACAGACCACGGCCTGGGCCATGGGCATGCGAATGCGCTGGTGGCGGCGTACCTGGCCCAGGGTAAGTAGTAGTGGTCAATCTTTAGGGGGTCGAGGGCCGGTGTAGGGGCCCGCAGCCGGACTCACGACGGTGCGCTGGTTCGCCTTCTGTGGGCGTATCGCAGAAGGGTTCCGCTATTGCCCGGTGCTCATCCTTGTGGAGGATGCAGCGCGCGTGAGGGCTCAGGTGTCCGCAGCGGGGGTTGCCACTCAGGCCGCGCCACTCTCACCCCTGCCCAGCGGCACCTTGAGCCCCGCCTTCAAGCACCCCAGCGACACCGACGTGCGAAACCGCCGCACGTTGTCGTCCCCGTCGAACAACCGCCGCGTGAGCGCCTCGTAATCCGCCATCGACGCCACGTTGACCACCAGCAGATAGTCCGCCTCGCCGGTCACGCTGTAGCACTGCTGCACGGCGTCTTCCGCGGCAATGCGTGCGCGCAGCGGGGCCGTGCGGTCGGGGCGCTCGTTCTCCAGATGGATCTCGAGCACGATGGTCAGCGGCATGCCCACCTTTGCGGGGTCGATCACCGCCACGTTGGCGCGGATCACGCCCGACTCCTGCAGCCGCTTAATGCGCCGCTGCACTGCGGGCGCGGACAGGTTCACGGCCTTGGCAATCAAGCGCTGCGGCGTGGTGTTGTCGGTCTGCAGGATGTCGAGGATCGCGAGGTCAAATCGGTCGAGCCCTTGGTGCTGTAAGGCGGCCATTGGCGGCGATGCGGAGGTGGAGGCCGCGGGTGCCTTGGCGGTGGTAGCTGGCTTGGTAGGCATGCAGGGCGGCCCTTAGGGTGGCTGTGAGCGAAAGTTGCGCAGTGGGCTTCAAAACAGAGCCAAAAGCACGCGCTAGTCGAACTATATTTTTACGCATGACCGCGACCCCGTTTCAACGATTCATTCCCTTCCTGGCCATCCTTGGCTCCGTCACCGCCCTCGGGATTGGCACCTCGTGGGCCAAACAAGTGCTCTTCCCGGCCGTGGGTGCGCAAGGCACCACCGCCGTGCGCGTGGGCCTGTCGGCCGTATTGATGCTGCTGCTGTGGCGCCCCTGGCGCTGGCGCCTGTCGCGGGCCGACGCCACGGCCATCGCCTGCTATGGCGCGGCGCTGGGCGCCATGAACCTGATGTTCTACATGTCGCTGCGCACCCTGCCGTTTGGCTTGGCCGTGGCCATCGAGTTCTCGGGCCCGCTGGCGGTGGCCATCTGGTCGTCCCGCCGCGCGGTGGACTTTGTCTGGGTGGCGCTGGCCATGGCCGGGCTGGGCATGCTGCTGCCCCTGGGCCTGAACGGCAGCACGCTCGACCCCATGGGCGTGTTCTACGCCCTGGCCGCGGCCGTGTTCTGGGCGCTGTACATCGTGTTCGGCAAACGCGCCGGCCATCTGCACGCGGGGCATTCGGTATCGCTCGGCCTGCTCATGGCGGCCATCGTCGTGGTCCCGGTGGGGGTGGTGCACGCCGGCGCCGCGTTACTCACGCCCACCGTGTTGCTCGTCGGCCTGGGCGTTGCGGCCATCTCCAGCGCCATCCCCATCTCGCTCGAAATGATGGCCCTGAAGCGCCTGCCCAAGGAAGCCTTCGGCATCATGATCAGCATGGAACCCGCCGTCGCCGCCGTGCTGGCCGTTGGCCTGCTGGGTGAATACCTGAGCCTGCTGCAATGGCTGGCTATTGCCTGCATCGTGGCCGCATCCATGGGCAGCGCACTGACTGCGGGGCGGGCTGCTGCCCCTGCGCGCGTGGAGCCTCAGGCGGCATAACGGGCTGCGGCGGGATCACATCCCTCGGGTCTTGCGCCGAGGGCTATGTGATCGACGGGAGGGGCGAGGCAACGTGCGGCAACGCTGCTTGCTGAGCCAGGGATTGGGCAAAGGATGACACGCGGCGGTCTGCTCGACCTTAAAAATGGTTCGATCCCATCAGTCCCTCAGGAGTAGCTCCATGCGCATCCCCCCGCTGCCCAAAACCGAAATCGAAGAGGCTGAACGCAAGGTCAGCGCCATCTTGGAAGACCTTGAACAAGACACCGATGCCGACGTGAAGGACATCGACCTGGAAGATGTGGTCGAGACCGACCCTTCCAACGGACAGCCCGCCGTGCACCAGGCGGTGGATATCACCGTGCAACCGCGCGCCAAGCGCAAGTGGCTGAAGTAACGCCAGTTGGGCGCTTAGGGCAGCTGCGGCGGGGCGTGTTTACCGTCGTCTGCCCTTGCCCTCTCGCCCAACGCTTCCATTGGTTTTCTTGCAAGGGGCCCTTAATTGGGCAGTGACCAGTGACAGTCACTCACCGCTAGCGCCAGGTGCTGAAGTCACCCCACGCATGAAGAACGTCCAGCCGCTCGATCAGCGAGCCGGAGTTGCCCCCGTCTGTCCCGTAGTCCCCTCGGGCGCCGTCTGCGTGCTGTCTCGGCCAGCGCCGGTGGTGTTGCCCACCGGTGCGCCTACACCTTCACGTCCCGGGGGCGTCTGCGTGTCCGGGGCTTGCGGCGCATTGATCGCGGCCGGAGCCGCGCCACCCGTGGCCGCACCGCTCGTTCCTTGTGCTCCGGCGGCCGGCTGCGTGGTAGAGCTCGACGGGCTCGGTCCGCCCGTGGTTTGCCCGGCGGGGGCACGCGCGGGACCATCACCCACCCCGGTACGCGACGCGCCCTCAGGGCCCAGCACGTTGAAGAACAGCACCAGCAACAGCGCAAGCAGCGCTGCCCCGATGAAGAAGAACATCAGGCCGCTGTTTTCTCGGCCGCTGGTAGGGCGCGGAGTTTGTTGTGCCGCCCCGGTGTTGGAGGCGGGCGCGGTGGCGGGGCGCTGGCTGGTGGTTGGGTTCATGTCGAGTACTCCTTGCAATGTGGAAAGTTGTCGGCATCAGGTCAGGCGACAGGCGGCTGATGTGATGGAGGTCGTTGGCCCTTCAATCCTTTAATCAGAGATTGAGGGAGCCCGGTGCGACATCACGATCCTTGACCGTAGGCCGCGGCGTGTGCCAGCCCTGTCGGACAACCTCGCTACGGCACGTGGTCTAGCCAAACACCAGATAGCGCTGCATTTCTAAGTAGTGAGCGACAAGGCCGGGAAATGTTGGGTGCGTTGGGCCTTGTGGACTCAACGTTGATGAGCCAAAGGCTGCAGTGGCAATCCGGGGCGCTGTGTCCCCTGTAGGCTGTTGCTGACGACCGTACCTGATGTGTTCCGGCGCTGGGTGAGATTTCCCGTCCCTAGGATTCAACCCATGCGTCGCGCGGTTGCGACGCACTAACCCTGAAAGGATTTGCAATGAACACCGATCAAGTCAAAGGCGCTGTGAAGGATGTTGTTGGCAAGGCCCAGCAAAAGACCGGCGAGATGATCAACAGCCCAGAACAGCAAGCCAAGGGCGTTGCCAAGCAGGTTGAAGGAAAGACCCAGAAGACCTACGGCGACGCCAAGGAAGTCGTCAAGGACGCGACGCGGTAATAATGGCGTAGCGCTTTTGTAGCTCCGGTGCATATGCGCCGGGGCTTTCTTGTTTGCGGTAATGGCTGAGTGCCGGGACGCTTCATTCAGCAAGCACCCTGTCAAGAGAGCCTCGGGAATAGCGAATCGAAGTCAACTGCAGTGTCGCGAGTGGGTATGTCCCAGGCCTGCGACCCCCTGCAAGCTACTGAGCGAGACCACCTTCAATGCAGCACTTGCGCATATTTGCATGTCGTTCTGGCTGCGCGCTACCCCACCCAATACATAGCCTTTTGTGATTAATCCCCGGCTAGCAGTTGGACTGGAAAAGTCTGTCAACATGTACCTGCGCGGCATTGACCGTCGCGGCGGTAAACAAGCTGTAGAAGGTGCCAGTCGCGTTGGCAATCCAGCTAACTGCGATGTGCCGGGCACGACTTGTGGCGCGAACCTCTAGCGGGTGGTCAACGAGGGCCTAATGTCCCGACGACAGGGGAAGGCGTCGGCTCCGCTCTAGACGTGCCTGCGGACCAAAGAGCGACACCTCCAAACAGCAACAGAACCACGAGAGTTACTCCCCCAGCTACCAGGGACCAGCGCTTGGTGGTCTGATAGGCTTGTTCGCCTCGCTTCACCGCTTCCCATTCCGTCTTCAGAATGTCACGCGCGAAGCCCGTGAGTTCAGCAGCCGATACTCGAATGGCGCCGACCAATTGCTGTCTGGCCGCTTTGCCTTCAGGTGCATCGATTTTGGCCAAGCGCTCCAAAAGGTCGTTAATGTGATCGAACTTATGCTCGACGCGTGCGAAGCTCAAGTCGTTGGGTTTGAAGTGCAACCGCGTAAGCGCATATGCGGTATGCAGTTCTTCGGTCAAACGCGCCAACGGCCCTGTCAGTTCAGTGTGTACCTTGATGTTGTAGTCTTTCGCATCCTTTTCCTTTTCGGTACCCACCTGGTCTAACTTGTAAAGCATGTTCGCCAGTTCTGTGTATCGGACCTGAGTGCTTGTCAGAAGCTCAACCTTCGCCAGCAGGGTGGCGAAAGAAGTGCGAAGCGAGTCTGTCCAAGCTTGGCGATAGTCGGTCGTTTTGCTCTCCTTGTCATTTACAAGACGAACTATGCTCATTGCTGCAGTTATGAAACCGATTAGCGCGGTAATAAAGGCGACGAGTAGGTACTTATCTGTGGGCATGATTAACCTCCAATTGCAACCGTATGTTAGTCAGTGCAAATTTGACTCGGACAGTGTCAGGTGGCGGCCCCTGTCCTTTGGCGGCTTTATCGATGGAAGAACATATCCCGCGAATACCCCCAGCTGCATGGAAGCTGACTCAGGCTGGAGTCCAACCATGTTGGTGAGATCGAAATGGGATCACGGGCTTTCTTCGTAGCAGGCCGCAATCTCGGGTACACGAAGCTTCTGCGATGACGCGAAGGTAATAATCTGGCACATGTCGCCCTGGTTCCATGCGTAGTACCAGAAAGGCGGTGGCGGCCGAACGTATGCTAATTCTGAAATCTGGCCAGTGAGTAGCGTTGGCCAATTTATGACTTGTGCTGATTTACTGAAAGAGCGTTGTAAATCAATGGGTCACTGGTCCCCTCGACAGGAATCGAACCTGTATCTAGCGCTTAGGAGGCACTCGTTCTATCCATTGAACTACGAGGAGGCAGCCGCGCATTGTAGTGGCGCCGCGCAAGACTCTTTTCGAGCCCCCGGTCAGTCGTATTTCACCGTGTAGATCAGGTCCACCGCGCTTTTTTCGCCGGTTTGGCCGCGCAGGGTGAGGCGGCGGGAGAGGTCGTAGAAGATGTACAGCGTGCCCAGGGTGCCCGACAGGCTGCGTTCATACGTCACGTACAGATCCTTGGACAGCCGCTTGCCGAAGGTGAGGGCGGCGCTGCTGGCGTCGTCGCCGGCGCCCGGGCCGCGAAAACCGATCTCGTCCAGGCCCACGCGGCTGGCCATGTTGGCGCCGGATTTGTTGTTTCCGCCGCGGCCCAGGAGGGCGAGGGCGGCTTGCTGCATCACGGCGGCTTCGGCGCCGCCTGCGGCTGCGTTGCGGCCCAGCACGACCCACGAGAGCTTTTCGGCGTCGGGCAGTTCGGGGTCGGAATACAAACGTACGCGCGGCGCCTGGGCGCTGCCGGTGACCTGCACGCCGGCGCGTACGCTGATGTTGGGGCGCAGCGCCAGGATGTCGAGCGACGGGTTGTTGTACGGCCCGTTGAAGCGGATGAGGCCGGTCTCCACGTCCAGCATCTGGCCCCAGGCGCGGTAGCGGCCTTCGTCGGTGCGGACTTCGCCCGTCACGCGGGGCGGGGCGCCTGCCACGGCGCTGCTGCGGATGTCCACCTCGCCAGTCAGCCGGGTGGTGATGCCGTGGCCGCTCAGTGCGAAGTCGCGGCCCAGGTTGAGGGTGATGGCGATGTCGGGGGGCTTGGCGGTCTGGGCCTGCGCGGCCACCTGGTTGGCGCGGGCGGCGGCCTGGGCCTTGGCCTGGTCTTCCTTGTCCTTGGCGGCCGAGCGCACCACCACGTCGGAGCCCAGGGTGGGCGCGCTTTCGTCGGGCAGGATGATCGTGGCGCGGTCGGTGGTCAGCTTGCCGCGCAGGCTGATCTGGCCCTGCTGCAGCTGGGCCTGGAGCTGGCCTGACACGCTGATCTGCCGGTCTGCCCGCACCAGCACTTGCAGCGCTTTGGCTTCGGCCTGCAGCGCCATGCCAATGCCCGACATGCCATTGGCGGCCTGGCCCCAGGTGATGCGGCCCGTGGCGGTGAGCGTGCCGCCGTCTTGCGGTGCCGCAGTGCGGTTGCCGCTAAAGCCCGCGATGCGCGCGCCGCTCCCGCGCCCGCCTTGCAGGCGGAACTCGGTGATGTCGAGCTGGTTGCCGCGCAATGTGGCGCGCAGGCGGCCACCTTGCAGGTCCACGCCATCGACCACCGAGCGTACGGCCAGATCGTCTGCGCCCAGCGTGCCCGCCCAACGGGGTGCGTCGCGCGTGCCCGACAGCGTGGCGCTGGCATCGAGCGTGCCGCGCACGCGCCAGCCGGGCGGCGCCAGGGCCGACCACACACCCACGTCGGGCAGGCGGGCGCGCAGGGTGCCCGCCAAGGGGGCATCAGGCGCCCAGTTGATGGCTGCGAGGTCGGTGCCCGTGCCTGCGCCGCCGCCCGCGAGCGTGAGCCGGGTGTTGGCGCTGGCGTCGATCTCGCCAGCGCGGTCGCTGGACCACGCAAGCCGTGCGCGCAGGGCGTCGCCTTCGAGCTCGACGGAGACCTCGGCCTGGCGCACGCCGGCGGGTGTTCCGGCTGTGGGGGCCGAGGTTGCTTCGGTGGCAATCACGGTGGTTGCGCCGGCCCCTGCGCCCTGGCCGCTGCTCTGCACTGCGGTGACGGCCGTGGGGTCGCCCGCCAGGATGCGCAAGTCGCCGCTGGCGCGCCGCAGGCTGGCGCTGGCGCGCAGGGCACTGGTGGTGTCCAGCATCCATTGCCCATCCAGCACGATGCTGCTGGCCAGGCCCATGCGGGCCAGCAGCGGCTGCACCGGGCGGCCTGCAGCGACTGGGGTGCTGCCGATGCCCAGTGCATCCACCCAGGCCATGGGCAGGCCGTGCAGCGTGCCCTGCGTCTGCAACTGCAAAGCGGGGCCTGTGGTGACGCGCACGGGCTGCCAGCGCAGCACCACGGTGCCGGGTTGCGGGCCGGTCAGGCGGGCCTGCCCTGCGGAGGCCTGGATCGTGGTGCGCGTGGACGCCGTTGGCGTTGGTGTTGCCGTGTTGCGGTTGCCGGTACCTGCACGCTGGCTGGCGGGTGCTGGGGCGCCCGCGCTGGCCTGGCTTGCGGTGATGGCCAGTGGCTCGGCCAGCTGCAGAGCCCAGGTGCCGGGGCGCTGGGCATCCTCTGCCTGCAGGCGCAACTCGGCAATCTGTGCCTGCCACTGCGCCGGGGCCGAGAGCCCGCCCGTGAGGCGGGTCTGCAGCGTGATGCGCTGCATTTGCTGTGCCTGGCTGGCGTTCAGACGGGCTTCGCCATTTACCGACAAGGCGGCCTGCAGCAGGTTGCCTGAAAGCTCTGCTTTAACGCCGCGCAGCTGCACTGCCGTGGCGCGTGCGCCGGCGTCCTTAGAGGGGGGCAGCGACAGGTCAAGCTGCTGCGTCGCCAGCGTGGCTTGCAGTTCAAAGGCGTCCTTGCTGGAGGGCAGGGCGTTGCCCGCGCTGGCCGCCTGAAGTTGGCGGGCCGCCGTCTGCCAGCCGCCTTTCCAGCGCGCGGTAATCGATGCCGCACCCTTGGCCGTGGCGCCCTGCAGCGCTGTCTGCGCTGCGCTGCCGACCCAGGGCAGGCTGGTCAGCCAGCGTTGAGTGACTTCAGTGTCAGCCCACTGCACCTGCAGATCGCCTGCGCCGGTGGTTGGGGCGATGCTGCCCTGCGCGCGTGCGGTGGCGCCCGGCACGGTCAGCGCAAGCTGGCCTTGGGCTGCGGGGCCCGCCAAGGCGATGCGCAAATCCGTAGCTTCGGCGCGGGCCTGGAGGGCGTCGAGCATCAGTCGATCAAGCTGCACCGTGCCGCCGCCCGGCTGCGCGCCGGGCTGCCAGTGGCCCTTTGCTACCAGGCTGTTGATGGACAGCAGCGCGGGGCGGTCTTTGGTGGGACGTGCTGGCGCAGCAGCGGCGCCCGCCGCGCGGATGTCTGCATCAAAGCGCACCTTGTCGCCCTGTGTCTGGGCGCTGACGCGGCCCGCCAGGGGGTTCGCAGCCAGTGCGGTGTGCAGCGCGTCGGGGCGCAGGTTGCGCAGTTCGGCCTGGCCTTCCACGGCCTGGGTGGATGGGGTGTAGTGGCCCTGCAGCGTGGCCGTGCCCTGGCCGGCGCTCGCGATGGCCGTGGGCACGGTCCAGCGCGTGCCGTCATAGCTGGCATTGGCTTGCAGCGCACTGAGCGGCAAGCGGCCTTGGTCCCATGGGCCGGCAAGGTCGTTGCGCAACTGGGCTTGCAGCGCCCAGCCTGTGGCGGGCGTCGACGGAGATGCGGGAGCCGCGGCGGGCGGGTTGGGCGTGGTGCCAGCGGCAGCTCCTGATGAGCCCGCCGGCGCGGGCCCCGCTTGCAGCGTACCGTGCAGCTGGGTGCGCGGTGCCTGGGGCCACAGCGCCGCGAGGTCGACCGCGCGCAGCGTGGCGCTGGCGGCTCGCAAAGGCTGCGTGGCCCACGGGGTGAGTGTGGCGGCCACATCGGCCTGCATGGGCTCTGTGGGCGGCGGTGGTGCAGCCTGAGTGGCCGTGCGCGGTGCGCGTGTGGCAGGCGCGGTGGATGTTGCAGGCTTTGCTGGATCAATGGTGGGCATGGCTGCACTGACCGGTGCTGCAGGGCTGATGCGCGCCTTGAGCTCCAATTGCGCAGCGGCGGTGGCCAGCGTGCCTTGCAGCGTGGCGTGCGCGCCCAGCTGCAGAGCGGCGCCACCGCCGGGCACAGCGGTCTGCACGGCACCGTCTACCGTGGCATCCAGCGCCATGGGGGTGTCAGCCTGCAGCGTGGCGCGGGCGGTGTAGCGGCCTTGGGCCAGCTCCACGTTGTCGATCTTCAGGCGGTGCTCGCGCCCGTCAAAGCGGTAGTCGCCTTGCAGGCCCAGCACCTGCACGGCGGGCGGGCCGGCCCACTGGATTTCGTCCACACGAAACGGCACCCCAATCTGCAGCGGTAGCCGCAATTGCATGAGCGGCTCGGTGGGGTCTTTGGTGGGGGCATCCGCCACCGGCGTGATCTGAACACGCGCAGCGTGCACCTCGCCCAGTTCCAGCCTGCGCTGCAGCAGCGGGGCAAGCTGCCAGCCGAGGGTGATGTCGTTCACTTCGACGGACAGCGCGGGGCTGCTCCAGCGCAGCCAGCCAATGCGCCCGCCGCCGCGCAGCGAGCCGCTGACGTCGCGGCTTTCCAGTTGCTGGTCGGCGGGCAGATGCCGCGCAGCGCGCGCCAGCGCCGCGGCCAGCGAGGTGTTGCTGCCCGACCACCACCACAGCGCGGCAGCCGCTGCGATGAGCAGCGCTACCAGCGCAACCAGCAGCCAACCCAGGCCGCGCGCTGCACGGCGCACATGCCGCCGCCGCGGTGGTTGGGGCGAGGCGCCGGCGCTGAAGTCTGAAGACGGCGCGCGGGGCGGCGTTGGGCTCGAAGTTGCCATCAGAAGCTGAATCCCAGCCGCAGGTGCAGGCGAAGTTCCTTGGCCTTCACGCCGTAGGCCAGGTCCGCCTGCAGCGGCCCCACGGGGCTGCGCCAGCGCACGCCGGCGCCCACGCCGACGCGTGGGTCCAAGTCACCGGCGCGGTCTGCCACAGCGCCCGCGTCAACGAAAAGGGTGCTTTCCCAGTCGGTCATTTCGCCCTTGTAGACGATGGGGCGCTGCCATTCGACGCTGCCCACAGCCATGTAGCGGCCGCCGTAGAGCTTGCCGTTGTCGGTGCGCGCACCGATGCTGCGGTAGCCGTAGCCGCGCACGGTGGTGTCGCCCCCCGTCAAAAAGAGCTGTGTCACCGGCAACTGGGCGCCATCACGCGCCAGCACCGCACCTACTTCGGTGCGCAAGGCGATGCGGGCATTGCGCGCCTGGCCGGCGTCGTCCTGCACACGGCCCGCAGGCACAAAGGTTTGCCAACGCACCAGCGTGCGCACGAAGGGGTCGCGCTCCGGGCGCAGCGTGGTGCCCAGGCCCAGCTCCACCGCCACGCCGTGGCCGCGCGTGGGCGCCGTGAGGTTGTTGAAGTAGCGGCCCGTCCAGCCGTAGTTGACGCTGACCGCCGTGCCCGACGGCGGCGCGTTCACCCCCTGGCTGTTGGCGTAGTCGTACTGCAGAAAGTAGCTGCGGTCGATGCGCTTGGTGCTTTTGCTGCGGCCCGAGCGCAACCGCCCGCTGTTGGTCTCGAAATCGCCTGTGTCCTCGCGCAGCAGCTGGCCGCCGGCAAACCAGCGCCAGCCATTGGTGTCGGGCAGCGCCGTCCATTCAGTGCTCGCGAGCTTGGTCTCGCGGTCCAGCGAGAGCTTGCTGACTGCGCGCCAGCCGATGCCGGGCAGTTTGTTGTGAATGTGCTCCAGCGACAGGCGCGCCCCGCTGTCGGTCGAAAACCCCGGGCCGAACACCAGCTTTTGCAAAGGCGCTTCGCGCACCTGGGCCACCACGGGGGCGGCCTGCGGGTCGGTGCCTTCGGTGTCGAGCGTGAGGAACACCGCGTCGTAGTAGCCGCTGCTGGCCAGCCGCAGCTGGGCGTCGAGCAGCTCGGCTTCGTCGTAGACAGCGCCCGTGGGCAGGCGCGCCAGGCGCCGGGCGCCGTCGGGGTCATAGCGCTCGCTGCCTTCCACGCGCAGGGGGCCGAAGCGATACACCGGGCCGGGCTCGTAGGTGACGTTGAGCTTGGCTTCGTGCTTGTCGGCGTCGATCTCGGCGCGGCTGCTGGCGATGCGGGCGGTGGGGTGGCGGCGGGCCTGCAGCTGGCGCAGGCCATCGGTCTTGGCCGAGTCCCAGGCGGACTGGGTGAAGGCCTGCCCGGGCGCGAGCGACCAGTCGCGCTGCACGCGCTGTTGCTGGCGGGTGCTGGCCTGGGCGTCCTCGCTGGCCGCTGCGGGGCCGCCCGTGAAGTCGATGTCGGTGCTGGCAATGCGGGTCTGGGGCCCGGGCTGCACGGTCACGACCACGGTGCGCGGCGCGGTTTTGCGCTCGGGAGTTTCCGTCAGCTCGACCGTGATCGTCGGCGCAAAGTACCCCATCGTGCCCAGCAGCTCGCGCGCATTGGCGTCGGCCGCGCCGAGCAGGCGCTGCAGCTCGCTGGCATTCAGGTCGGGCAGGTTGCGAAAGCGCTGCAGCTCTAGGTGGCGCTCCAGCGTGCCGCGTACTTCGTCCGGCGCGCGCACGTCCACCGCAAACGACGGTGACGAGGACTCTGCAATGACCGCCGTGGCGCCCGACTTTTTGCCATCACCCTCGTCATCCTTCCCAAGGCGCAGCATGCTGCAGCCCTGCAACCCCAGTACGCCAATAAGCAGCAACGCCGACCACAGGGCCGGCGTTGGGGAGATGGCGGTGGAGCGCAGGGAACGAAAGAGCACGGCGGGCAGGCGAGTGGTGGGGTGGGCGGTGGCTGGTAGCTGCGGAGCGCCACCCGGCTCGTATGGCGCGGCCGAAAAGTGGCCTTGCGACTATGCCCAGAAAAGCACCCCGGCTGTGTCAGACAGTTTCGCGCGCTGGGCCCATAGCGGAGGGGCCTCAGGGCGCAAGTTAAAGCCTATTTGGACAACAAGCGCATGGTTTCTTCCAGCCCCCTGAGCGACAGCGGATACATCCGGTTGCCGATGAGCTGCTGGATGATGCTGATGCTCTGGCGGTACTGCCATACGCCTTGCGGCTCGGGGTTGATCCACGCGTGCTTGGGAAAGGCGTGGGTGAGGCGCTGAATCCACTCGGCGCCGGGCTCTTCGTTGTTGTATTCCACGCTGCCACCGGGCTGCAGGATCTCGTACGGGCTCATGGTCGCGTCGCCCACGAAGATCAGTTTGTAATCCCGGTTGTACTTGCGGATGATGTCCCAGGTGGCGAACTTCTCGGCGAAGCGGCGGCGGTTGTTCTTCCACATGAAGTCGTACACGCAGTTGTGGAAGTAATAGAACTCCAGGTGCTTGAACTCCGTCTTCACGGCGCTGAAGAGTTCCTCGACGCGCTGGATGTGTTCGTCCATGGTGCCGCCCACGTCCATCAGCAGCAGCACCTTCACGTTGTTGTGCCGCTCGGGCACCATCTTGATATCGAGGTAGCCCGCATTGGCCGCCGTGCTGCGGATGGTGTCGGGCAGGTCTAGCTCCAGCTCATGGCCCTCGCGCGCAAACTTGCGCAGGCGGCGCAGCGCCACCTTGATGTTGCGTGTGCCCAGTTCTTGCTGGTCGTCGTAGTCCTTGTAGGCGCGCTGCTCCCACACCTTCACGGCGCTCTTGTTCTTGCCCGCGCCGCCAATGCGTACGCCCTGCGGGTTGTAGCCGCCGTGGCCAAAAGGGCTCGTGCCGCCGGTGCCGATCCATTTGCTGCCGCCCTCGTGGCGCTCCTTTTGCTCTTCGAGGCGCTTCTTCAGCGTCTCCATGAGTTCGTCCCAGCCCATCTTCTCGATGGCGGCTTTTTGCTCGGGCGTGAGTTCGTTCTCCAGGATCTTGCGCAGCCAGTCGGCCGGAATCTCCTTGGTGAAGTCGGCCACCATCTCCACACCCTTGAAGTAGGCGCCGAAGGCCCGGTCGAACTTGTCGTAGTGCTTCTCGTCCTTGACCAGCGTGAGGCGCGAGAGGTTGTAGAAGTCGTCCAGGCTCCACGCGTCATCCGACCTGGGGCCGACCACGCCGGCCTGCAGCGCTTCAAGCAGCGTGAGGTATTCCTTCACGGACACCGGCAGCTTGGCCGAGCGCAAGGTGTAGAAGAAGTCGATCAGCATGTTTTTGGCCTCCAGCGCTTGCTACGTAAGCGTTCGGCGCTCTAAAAGATATAGCAATTGTGCCTTGGCTTCGGGCCATTCGCCCGAGCGCATGCTGTACATCACGGTGTCGCGGATGGTGCCGTCGCGGCGCAGCGCGTGGCCGCGGATCACGCCATCCTTTTTGGCGCCCAGCCGCTCAATCGCTTTTTGCGAAGCGAAGTTGAAGTTGTCGGTGCGCCAGCCCACCACGTGACAGGCAAGCGTGTCAAAAGCGTGGCCCATCATCAACAGCTTGGCCGTGGTGTTGACGTGCGTTCGCTGCACGCTCTGGCAGTACCAGGTGTAGCCAATCTCCACGCGGCGCACGGCGGGCAGGATGTCGTGATAGCTGGTGGTGCCCAGCACCTTGCCGGTGGCGTCGTCCACAACGGCGAAGGCAAAGCGGTTGCCCTCCTCGCGCATCTTCAAGGCAGCTTCGATGTATGCGCGGGTGTCCTGGGGCTCGGGCACCGAGGTGATGCGCAGCTTCCACAGCTCGCCATCGGCGGCCGCAGCGGCCAGGCCTTTTTCGTGGGACAGCGCCAGGGGCTCCAGGCGGATGCCGCGGTCGCGCAGCGTGACGGGTTCTACAAAGGCCATGGTCTTGATCAGTGGTCAGTCGTTGGAAGCCTTGCGGCGCCGGCTGGTCTGCCAGCGCCTGGCGGCGTGCAGGCCCAGACCGCCCCCGAGGCCCACCAGGGCAATGCCGAACAGGGTCTTGTTGCCGTAGCCGGGCGCAAAGATATCGAAGCCCAGCCATTGGCCAAGCCAGAAACCGGCCAGGGCGCCGCCGACAAACCCAATGGCATCGGCGACGCCGTCTGCCAGCGAAGGGGTGGGAGGTTGGGCCATTGCCGGGAGTCAGCGGTTGCGCTGGTTCATGAACACCAGCTTCTCGAACAGGCCCACATCCTGTTCGTTCTTGAGCAGGGCGCCCACCAGCGGCGGCACGGCCACCTTGTTGTCGGCGCTTTGCAGCGCTGCGAGTGGAATGTCCTCGGCCACCAGCAGCTTGAGCCAGTCGAGCAGTTCGCTGGTCGAAGGCTTCTTCTTGAGGCCAGGCAGGTTGCGCACGTCATAAAACGTCTTCATCGCCACGCTGAGCAACTCGCTCTTGAGCGTGGGGAAGTGCACGCCCACGATCTGGCGCATGGTGTCGGCTTCAGGGAACTTGATGAAGTGAAAGAAGCAGCGGCGCAGGAAGGCGTCCGGCAGTTCTTTTTCGTTGTTGGAGGTGATGAACACCAGCGGGCGGTGCTTGGCCTTGATGAGCTCGCGCGTCTCGTAGCAGTAGAACTCCATGCGGTCGATTTCGCGCAGCAGGTCATTCGGGAATTCAATGTCGGCCTTGTCGATCTCGTCGATCAACAGCGCCACGGGCTCGTCCGCGGTAAAGGCCTGCCAGAGCACACCCTGGATGATGTAGTTGCGGATGTTCTTCACGCGCTCAGAGCTGTCGCCATCGTTGAGCTGGCTGTCACGCAGGCGGCTCACGGCGTCGTATTCATACAGGCCCTGCTGCGCCTTGGTGGTCGACTTGATGTGCCACTGCAGGAGCGGCATGTTGAGGGACTGGGCGACTTCTTCGGCCAGCATCGTCTTGCCGGTGCCGGGCTCGCCCTTGATGAGCAGCGGCCGCTGCAGGGTGATGGCCGCGTTTACGGCAAGCATCAGGTCTTGGGTGGCGACGTAGTTCTGGGAACCTTGGAATTTCATGAGGGAAATCACCGGATCGTTGATGAATGGGCCTTGACAGCCGCTGGCTATAATCTGCGGTTGATCAGCTTCCTGAGCTGACTGAACTTCCACGAGATTGTGCGCGCAAAATGAACAAAACGCTGACCACGCTATTTGCCCTGGCTGTCGCTTCCGTGACCGCCGTCTCCCATGCCCAGGAAGCCCAAGGCGACGTGGAAGCCGGCAAGCAAAAGATCGCCATGTGCATCGGATGCCACGGCATTCCGGGCTACCAGGCCAGCTTTCCAGAGATCCACAAGGTGCCCATGATCTCGGGCCAAAGCGCCAAGTACATCGCCGCATCGCTCGTGGCCTACCAAAAGGGCGAGCGCCGGCACCCCACCATGCGTGGCATCGCCGAGTCGCTGACCGAAAAAGACATTGCCAACGTGTCTGCCTACTACGCGCAACACGGCAAGACCAACGCAGAACTGCCCGCCAAGCCCGCCCGCGAACCCAGCGTGCAAGTGGCGGAGCTGCTCAAGAAGGGCGCCTGCGTTTCGTGCCACGGCGACAACTTCGCCAAGCCCATCGATCCTTCGTACCCCAAGATCGCAGGCCAGCACGCTGACTACCTGTTCGTGGCCCTGAAGGCCTACAAGGCCGAGAAGAACCCCAACCTGGGCCGCAGCAACGCCATCATGGCCGGCGTGGCCAAGCAGTTCACCAACGCGGAACTGAAGGCACTGTCCAACTACATTGGCGGTGTCGAAGGCGACCTGCACGTGGTGCCCCAATCGCGCTTCCGTTGATCGGATGAGGGCCCGCGGTGAGGTGAAGCAAACTGCCCGCCACAGCCACAAAAACCCGCCACGACCTGGCGGGTTTTTTTATGCCTGCGTCGTGGTGGATGCCTCGTCAGCCCGACACGTCGGTGCGATGGCTACGGATGGGCAAGGCAGTGCGACGCACTGGCATTGAGGCACGGTGCAGTGTGATCCGGTGAGCCGGTGAAGCACTGAAGGTCTGACTGAGCGCAATCACGACGGCAAAGACACTGCCGATGCGCCAGTACCGTCCCCCTCCAGCAGACGCACCGAAAGGTCCATGTCCTGCAGTGGCGCAGGCCGGCCAAACCAGTACCCCTGGGCGCTGGCACAGCCCATCTCGCGCAGGCGGCGCGCGGTGGCTTCGGTCTCTACGCCCTCGGCCACCACGGTCACGCCAAAGCCCTGTGCCATGTTCAGCACCGCGGTGACGATGGCCGCGTTCTGGGTCGAGTCCAGCAGGTCGCGTACAAAACTCTGGTCCACCTTCACGCAGTCAAAAGGCAGGCGGCTCAGGTAGGCCAGCGACGAGTAGCCGGTGCCAAAGTCGTCGATGGCGATCTTCACGCCCAATGCACGGATGCGCGCCAGGCGCTGGCCGGTGACCGCATCGCCTTCGAGCAGCACGGATTCGGTCAGCTCCAGCGTCAGCTGTGCTGGCGGCAGGCCGCTGGTGGTCAACACCTGTTGCAGCGTGCTGGGAAAGTCCGACTGGATGAGCTGCCGCGCCGACACGTTCACATGCAGCTCAAAGCCCTCGGGCAGGTGCGGCAGCTGCTGTGCGATGTCCTGTGTCGCGCGGCGCAGCACCCAATCGCCCAGCGCCAGGATCAGGTCCGATTCTTCGGCCACGGGGATGAACACCCCCGGCGGCACCAGGCCCCGCGCGGGGCTCAACCAGCGCAGCAGCGCCTCTGCGCCGCTCACCCGGCCGGTGGTCAGGTCGATCACCGGCTGGTAGTGCACCAGGAACTGTTCTTTCTCCAAAGCCTGCCGCAGCTCGGTGGCAAGCCGCGCGCGCTCCAGAGATTGCTCGGCCATGCCGCGCTCGAACACCACACACTGGTTGAGCCCGCGGCGCTTGGCCTCGCCCAGAGCAATGCTGGCGTTGCGCAGCCATTCGGGCAGGTCGTTGCCCTGCAGTTGGCCGCTCACCACACCGACCGAGGCATGCACCATGACCTCGTCCGCCCCCGCAGCGAAGGGTGTGGCGAACAGTGCGAGCACCACCTTCGCAATGTCTGCTTCTGGCGCGGAATTTTCGCTGCCCAGGTGCAGCAGCGCGAACTCGTCGCCGCCCAAACGGGCCATGACCACTGGGGCGGGCAAGCGCGCGCGCAGCCGTGCGCTGACGGCCTGCAACAGCCGGTCGCCTGTGCCATAGCCGACGTTGTCGTTGATGGCGCGGAAGCCGTCGAGCCCCACCAGGACCAGCACCGCAGGCTGCGGCTCACTCCAGTGGGCTTGCTCCAGCAAACCGCGGCGCGTGAGCAGTTGAGTGAGGCTGTCGTAGATGAGCAGTTCGCGCATCTGGTTGAACGAGCGCTCGAGCCGGTCCGCCATCTGGTTGAAGGCCTCCACCAGGATCGTGGTTTCCCGCAACGGGCTGCTCGTGCCTATGCCCGCGCTCCACTCGCCGCGTGCGATCCGGTTGGCGGCCTCGGCCGTTTGGAGGATGGGGCGGGCCGCCCGCTGAATCACCCACAACCCGAGCAGCAACCCCAGCACGGCGATGGCGGCCGTCGCGAGCAGGGCGCGCCGGTTGGCGTTGCGCGAGTCGCCCAGCAGGTCGGACTCCGCCAGCAGCACCACGATGCGCCAGTCAATGCCACGCGCGTCGGCGTAAGGCGTGACGCGGCCAAAGTAGTGCTCGCCCTCGTGGGTAAACCGAAAACCCGTGCCTTCGGCAGTGGTCGCCTGCTCCAGGTACGGCACCGCGGCGCGGATCTGTGGGCTGGCGCTCTGCGCCACAGTCAGTCGCTCGCGCTGGCCGGCCGCGTCCTTGCGGTCGGTGACCAGCGCACCGAGCTCCGAGTGCGCCACGATGCGGCCTTCTGCATCGCTGATGAAGATCAATCCCTGGCCGCGCAGCGGCTCGTCGCGCAAGAAGCGATTGAGGCTATCGAGCCGCACGTCGGCCTCCATCACACCCAGCAGCTGGCCTTGCAAGACCACGGGCGACGCGGCCGAGATGGTCATGTCGCCCCGCTCGCCGGCGGTGGTGTAGATGGGCGACCACAGCGCCTTGCCCGACTGCGCTACGGGCGCATACCAGGGCCGCCCACGCGGGTCGTAGTCGGGGAAGGCGGCGGCCACCTTGGCGGTGGTTTCGTCTTCGTAGACGTTCATCTGGCCCTGGGTGGAGCCGTCCTTGAGGATCAGGCGAAAGCCGTTGGGTGCGGTGGCCTCGCGGCGGATGCCGGCGTATTCGCCGGCCTGGCTGCCAAAGCTGAGCAGGCTGATCTGCTGCTGTTCGGTGTAGAGCTCGGCAAAGATGCTCTGCAGGTGTTGGTAGACCGGCTTCAGGTTGCCCGGCTGGTAAAGCCCGTGGCGCGCAATCGCGTCGCCAATGCTGCGCTGGATCAGGAAGGGTGTTTCGAGAAACTCGGCCAGGCGGCCGCGCGAGGTGTTGGTGATCGCATCGAGCAGGCGCACGCTTTCCTGGTCGATGAGGTCGGTGATCTGCCGGTGCTGCGTGATGGTCTGCAGTGCCACCGTGGCTGCGAACAGCACGGCAAAGGGCACGGCGATGGCCGTTCGCAGGGAGAGCTGAAATGCGCGCATCCGTGGGGCTCCGGTACCGGACTGCAGGGAATCACGCAAGGAGCGTGCCGCGCGCGGCCAGTGGGTGTCCTATTGTGTCTGCGGCGGCGAGGGTGCGGCAAGCCTTCAGCCGGTTCGGGGCGGCGAAGGTGTGGCGCCGTTACCGACTGCGAGGACCGACGGAGCGCGTACAGCCCATGCGGTGTCCCGAAGGGAGCCCGCCGCGTCCAGCCTTGCGGTATGTCTTGTGGTGGGCCCCTGATCGAATGCGGGCCGGCCCCCTTGGGGCCCTCTCAGTCCTTTGTCGCCCGCCGCTGAACGCAGGCAATGTAGGCATTCCCATCGGGCGGGCGGCCTGCGCGCTGGCTCTCCCACAGCATTTCACCCAGGCAATCCATGGCCGCATGGTGCGCGTCGTGCAACGAGTCCAGGCGCGCAGTCAGCAGTTCTACCGCCTGGCGAATGCCGCGGGGCTGGTCGATGCTGCATTGCTCGCTGATCGACAGGTGCATCGACAGGTGCAGGAAGGGGTTGGTCTGTCCGGGCGTCTCGTCGTAGTTGCGCGCCACGGCGGCGTCGGCGCTGGCAAGGTCGCCGTGGTATTCGGGGTGCTCGGCGATCCACAGGCTGGCCAGCGTCTCGATGGCTTCCATGGGGTCGCCGGCCTGGGTCTTGGAGTGCACGCCGCACAAGAAACGGCGCACGTCGGCTTGGGAGGGGCTGAACATGGGCCCGGAGGTTAGCACGCAGGGTTTGCGCCCATCACCGCCAGGGTTTGCCCGCCTTCGGCGCCGGCCGGCGGCGACGTCCTACGCGGCCTGGCCCATTGCGCGACTACATTGGCAGAGCGCAGAGATACGGGGCCGGGCCCGCTTTGCCAACGTCTATAACTACCCGGCTGTTGGGGAGAGAATTTTCATGACTGCATTGCGAATCGTCGGAGCTTTGTTGCTAGTGCTGGGCCTGGCCGGGTTCCTGACCGGTGGCTTCAGCTTCACCAAGGACACCACCCAAGCCAAGTTGGGCCCTCTGGAGTTGACCGTGAAGGAAAAGGAATCCGTGAACATTCCCCAGTGGATGAGCCTGGGCGCCATGGTGCTGGGCGGCGTGGTGCTGGTGCTGGGTTTCCGCAAGCGCTAACCGTTTCTCTTGGGTCCTGGGGCAGAGGGTAGAGGTGCTGCCCCAGCCGGACCCCATTCACCGCAGCGAGCAGTTGGGCGTTGATGCCCCGGTCCTCGCATCCACGCAAGGCGAGGGCCAGCGGGGTTTCAGCCCCGGCCGCTCGTTGCGCTGAGTGATCCCATGGGGCTTCGCGCCCCTGTGCATTTCCAAACATCTCCTCGGCTTTGCGGCTTTCATGCCGGCAATGCCATTCCTGCCCCGCCAGGCTTTTATGCCGTTCAGGCCCCAGGCGCCCCCATCATTCGAGAAATCGCCTTGGCCGCACGCAGCAATGCGGGCAGCAGCGACTCCTGCATCACCTCGGCGCTTGTGCGGTTGGCTTGGCCGCTGATGTTGAGCGCTGCCACCGTGCGCCCTGTGCGGTCCGTCAGCGGTGCAGCAATCGAGATCAGGCCTTCTTCCAGCTCCTGGTTCACGAGACACCAGCCTTGTTCGCGCGCCTGGCGGATGCGGGTCAGCAGCGTGGGCAGGTCGGCGGCCGTGTGTTCGGTCAGGCGCTCAAGCGGGTGTCCCTCCAGCCGCGCCTCCAGTTCGGCATCCGGCAGCCCGGCCAGCAGCACCCGGCCCATCGACGTCCACGGCGCCGGCAGGCGCGAACCCACGCCCAGGTTGGTGCGCATGATTTTGTGGGTGGGCACCCGCAGCACATAGACGATGTCCAGGCCGTCCAGCACGGCGGCCGATGACGATTCGCGCACTTCTTCCACCAAGTCTTCTATCACCGGCTCGGCAAGGTTCCAGATGGGCAGCGACGAGAGGTAGGCAAAGCCCAGGTCCAGGATGCGCGGGCTCAGGCGAAAGAGCTTGCCGTCCGTCTCCACATAGCCCAGCGTCTGCAGCGTGAGCAGGATGCGGCGCGCGCCCGCGCGGGTCAGGCCGGTCTGCGCGGCCACTTCGCTCAATGTCTGCTGCGGCCGGGCGGCGCTGAACGAGCGGATCACCTCCAGCCCGCGGGCGAACGACTGCACATAGCTGTCGCTGGGTTTGGGGTCTTTGGCTTCAGGGGTTTGGAAATTCATACGTATGCCAACTATAATTCTTTATGCGAACATTTGTTCTATAAGCGAACATATTCTATCTGGAGTCAAGCACATCATGAAAGCGGTTCGATGATCAACAAGCTGGCGGAGTCGGTGGCCCAGGCCCTGGCGGGCGTGCAGGATGGTGCCACGGTGTTGATTGGCGGCTTCGGCACCGCCGGCATTCCCGGTGAGCTGATCGACGGCCTGATCGCCCAGGGCGCACGCGACCTCACGGTGGTCAACAACAACGCCGGCAATGCCGACCAGGGTCTGGCCGCGTTGCTCAAGGCGGGCCGGGTGCGCAAGATCATCTGCAGCTTTCCGCGCCAGGTCGACAGCTACGTGTTCGACGACCTGTACCGCAGCGGCAAGCTCGAACTCGAACTCGTGCCCCAGGGCAACCTGGCCGAGCGCCTGCGCGCTGCGGGCGCGGGCATCGGCGCCTTCTTCTGCCCCACGGCCCACGGTACCGAGCTGGCCGCCGGCAAGGAGACGCGCGAGATCAACGGCAAGCACTACGTGCTGGAGTACCCCATCCACGGGGACGTGGCGCTGATCAAGGCCGAGCAGGGCGACCGCTGGGGCAACCTGACCTACCGCATGTCAGCGCGCAACTTCGGCCCGGTGATGGCCACGGCGGCCAAGACCACGATTGCCACGGTGCACGAGGTGGTGGAACTGGGCGCGCTGGACCCGGAAGCCATCGTCACGCCCGGCATCTACGTGACCCATGTGGTGAAGATCGAGCGCACTGCCACACAGGCCGGCGGCTTCAAAAAATCGGCATGAAATCGGTCTCTACCGCACAAGGAATCAGCGTGAGTAGCTATCAAAAGCGTAGTAAAGACGAGTTGGCACAACGTGTGGCGCAGGACATCCACGACGGCGCCTACGTCAACCTGGGCATCGGCCAGCCCACCCTAGTGGCCAACCACATCCCGGCAGGCCGCGAAGTCATCCTGCAAAGCGAAAACGGCATCCTGGGCATGGGCCCCGCGCCCGCTGCGGGGCTGGAGGACTACGACCTCATCAACGCTGGCAAGCAGCCGGTGACGCTGCT
This sequence comes from Acidovorax sp., assembly GCA_004210805.1. Classification (GTDB taxonomy): domain Bacteria; phylum Pseudomonadota; class Gammaproteobacteria; order Burkholderiales; family Burkholderiaceae_C; genus Acidovorax. The sequence continues at coordinate 22,671 of SDXZ01000035.1, forward strand.
GCCCGGCGGTGCGTATTTTCACCACGCCGACAGCTTCGCGATGATGCGCGGCGGGCACCTCGACATTTGCGTGCTGGGCGCGTTTCAGGTCAGCGCCACGGGCGATCTGGCCAACTGGAGCACCGGCGAGCCCGGCGCGATTCCGGCCGTGGGCGGCGCCATGGACCTGGCCATCGGCGCCAAGCAGACCTGGGTCATGATGGACCTGCTGACCAAGCAGGGCGCCAGCAAGATCGTGTCGCAATGCACCTACCCGCTCACCGGTGTCGCCTGCGTGAAGCGCATCTACACCGATCTGTGCACACTGGCCTGCACGCCCACGGGGCTGCAGCTCATCGACACCGTGCCCGGGCTGCCGCTGGCCGAGCTGGAGCAACTGGTGGGCCTGCCCATCGCAGCCGCCTGAATCCAACCCAAGAAATGAGGAGACAAAAACCATGAGCCAACCACAACGCCAAGCCTTCATCTGCGACGCCATCCGCACCCCTTTCGGTCGCTACGGAGGCGCGCTCTCCAGCGTGCGCACCGACGACCTGGGCGCCATCCCCATCCAGGCGCTGATGGACCGCAACCCCGGCGTGGACTGGGCGGCCGTGACCGACGTGCTCTACGGCTGCGCCAACCAGGCCGGTGAAGACAACCGCAATGTGGCCCACATGAGCAGCCTGCTGGCGGGCCTGCCCATCGATGTGGCAGGCGCCACCATCAACCGCCTGTGCGGCTCGGGGCTCGATGCCGTGGGCACCGCAGCGCGCGCCATCAAGTCGGGCGAGGCAGGCCTGATGATCGCGGGCGGCGTGGAGAGCATGAGCCGCGCGCCCTTCGTCATGCCCAAAGCCGAGAGCGCCTTCAGCCGCAACAACGCGGTGTACGACACGACTATCGGCTGGCGCTTCATCAATAAGCTGATGAAGGAAAAGTACGGCGTCGACTCCATGCCCGAAACCGCCGAGAACGTGGCCACCGACTTCGGCATCGAGCGCGAAGCACAAGACCGCATGGCCCTGCGCAGCCAGCTCAACGCCGTGGCCGCGATCAAGGACGGCCACCTGGCGCGCGAGATCGTGGCGGTGCACATCCCCCAAAAGAAGGGCGACGCCCTCATCGTGAGCCAGGACGAACACCCCCGCGAGACCAGCCTGGAAGCGCTGGCCAAGCTCAAGGGCGTGGTGCGGCCCGACGGCACGGTGACGGCGGGCAACGCCAGCGGCGTGAACGACGGCGCCTGCGCGCTGCTGCTGGCCGACGAAGCCCATGCCGCCAAGTACGGCCTCAAGCCCCGCGCCCGCGTGGTGGGCATGGCCGTGGCCGGTGTGGCGCCGCGCATCATGGGCTTTGGCCCCACGCCCGCGACCCTCAAGGTGCTGGCGCAGACGGGGCTGACGATTGACCACATGGACGTGATCGAACTCAACGAAGCCTTTGCCGCACAGGGCCTGGCCGTGCTGCGCGCACTGGGCCTCAAGGACGACGACGCGCGTGTCAACGCCTGGGGCGGGGCTATTGCGCTGGGGCACCCGCTGGGTGCCAGCGGTGCGCGCTTGGTGACCACGGCTGTGAACCGCCTGCACGAACACGCCGGCCAGTACGCGCTGTGCACCATGTGCATCGGCGTGGGGCAGGGCATCGCCATCATCCTGGAGCGCGTGTGACTGCTGTGGATAAAAGCACTCCTGTCACGGTCGTCACGGGTGCCAGCAACGGCATCGGCCGGGCGATTGCCGAGGCGGTGCTGGCCCAGGGCCGCGCCGTGGTCAACCTGGACTACGTGCTGCCCACCTGGAGCCACCCGCTGCTCACGTCCTACCAGGGCGACCTGACCGACGAGGCATCGACCCGCGAACGCGC
>SDXZ01000230.1 GCA_004210805.1 Acidovorax sp.
CACCACGGGCGGGGGCGGCGATGGCGGCTCCTCATGCACCACGGCCGGAGCCGCGGTGGGCTCTGGAGCGGTCCGCTTCGTGCGCGGGTTGGTGCGCGGCGCCGAGGCCGTCACGAATGCCGGGGTGGGCGCGGAAGCCGCAGTCACAGCCGCCGCTGCTTCTACCGAGGCAGCAGCAGCAGGGGCATCGGCGGGCGCTTCGGCCAGGACCAAGGGCTCGGCGCTCGAAGCCGGCGCTGCGGGACGCTCCGCCATCTCGGTGATGATGTCGTCCTGGGGCGCCTTGTTGCTCTGGGCCCAACGCAGCCCGGCGGCGGAGGCCACCACCGCAAAGACCGCCACCCCCAACCAGACGACGACTGGCGAACGCTTGCGCGACTTTGGCGACTTATGGGCCGGGCGATGGGCCTCCCGCTCGGTAGGGCGCGGCCGCTGCTCGGCTGCATGGCGGGCGTTGACAGCGGTTGGATGGTGCCCGTCAGGGTCGTCGTAGCGCGAATCCTCGGCCACGACCGTATCGCCGGCATCAATAAAGACCGTATCCCCTGCATCAGCCACGACGGTGTCAGGGCCTCCCAGCACCACCGTGTCTCCGCCCACATCGGCGGCGTCGGCCGGATCGCCGTGCCCGTCCGACCCGGGGGTGCCGTGGGCGGCCGCCCGCTGTGCTTGCGCCTGAATCTCCGCCACCGCATTGGCCGCAGAGGTCACGTCCACCGTGGGTGTGACGAGCCCTGGGCCGGGCCGGTCCGCGGGCTCGACCCAGATGTCGCCCAGGTCCGCCCTGAAATCGAAATGCTCCACTCCTTCGGGAGCGGTGGTCATCTCCATGAGCTGCAGGAACTCGTCGATGTTCTGTGGCCGGTCTTCAGGCCGCAGGGCCAGCGATTTGGCAATGGCGGCCACGAAGGGTGCGGAATAGTCCACGCCGAACTGGCGCTTGACGGTCCTGGCAACGCGCGAGAACGACACCATGCGGTCGCGGATGGAGCGCAGCGTGGCGGGCAGCGGCGTGTCGTTGCACAGGCAGCCATGCATCACGGCGGCCAGCGAATACAGGTCGCTCCAAGGCCCCTGGCGCAGCTCTTCGTCCCCATCGGAATATTGCTCAATGGGCGCGTAGTTCACCTTGAGCACCGCCGTGTGCTTGCGGTCCTGGTCATTGATCGCGTGGCGGGCAGCGCCCAGGTCCAGCAGCACCGGGGGACCGCTGTCCTGCAGAAAAATATTGTCGGGAGAAATGTCCCGGTGCAGTGTCTTGCCATCGTGCAGCACCCGCAGGGCACCCAGCACCGACCAGAGCACCTTGCGCAGCCAGGCCTCCGAAGGCGGGGTGCGCATCTGAGCCCGGGCCTGCTTGAAGGTCATGCCGGTGTACAAGGGCATGACCATGTAGGCCGTGTTGTTCGCCTCCCAGAAGCGAAACACCTTGACCAGGGAGGGGTGGTCAAACTGCGCCAGCAAGCGCGCCTCGCCCACAAAGGACGCCAGCCCGGCATGGAAGGTCTGCTGGTCGGACGAGGAGCGGACCCACAGAGACTGCCCCTCGGAGCGCCCGGCCAGCGCCGATGGCATGTACTCTTTGATGGCCACGGCGCGGTGTAGCGAATGGTCAAACGCCTTGTAGACCATGCCAAAACCGCCCACCCCCAGCAACTCCAGGATCTCGAACTCAGCCAGGCGGGTGCCGGGAAGCAGCGCATCCACGTGGCTGACACCGCTGGCAGAGGCTTGGCTGGAACTTGCGATCATGGTGAAAAGGGCTTGGCGTGGCGTGCGGGCGTCAACAAAAACGGGGGTTCAGCGGGCGCCAGGGCCACCGCAGACGCGATGATGAAGCATGCCAGCCGCGCTACAGAAACAAAAGACGTCCTGTCTGCCAAAAACATCACGTGGGCTGTCAGACAAACCCCAATTGTGCCGTGCCCGGGTCCGAGACACCACCCAGACCCATGACGAAAAGGCATCCGGTCATGACGGCCGGCGCACCCGATCGACCTGAGACCAGGGTCATTTTGGCGCAGCCAGGACCGTCTTCCATCGCACCGCGCCCCTGGCGCCGCACAAGGCCCCTGCCCTGTATGAGAAGCACACTCGTTACCATTGGGGCATGTTCAGTTATCGCCACGCCTTCCACGCAGGCAACCATGCCGATGTGCTCAAGCACACGGTCTTGATTACCGCCTTGCAACACCTTACCGAGAAAGACGCGGCTTTGACCGTGCTGGACACCCACGCTGGCGCGGGCCTGTACCGTCTCGATGGTGACTACGCCAACACCAGCGGCGAGGCCGCCGATGGTGTCGCCCGACTCTTTGCCCCTGAGGCGCCAGCCCTCACTCCGGCCCTGCAAGCCTATGTAGACCTGATCCGCGGCTTCAACCAGGGCAATGCGCTGCGGGTTTACCCGGGCTCCCCTTTCATCACCCAGCGCCTGCTGCGCGAGCGCGACAAGCTTAAGCTCTTTGAACTGCACCCGACCGACCTGCGCTCGCTGGCAGGCAACGTAGCGCAGTTGGAGGCCGGCCGCCAGGTGGCCGTGCTGCACGAAGACGGATTCGAGGGCATCAAAAAGTTTTTGCCTCCACCCGCCCGCCGCGCTTTGGTACTGTGCGACCCCAGCTATGAAATCAAGAGCGACTACGCCAAGGTGCTCGACATGGCGGCGGATTCGCTCAAGCGCTTTGCCACCGGCACCTACGCGTTCTGGTACCCCATCATCCCGCGCCCCGAGGCCCACGACCTGCCCCGCCGCCTGAAAACGCTGGCCACCAAGGCCGGCAAAAGCTGGCTGCACGCCACGCTGACGGTCAAGAACAGCAAGCTCATTGAAAACGCCGCGGGCGACATCAAGCGCCCCGGTCTTCCGGCCAGTGGCATGTTCCTGATCAACCCACCCTTCACCTTGAAGGCCGCGCTGAAGGCGTCCCTGCCGCAAATGGCAGAGCTGCTGGCGCAAGACAAGCACGCCACGCACACGCTCGAGTCCGGCGGTTAAGCACTGGCGCATGCCCCCTGCGGACGACCGCCACGCGCAGCCGGCGTCCAGGGCACGCCGTCAGGGCTCGGGGCAATCCTGCTCGCCGTCCGGCAACGCAAACAGCTCCACGGGCTTGAGCCCGAGGCCGATCATTCCCAGCGCATCGGCGGCGGCCCGGCTCAGGTCGATGACCCTTTTGCCGGTGTGCGGGCCACGGTCGTTGATGCGAACCACGACCGTGCGTCCATTGACTTTGCTGCGCACGCAGACGAGGGAGCCGAAAGGCAGTGTGGGGTGCGCCGCGGTCAGTGCCCGCATGTCAAACAGCTCACCGCTGGCGGTGCGGCGCCGATGGAACTTGCCGCCATACCAGGAGGCCAATCCCACCTGGTCGGCCAGGGCGCGCGATGCTGAAGTGGCGGATACCAGACCTTCGGCAAGACCAGGGGCAGTCTCTTCGGCGGCGGGAATCGGGGGACGCGGGGGAGAATCTGAGGGCGCTACCTTGACCGGTGCAGCGGGGCGGTGGACGGCTGCCGGCTTCTTGGCCTCAGGTGCCGGGCCGTGCGGCTTGTCTCCTGCAGCAGGCTCGACGGACGCGCAGCCCGCCACCACCACACAGCAGGCCAGCGCCATCACCCGCACGCCCAGGACCCAGGCGGCGGCACATCCTACGGCCGACTGCTTTGCGGCAACCCGCCGCCGCGCGCGATCATCCCGCCGTTGCATCAGATCCCCAGCCTGCGACAGATCTCCAGCGTCGCAGTGCTCTGGTTCATCGTGTAGAAGTGCAGCGCCGGTACACCGGCGCTGCGCAGCCGGTCGCACAGGTCGGTCACCACATCCAGGCCAAAGGCCTTGATGCTGGCCGTGTCGTCGCCGAAGGCCTGCAGGCGCAGGCGGATCCAGCGCGGGATCTCGGCGCCGCTGGCGTCTGCAAAGCGCATGAGCTGCGTGGAGCTCCCGATCGGCATGATGCCGGGCACTACCGGCACGTTGGCACCAAACCGCTCTGCGTCTTCCACAAAACGGAAATAGGCGTCGCTGTTGTAGAACAGCTGCGTGATGGCCGAGTCCGCCCCGGCACGCACCTTCGTCACATAGGCCTGCAAGTCCGCATTGGGCGATTTCGCCTGGGGGTGCACCTCGGGATAGGCCGCCACCTCGATGTGGAAATCGCGGCCGGTTTCTGCACGGATGAACGCCACCAGATCACTTGCGTAGTGAAACTCGCCCCCCGAGCCGTAGCCGCTGGGCAAATCGCCGCGCAGGGCCACCAAGCGCTTGACGCCCATGGCCTTGAGCGTGGCTAGCTGCTCCCGCACGGACTCGCGGGTGGCGCCGATGCAGGAGAAGTGCGACGCTGCACTCATGCCCTCGGCAAGAATTTCGCGCACAGCACCGAATGTGCCTTCCTGCGTAGAGCCCCCTGCGCCATAGGTGACCGAACAGAAATCCGGCTTCAGTGCGTACAGCTGCTGGCGCGCGGCGCGCAGCTTTTCGACGCCTTCGGGCGTCTTCGGGGGAAAGAACTCGAGGCTGACCGGAAAACCGGTGCCTTGTGCATTACCAGCTGTCATGCAGCCCTCCTCGCATAAACAAAAAATTCGCGGTTGCCGTCGCCGCCATCAATCGGGCTGGGGAGCCACTCGCTCACCCTCAATCCCGATTCGGTGCAGCAGTCGCGGATACGTTTTTCGACCACCGCATACAGCGACTCGTCACGCACGATGCCGCCCTTGCCCACCTGGCCGGGTTGCAGTTCAAACTGCGGCTTGACCAGCATCAGCAGCGCGCCGCCTGCCTTGAGCAGTGGCACCAGGGCTGGCAGCACGAGGGTGAGCGAGATGAAGGACAGATCGCCGGTGACAAAGTCGAACGCGGGCGTAATGTCCACGGCCTCCCGCCCCGCCTTGCGCTGGCGCCGGGTGGGCACGACGCCCTCGGCGCGCGCTCGGGCCCTGGCGGCGCGCTCGGCCTTGAAGGCCTCGACGTCCTGCTCCCTGGCGTCGTCGCTGTCGTCATACGCCTCGTCCACCTCGCCACCGTTGCGCATCCAGGCATACGGCGCCACGGGCAGGGTGTCGTTGTCGTCGACGTCGGTTTCCACGTGTTCGGACAACGCCTCCTCGCAAGCATCCTGCAGGGATTCGGCGGTCATGGCGCGGGCGTTCAGCCCCTCCACGCCCACGACGCGCGGGTCGTTGCGCAGGCGTTCGTGCAACTGGCCGTGGCCCACGTCCACCCCGATCACCTGAACCGCGCCGTGCTGCAGCAGGCAGTCGGTGAAACCGCCGGTGCTCTGGCCGACGTCCAGGCAGCGCAAGCCGTCCACCGCGAGGCCTGTGGCCTTGAGCGCGCCCTCCAGCTTGAGGCCACCGCGCGAGAGATACTTGGCCTCGGCGCTGTCCAGCAGCTCGACCTGGGCAATATCCGGAATGTCGTCGCCGTTCTTGGTCACCTTTTGCCAGGGCATGCCGGGCGACAGGCGCCATTGCACGCCTGCTGCAATGAGCCGCTGGGCTTGCGAGCGGGTCGCGGCATGGCCGCGCTCCACCAAATACACATCTGCGCGCATCGCGCCCATCCTTTTTTTGAATCAAATAGGCCGCCAGCGCTTGATTGATAAGCGCTGGTAGCTATTATATTTATAGCAAACAAGCTGCAGCAGGTTCAAGCCCCGCTGCCGACTGTGCATTCACGCTCAGGCGGGCTGACGGTGCCGAGGCCGCCGAAACGCCCTCCGAACCCGCACCCACCCGCCGCGCGCCCGCGCCCTATCAATAGCGGTAGGTATCGGGCTTGTAGGGCCCTTGCTTTTGCACGCCGATGTACGCAGCCTGCGTATCGGTCAGCTCGGTCAGCTGCGCGCCTACCTTCTTCAGGTGCAGGCGGGCGACCTTTTCGTCCAGGATCTTGGGCAGCACGTAGACCTTGCCGGCTTCGTAGTCGCCTTGCTTGGTGAACAGCTCGATCTGGGCGATCGTCTGGTTGGCGAACGAGCTGCTCATCACGAAGCTCGGGTGGCCCGTGGCGCAGCCCAGGTTCACCAGGCGGCCCTTGGCCAGCAGCGTGATGCGCTTGCCGTCCGGGAAGAT
>SDXZ01000231.1 GCA_004210805.1 Acidovorax sp.
CGCTGTCCACCGTGACGGTGAACGCCAGTGCCGACGCATCGGCGCAAGGCCTGTCGCCCGCCTACGCTGGCGGCCAGGTGGCCCGCGGCGGCCGTGCCGGCGTGCTGGGCACCAAGGACACGATGGACACGCCGTTCTCCATCACCAGCTACACCAACGAGTTCATCCAGGACCGCCATGCCCGCAGCGTGGGCGATGTGCTGCAGAACGACCCCACCGTGCGCGTGGCGCGCGGCTTCGGCAACTTCCAGGAGGCGTATTTCATCCGCGGCTTCATCCTGGACTCGGACGACACGGCCTACAACGGCCTGTACAGCCTGCTGCCGCGCCAGTACATCGCCACCGAGCTGTTCGAGCGCGTGGAAGTGCTGCGCGGTGCATCGGCCTTCTTGAGCGGTGCCAGCCCCAATGGCGGCGGCATCGGCGGCTCGATCAACCTGCTGCCCAAGCGCGCGCCCAACGAGCCTTTGAACCGCGTCACATTCGGCGTCTCCAGCGGCGGGCAGACGCAGCTGGCGGCCGACATCGCGCGCCGCTTCGGTCCCGACGGCAACACGGGCATCCGCGTGAATGTGGCCACCCACAACGGCGGCACGGCCGTGGACCATGAAGACGTGAAGCTCGGCCTGGTGGCCGTGGGCCTGGACTGGCGCAGCCGCGACGTGCGCCTGTCGGGCGACATCGGCTGGCAGGACCACAAGCTCAAGAGCACCCGCACCAACGTGACGCTGGGCGCCACCGCCACGCAGATGCCCACGGCACCGGACGGCGGCACCAACTTCGCCCAGCCCTGGACGTATTCGAACGAGCGCGACACCTTCGGCACGCTGCGCGGCGAGTGGGACATCACGCAGTCCATCACCGGCTGGGCCGCTGCCGGCGCACGCCGAAGCTCCGAGGCCAACTCTCTGGCCAACCTGACGGTGAGCAACAGCAGCACCGGCGCAGCGTCGACCTACCGCTTCGACAACACCCGCAAGGACAGCGTCAACACCGGCGAGCTGGGCCTGCGCGGCAAGCTGCAGACCGGCAGCGTGGGCCACGAATGGGTGGCCGTGGCATCGCACTTCAGCGCCGACAAGAAGAACGCGTACGCGATGGACTTTGCCAACACGCAGGCCACCAACCTCTACAACCCGGTGTACAGCGCGCTGCCGGGCTTCAGCGCCGGTGCCTTCCGTGGCGGCGACCTGGCCGAGCCGCGCCTGACCGGCAGCACGCGCCTGACCAGCTTTGCCATCGGCGACACCATCTCGCTGCTGGACAAACGCCTGCTGCTCACCGGCGGCCTGCGCCACCAGACCATAGCGATCGCCAACTACGCCTACGGCACAGCCGCCGAGACCGACCGCTACGACCAGAACCGCACCAGCCCGCTGCTGGCGGCCGTTTACAAGCTCGACAAGAGCCTGTCGCTGTACGGCAACTACGTGGAAGGCCTGAGCCAGGGCGCCACCGCGCCCTCCACCGCCGCCAACCGCGGCGAGATGCTGTCGCCCTATGTCGCCAAGCAAAAGGAAGTGGGCGTGAAGTTCGACGGCGGCCGCTTTGGCGGCAGCGTGGCGTTGTTCTCCACCACCAAGCCGCGTGCCTATGTGGGCAGCGACAACGTCTTTCGCAGCAATGGCAAGGACCGGCACCAGGGCATCGAACTGGCCGTGCAGGGCGAGGCCACCAAGGGCCTGCGCCTGCTGGGCGGCCTGACCTGGCTCGAAGCCAAGCAGCTGAACACGGGCACCGCCAGCACCGACGGCCGCCGCGTGATCGGCGTGCCCAAGCTGCAGGCCAACATCGGCGCCGAATGGGATGTGCCGGGCGTGAACGGCCTGGCCGTCGACGCCCGCCTGGTGCACACCGGCTCGGTGGCTGCCAACGCCGCCAACACCATCAGCGTGCCCAGCTGGAACCGCCTTGACATGGGCGTGCGCTACCTGACCGAAGTGCAAGGCCGCCTGGTCACGCTGCGCGCCCGCGTGGACAACCTCACCAACCGCAACTACTGGGCATCGTCCGGCGGCTACCCCGGCGCGGGCTACCTGGTGGTGGGTGCGCCACGCACGCTGTCGGTCAGCGTGGGCGTGGACTTCTGACGAGTGGTAGGCGTTGGTCTGGACCAGCACCTCCCCCTGCCTCGTTCGGGCTGACCTGGCTTGTGCGGGGCGTGATGAAACGCCCCAGATACGCGGCCGTGGCTGAAGAGCCGCCGGCGCCGCCCAGGGCGAATGGTTCTGCCTGATGCCGCCGCCCATTTCCGGCAGAAATTGAGGCGAAAAAGCCACCCAGCGCTTATTCCACACGCGCAGGCAGCTATCAAAAAGTGAGTATTTCATCGCCCCTGCATTTGCAGGTGCGCGGAGCCTTGCGCCCCGCCCTTTGTTGTTGTTGTCGTCGCTATTGCTGTTCTTGTCATCAAACCATTGAAAGGAAAACGTTCATGTCCTCGCACCCCTCCCTCAAGGCACCGCTGCTGGCCACCCTGCTGGCCTGCGCCACCCTCGCCGCGGTCAACACCGCCCACGCCCACCAGGTCTGGCTGGAAAACGCGGGCGGCCAGGCGCGCCTGCACTTTGGCGAGTTCAACGAGAACCTGCGCGAGACCTCGCCTGGCCGGCTGGACAAGTTCAAGGGCGTGCCCACGCTCGAGCAGCAGCGCAGCGGCGGCGCCGCCCAGCGCGTGGAGGGGCAGCTGGGCAAGGATGCGTTCACCTACACCACCACCGGCACGCCAGACACCCTGTTCGCCACCGCCCACTACCCGCTGATCGACCGCAGCCAGCGCAACCTGCCAGCGATGTACTGGCAGCCTTCGGCCCGCTGGGTGGCGGGCCTGACGCAGCCCGTGGCGCCCACCGCGCCGCTGGACCTGGTGCCCACCGGCAAGCCCGGCGAGTTCAAGGTCGTGTTCAAGGGCGCACCGCTGGCCAAGGCCAAGGTGCAGCTGGCTGCCCCCTCGGGCTGGACGCGCGAAGCCGAGGCCGATGCCAACGGCACCGTGGCTTTTGTAACGCCGTGGAAGGGCCAGTACGTGGCCGAGGTCAAGCACAGCGACAAGACCCCCGGCGAAGCGCAGGGCGAGAAGTACGGCGAAGCCAGCTATGTGACCACGCTGACGTTTGTGCTGGCCGAGGGCATGGCGTCGCCCGCGCTGCCGCCTGCGCCCCACGCGCACTGAGGCACTGAGGCACTGAGGCACTGAGCGCTGACGGCGACTGCGCAGCAGCCTCGCGCTTGCTGCGCTGCCGCCCTGCAGCCCTGCGGACACACAGCCACCCGGACACACGCAGCGGTTTGCGCAGCGCGTGCTGCGGCAGCGTGGCACCGCCCGCAGGTTGGCAATGTGATCCATCGGTCTCGGCGGGCACAGGTCGCCATTGCGTGGCCGACAGCCCTGCCCCCATGGCCCTGCTCCCACCCGCTGGGGGCTGGGCCTGCCCCAGCAAGTCCGTCTTCGACCCCGGCCGTCGCCAGCACTCCTGCCACAGGCCGCGTCGGAAGCCCTCTCGCTCAAATATCAAGCCCATTTGCCGCCTAGCGCTTGTTCCATAAGCCTTAATAGCTACCAAAACCATAGCATCATGATTCACCCCCATTTCTTTCGCACCGCGGTGGCCCAAGCCGTCTGCCTTGCTGTGTGCGGCGCGGCGCAAGCGCAGGTCGGCACGGCGGATGTCAATGCCAATACCGGCGCCAGCACGGAAGCCAACACCCTTGTCACGCAGAACACCACCGCGCCCTCCCTGCGCCAGGTCGACGTCATCGACTCCACCGCAGGCGCGGCGGCCACGCCCGCGCGGCGCGCGCAAAGCAGCTCGCGCCTGGGCCTGTCGGTGCTGGAGACACCGCGCTCGGTCAGCGTGATCGACAACGCGCTGCTGGAGCAGCAGATGGCCACCACCGAGCGCGACGTGCTGCGCAATGCCTCGGGCGTAGCCACGCGCAGCGAGTACTACGGTTCGTACTCGCAGTTCTCCATCCGCGGGCTGTGGGCCAACAACACCTACAACTTCCTGCGCGATGGCGCCAAGTTCGTCCACCTGCTGGACCCGCCGCTGTTCAATATCGAACGCGTCGAAGTCATCAAGGGCCCCGCCGCGCTGGAGTTCGGCCAGGTCGCGCCTGGCGGCCTGGTCAACTACGTTAGCAAGCGGCCCCAGGCCGAGGCGCTGCGCACCATCAAGATCGGCGCCGGCAGCCACGGCTGGCGCAGCGCCGAGTTCGACCTGACCGGCCCGCTCAACGCCGATGGCACGCTGCGCTACCGGCTCGACGGCGGCGCCAGCCGCGGCGGCAGTTTTGTGGACGGCAACACTCCGCGCAAGCAAGGCATTGCAGGCAGTCTGGAGTGGCAGGTCACGCCCGACACCGTCTGGCGCGCGCAGGCCGAGACCCAAAGCATCGACGGCACCTCCACCTCCGGTCTGGCCGTGCCCGACCCGAAGAACCCACGCAGCGCGGACGTGCTGCCGGTGGGCGCGTTTTACGGCGAGCCCTGGTTGAAGACCGACGGCCATCTGCGCTTTTATTCCACCGAGCTGCAGCACCGTTTGACGGACCAGCTGGAAGCCCGCGTGCACCTGTCGCGCAACGAGACCTTTCGCAACGTGAACATCGTGTCGCCCATGGGCCCGGCGGCCAACGGCCGCGTGCCGCGCACCTACTGGATGGCGCCGGGACAAAACTACACGTCGGACACCGCGCTGGCCGAACTGCGCGCGCAGCTGCAAACCGGCGCGGTCAAACACACCATGCTGGCGGGGTTGGACTGGCGCGCCATTGCGGGCTTCTATGGCGCGCGCACCACGGGCAACCTGGGCGCCATCGATCTCTACAACCCCATTGCAGGCCTGGTGCCACCCGTGGCCTCCACCGGCGTGGGCAAGCTCTCATCGGACGCCCGCAACACCGGTGTGTTTGTGCAGGACCGCATGGTGCTGGGCGACTTCGGCCTGCTGCTGGGGCTGCGCCATGACAAGTTCAAGGACGCCTACACCGCGCCCGTCACCGACCTGAGCCAGACCCAGCCCAGCGCCGCGCTGAGCTGGGAAGTGCGCCCGGGCAGCATGGTGTACACCAGCTACGCACGCTCGTTCCAGGCCAACTCGGGCACGCTGATCTGGGGCGACCGCGCCGCGCCGCCCTCCGAAGGCAAACAGCTGGAAGTGGGCTGGAAGCACGAATGGCTGGGCCAGCGCCTGATGACCACGGTGTCGGCGTTTGACCTGGAGTTGACCAACGCGCCCGCCACCGACCCGCAACACCCCGGCTACTCGGTGCTGACCGCGCGCCAGCGCATCAAGGGCGTGGAGCTGGAGCTGCAAGGCCGCATCACCCCTGGCTGGACGGTGACGGCCAATGCGAGCTTCCAAAACTCCAAGGTGCTGGCCGACACCACCGCCGGGGTCAACGTGGGCAACCGCGTCGCGCTGGCCACGCGCCGCAACGCATCGCTGTGGACGCAGTACCGCTTGCCGCAACTGCCCGGCCTGTGGGTGGGTGGCGGCCTGGTGCACCAGGGCGACAAGTTCATCGCCAACGACAACAAGTGGCGCCTGCCGGGCTTCACCACGGTCGACCTGGCCGTGGGCTACCAGTTTGCGGGTGGCGTGCGGCTGCAGGCCAACCTGAAGAACGCGGGCAATCGCCGCTATTACCTGGACGGCACGACCACCACGGCAGGTTTTGGCAGCGTCGTGCCGGGCACGCCACGCAGCCTGCAGGTGTCGCTGGACTACACGTTCTGACGGCCGCGCTCCGGCGCCCGTCACACACCGACCGACCACCCAACTCCCAGCGCCCATCACCGGGGCTGGGGGCAGGCCCCCCGTGTCTCGCATCCGCTACCGGACATCCCGTTCCCGGCGCCCAGTGCGCGGGCCGGTGCGGCCGGGCCTGCACCACTTTTTTTAACGATCGGAGAACAGCACCATGAAAACTGGCATCACCGTTTGCCGCACTGCCATCGCCCACGCCACATTGCTGGCGCTGTGCGGCGCCGCCCATGCGCAACAAGCCGCGCCCGCCACCACCAGCACCACCACCACCACCACCGCGCCCACCGCGCCCACAGC
>SDXZ01000232.1 GCA_004210805.1 Acidovorax sp.
GTGTAGAGCAGTGCGATCAACCCCGCGCCGCCCGCCGCCAGCAGGCTGGTGGTGACTACAAAAGCCAGGATGCCGACGCCCCCGCCCAACAGCAAGCCACCCCACCAGCCGCCAAAAATGCTGCGGGCAATGGGGCCGGCCACCATCACGCCGAAGAACAGGAAGATCGCGAGGTCCGTCCAGTCAAAACCGCTGCCGCTGCTTTCGCTGGCGGCAGCGCCATCAATCGTGCCCAGCTCGCCCGTGGCGCCCGCGGGTGCGGGCAATGAGGTCTCGCCCGCAATGCGCGCGGCCAATTGGGTGACCGCAGCGCTGAGGCCGCCGGCGTAATCGCCTTGCTGAAACCGCGGCTTCATCGCGCTGTCGATGATCCGCGCCGCGGCGATGTCCGGGATCGCACCTTCCAGCGTTTTGGCGACCTCGATGCGCATCTTGCGGTCGTTCTTGGCCACGATCACCAGCACGCCATCGCCCAAGTCCCGGCGGCCGATCTTCCACTGGTTGCCCACGCGGTTGGCGTAGGCCGCAATGTCTTCGGGCGCGGTGGACGCCACCATCAGCACCACCACCTGCGCGCCACGGGTGCGCTCCAGCGTTTGCAGCTGTGCCTCCAGCGCTTGTGTGTCGGTAGCGCTCAGGGTGCCTGTCTGGTCGATGACGGCACGGGTGAGGGCAGGGATGCTCTGCAAGCCGCCCGTGCCCTGCGCCCACACGGATGCAAATGCTATTAAAAAAATAGCTACAAGCGCTTGTTTAATAAGCGCTAGGGGCGCTTTTTTCATCAAATCGAGCCGCCGCGCATCGTCATCGTGCATCTCGTACCGAGATCAGGGCTTGGGCTTGGAGGCCGAGAAATCCACCGCCGGCGGGGTGGAAATCTGTGCTTCGTTGGCTACGGTGAAGCTGGGCTTGGGGTCGTAGCTGAAGACCATGGCCGTGAGGTTGGTCGGAAAGCTGCGTGCCAACACGTTGTATTCCTGAACGGTCTGGATGAAGCGGTTGCGCGCCACCGTGATGCGGTTTTCGGTGCCTTCCAGCGTCACGCGCAGATCGCGGAACCCCTGGTTGGCTTGCAGCGTGGGGTAGCGCTCCGACACCACCATCAAGCGTGACAGTGCGCCCGACAGCTCGCCCTGCGCCTGCTGGAACTTGCTGAACGCCTCGGGGTTGTTCAGCGTCTCGGGCGTGACCTGGATGGACGTCGCCTTGGCACGCGCCTCGATCACGCGGGTGAGCGTTTCCTGCTCGAAGTTCGCCTCGCCCTTGACCGTGGCGACGATGTTGGGCACCAGGTCGGCGCGGCGCTGGTACTGGTTGAGCACCTCGCTCCACGCGGCCTTGGACTGCTCGTCCAGCCGCTGGAAGTCGTTGTAGCCGCAGCCGCTCAGCGCGAGCACGGCAGCCAGAAGGGCAAGAAAGCGTTGGATCATGGTGGTGTGGCCGAAGAGGGGTCGTGGCAAAAAAAGATCGGGCTGCCAATGTGCCAGAAAGCGGCAGAACGGCAAATTCTGCAACAACTTGCCGGGTGCGGGCGCCGCTTCCCGGGCGGCTGGCAAGGCTTTGGGGGATGGCCGCACAATAGCAGCCTGCCCGGGGCCGGTCGCCCCGCGTCCCGTCTGCCTGCCCCTCACATCCACGCATTCCACCATGCCCCGTACCCGCTCCCATGTCGCCACCCTCGGGGGATCGTCTGACGACATCGAAGCTGCGTTTTACGAAGCGTTGCAGCGCGGCGACATCGATCTGCTGATGTCGTGCTGGGCCGATGAGGATGACATCGTCTGCGTGCACCCCGGCGGCCCCCGGCTGCTGGGTGCGGGAGCGATCCGCGCGGCGTTTGAAGGCATGTTTTCGCACGGCACCGTGCGGGCGCGGCCAGTGCAGGTGCACCGCGTGGTGGCGTTGACCAGCGCCGTGCACAGCGTGGCCGAGCAGGTCGAGGTGATGCTGCCCGACGGCCTGCACCAGGCCGTGGTGCTGGCCACCAACGTCTATCACAAGACGCCTGAAGGCTGGCGCATGGTGGCGCACCATGCCAGCCCGGGCTCCGCGCCAGACGCGCAGGTGGTGGACGCGCAGCGGCCGGTGCTCCACTGAGTCACTGGGGTGCCAAATTTAAAGCTTTTTTGCCACCCAGCGCTTTTTCCATAAGCATTAGTAGCTATGAAATATGTAGCGCCTCGTTGGTTGCCTGGTGGGCACTTGCAGACCATCTGGCCCGCGCTGTACTCACGCCGCGTGTTTGGTCCGCCACCCGAATACCGCCGCGAGCGCTGGGACACGCCGGACGGCGATTTTGTGGACGTGGATTTTCTGGCCGACGCGGTCGTGGCCGCGCAGCCTGCCGCCGACACGCGCCCGTTGCTGGTCGTGTTCCATGGGCTCGAGGGTTCGTCCCGCAGCCACTATTGCGAAGCGTTCGCTGACTTCGCGCGCGAGCGCGGCTGGGCGTGTGCGCTGCCGCATTTCCGGGGTTGCAGCGGCGAGATCAACCGCGCGCCGCGGGCCTACCACTCGGGCGACCACGCCGAGATCGGATGGATGCTGCAGCGCCTGCGTGCCGCCCATGCCGGGCCGATCATGGCGGTGGGTGTTTCGCTGGGCGGCAATGCACTTTTGCGCTGGGCGGCCGAAGTGGGCGAGGACGCAGCCCAGAGCGTGGGTGCGGTGGCCGCCGTGTGCTCGCCCGTCGACCTGGCCGCGGGCGGGCACGCCATCGGCAGCGGCTTCAACCGGCAGGTCTATACGCGGATGTTCATGCGCTCATTGGTGCCCAAGGCGCTGCAAAAGCTCGCGCAGCACCCGGGTCTGTTCGACCGCCAGGCGCTGCTGGCCGCGCGGGACCTGTACGCCTTCGACAACATCTTCACGGCGCCCCTGCACGGTTTTCGCAACACCGAGGACTACTGGCTGCGCGCGTCGGCCAAGCCGCTGCTGCACCACATCCGCGTGCCGGCGCTGGTGGTCAATGCGCGCAACGACCCGTTTGTTCCGGCCGCAAGCCTGCCGCTGCCCCACGAGGTGGGCAGCAGCGGGCACGTCACGCTGTGGCAGCCACCCCACGGCGGCCACGTCGGCTTTGCGCGCGGCCGCCTGCCCGGGCACGTGCGCGCCATGCCCGACGCCGTGGGTGGCTGGCTGGCCGAGCACGCGGGTGCCACGGGCGCCCCAGGTACGGCGCGGCAGCAGGGCGCACAATCACCGCATGGATGACATCGTCAAACAGGCGCTGGCCAAATGGCCCAACGTGCCCGACTGCTACGGCTGGCTGGGCCTGGACGCGCGGGGCCGGTGGTACCTGCGCGACGACGCGGTGCAAGCGGCGGGGCCGTTTCCGCAAAACAAGGGCTCGCTGCTGCAGCACGAAAAGCTGCTCGATTTCATCGCGCGCAATTACGAGTCCGACGCCGAGGGGCGGTGGTTTTTCCAGAACGGGCCGCAGCGGGTGTATGTGGAACTGGAAACGACGCCTCTGGTCTGGCGCATTCAACCTGACTTTTCGGTCGCCTCGCACACCGGGCGCGAAGCCGCGGTCACGGACTGCCTGATAGACGGGGAGGGGCGCTTGTACCTGGTGTCTGCGCAGGGTCTGGGCCTGGTGCACACCCTCGACGTGTTGCTGGCCGCAGAAGCCGTCGAAGCGGGACGCTGGTCACCGCGGGAGGTGCAGGCCGCGGAACTCCCCGCGCGCTACGGGTTCATCATGAGCCCGCAGCGCCACTGGGAGGCGCAGGGCAAGCCCAAATCGTCCGCGGGTTCAAAGCCGCAATAAAAAAGCCGGTCGACAGACCGGCTTTTTTGTGGAGCTTGTGCCCCGCGCCAAGCAGCGCCTGGCACAGGAACGGCAGTTACTTGGCAGCGGCCGTCATGAATTCGACGGCAGCGCGCAGGTCAGCGTCAGAGGCCAGCGCAGCACCGCCGCGGGGAGGCATCGCGCCCTTGCCCTTGACCACGCTGGCATGCAGCGCGTCGAGGCCGGCGGGCAAGCGGGCCGACCAGGCGGCCTTGTCTCCAAACTTGGGGGCACCGGCCACGCCGGCTGCGTGGCAGACCTGGCACGCTTGCTTGTACAGGGCTTCTCCAGCGCCGGCTGCAGCGGCTGTGGCAACCACCGGGGCGGCCGGGGCTGCGGCCTCTGGAGCGGCGGTTGCAGGTGCCGCAGCTGCGGTGGGGGCGGCTGCTGGGGCTGCTGTATCAGCGGCTGCCGGCGCCGCAGGGGCTGCGGGTTCGGCAAACTTTGCGCCAGCCGAATTGGCCATGTAGGCGACGGCACGGGCGATTTCCGTGTCGTTGAAGTCGCCGCCACCCTGGGGGGCCATCGCGCCCTTGCCCTTCAGGGCGGATTGCACCAGCGCATCAAAGCCGGTCTTGATGCGGGCCGACCAGGCAGCGGCATCGGCCAGCTTGGGAGCGCCCGCGGCGCCGGTGGCATGGCAGGCTGCGCACTGGCCCTTGAATACTGCTTCACCGGTCGCCAACGGGCGGTTGGCGTCCCGGATTTCCACGAGGCCCACCTTCTGGATGCGCTCGGCAATGGCCTTTTCAGGGTTGGCGGCACCAGGAGCGGGTTTGTTGCCCGATGTGACGTACATCACCAGGCCAATGATGGCAAAGATCGGAACCACAAACGAGAAAAAACTCGCCAGCAGCAGTTGCTTGGGGCTCTTGATCGGGCCGGTGTGCGCTTCTTCGTGGTGGTTGTCGCTCATGACTTCCTCTGGTGTATCGGGGGGCTTTGATCAAATCAACCCTCAATTATATCTGTGCCCTTGGGACCTAGGGATGGCCCGCATGACCCTGGCGGGGCTGTGATAGTGCGGATTGGGTGGGGTTAGAAGACACCTTTTTGCAGCCCATAGCCGGCTATTGGCAAAAAAAGCAACGCAGTGGTACTGCCGAGGCCGCGCTGTCACGGACCGCAGGGGGTTATGCAGGCCCTCCCCAGGCCCTCCGGCCCAGTGCGTACCCTCCCAAGCCACAGGGCCCCGCGCAGCCCTGCCCGGTCACAGCCAGTAGCGCACTGGCCGCGCGCTGTCATCAGGAGCGTACGTCGGCGGGGGCGGGCGCCCCGCCGCCCAGTGCCTTGTACAGCGTGACCTGGTTTTGCAGCTGCGCCAGCCGCACCTGGACCACGGCCTGCTGGGTGGCAAACAGCGAGCGTTGCGCATCCAGCAGGTCGAGGTAGCTCGACACGCCGTTGCGATAGCGCAAATCGGCCAATTGCAGACGTGCGCTGTCAGCTTCTGCTTGCCGTTGCTGGGCCAGAGCCTGTTCGCCCAGCGTGGCCTGCCCGGCCAAAGCGTCCGACACCTCGCGGAAGGCGGTCTGGATGGTTTTCTCGTATTGGGCAATGGCGATGCCCCGTCCAGCGCGTGCGCTTTCCAGGTTGGCCTGGTTGCGGCCCGCATCAAAAATCGGCAGCAGCAGCGACGGCGCGATCGAGAAGCCCCATGAGCCGCTCTTGAACAACCCTGACAGCTCGTTGCTGGCGGTGCCCGCCTGCGCCGTCAGCGCAATGCGCGGGAAGAACGCCGCCCGCGCCGCGCCGATGTTGGCGTTGGCCGCAATCAGCTGCTGCTCGGCCTGGCGGATGTCCGGGCGGCGCGTGAGCAGCTCGGACGGCAGACCCGCGGGCAACTGCGCCATGGCCGGCGCGTTGGCCAGGCGGCTGCCCGCCAGGCTGGCGCGCACCTCGTCGGGCAGGGCCTGGCCCAGCAGCAGGGCCAGGGCGTTTTCGTCCAGCGCGCGCTGGCGCTGCTGTTGTGCCAGCGTGGCGCGGGCGGCCTGGGTCAGCGACTCGGCCTGTCGGAAGTCCAGCTCCGACGTGACGCCCGCGTCCAGCCGCATCTTGGTCAGGCGCACCGATTCTTCGCGCGAGGCGAGGGTCTGGCGCGACAGCTCCAGCAGCTCTTCGTCTGCCAGCAGGTTCAGCCAGCCGTTGGCCACGGCGGCCACCAGGCTCACCTGCGCGGCGTTGCGGCCTTCTTCGGTGGCCAGGTACTGTGCCAGCGCCTGCTCCTTCAGGCTCGCGATGCG
>SDXZ01000233.1 GCA_004210805.1 Acidovorax sp.
GCCCTGGGCACGCTGCGCAAGGTCACCGTGGAATACAACCAGGGCTGGCTGGCCACGGCGGTGGAGCAGGGCGGCGGCAACAAGCAGGCCGACTGGCGGCTGGACCCGGCCCGCAGCGGCGCGGTGGGCACCATGGGCGACATCGGATCGCACGCTGAGAACCTGGCCGCCACCGTCACAGGCCTTAGGCCCGAGGCGCTGTGCGCCGACCTCACCACCTTTGGCCCCGGCCGCCGGCTGGACGACGATGCGCAACTGCTGCTGCGCTATGCGGGCGGCGCACGCGGCGTGATCGTTGCGTCGCAGGTGGCGGCGGGGCTGGAGAACGATGTGCGCCTGCAAGTGTCCGGCACGCTGGGCACGCTGGTGTGGCGGCAGGAGGACCCGAACCACCTGGTGCACTCGCCTGTGGACGGTCCGCGCCGCATCCTCACGCGCGGCTCTCCGTGGCTGAGCGAGTCGGCCCTGCGCGCGGGGCGCATTCCAGCGGGGCACCCGGAGGCCTTTATCGAAGCCTTTGCCAACGTCTACCTGGGCGTGGCGGCGGACATCCGGGCGCGTGCCGCAGGGCGCACCGCGAGTGCGCTGGAGGCTGACTACCCGCGCGTGGAAGACGGGGCCGAGGGCGTGCGCTTTATCGAAAAGGTGGTGGAGTCTGCTGCGAGCGAGCGCAAGTGGACGCTGCTGTAGAGCCGCCGCAAATCCGGATGAAGAGGTTGCGTGCCGGGCGAGCCCTGCGGTGGAGTCCTACGGCTCAGGTGCAGCGGCTGGTGGATCCTTCACCTCACACTGAAAGGCACCTGTGACTTCTGAAAAATCCAAGATGATCGCTGGCGAGCTCTACAACGCCAACGACCCCGAACTCACCGCCGACCGGATGCGCGCCCGCGCGCTGTGCCACGGCATCAATCACACCCCCTCGGACGCCGCCGACGAGATCGCAGCGCTGATAGCGCAGCTGGTGCCCGCCGCACCGGCCAACGTGCAGATCACGCCGCCGTTCTATTGCGACTACGGCTACAACATCACGCTGGGCGAGGGCGCGTATTTCAACTTCAACTGCGTGGTGCTGGACGTGGCGCCGGTGCGCATCGGCGCCCGCACCCTCATGGGGCCCGGCGTGCAGATCTACACCGCATCACACCCCATGTCGCCCGAAGAGCGCGCCAAGGGGCTGGAGCTGGGGGTGCCGATCACCATTGGTGACGACGTGTGGATTGGCGGCGGCGCCATCATTTGCCCCGGCGTGACGATTGGCGATGGCGCGGTGATTGGCGCGGGCAGCGTGGTCACGCGCGATGTGCCGGCGAGGGTGTTTGCGGCGGGCAATCCGTGCCGGGTGGTGAAGCCGTTGGATCCGTTGGTGGTGTGAATGCGGTGGGAGGGGTTGAAGCCGCGGTGCCCCCAACCCCATGACGGTGATGGTCGGCGCGCTGCGCTTGCCTAACCCCGTTCGCCCTGAGCCTGTCGAAGGGCTGGCAATTGGGGGCGCGTGTGCCCTGGCTTCGACAAGCTCAGCCCGAACGGTTGGGGGTTGAGAGATGGGGTGTGCAGGCGTTTGAGCGCTGCCCAGGTGTCACCGACGCGAACTCACGCATTCGCCAACTGAAACCGCTGATCGAAATTCATCTTGCCAAGCACCCGCAGCGCTGCTGCACGCGTGGCGCTGTCCACCTTGCTGATGTCCAGGCTGTAGCGCTTGGCGGTGGACACCACGTCCACGCACTTGTGCCCCCATTGCACGGCCACGAGCAGGGTGGGGCGCTGGCCTGCCTCCACGCCACCCACCGACACGCCGCGTTGCTCGGGCCGCAGCATGAATTCAAGGTGCGGCGTGCGCGTGAGCGTGAGGCGGCTGGCGCCCATCGGACCCAGCGCGAACGAGACGACCCAGTCGTCTTCATCTTCCACGGTCAGAAACGGGACATGCTGGGGTGCTGCCATGGTGGGGCGTTGGTGGGTCTTTAAATGCTGGCGGGTTGCCAGGCTGGTAGCGCTGCCCGGGTTGCGGGCGGCCGCCAGTATGCCGTTGCAAGAGCTGTGCCGAGGGCGGGAGAACCCGAGGTTGGGCCTTTCCAACGGCGGCGGCGTGCGTGTCAGGCGGCTGCAAGCCAGGGCGTGTTTTGGCCGCGGGTGGCTTTCCGACGCCGGTGTACCGGCGATTTTTGAGTCGAATTGGCCGCCAGCGCTTGTTCTATAAGCGCTAGGCGCTATGTTTTGTATAGCAGACGGATTTTTAGCCCCCAGGTGGCGCTGCGGCCAGCGCCGTCGCCAGCTCGCCCACCGTTTGCAGCGCAGCCTCGAACCGGCTCTGCGCCGGGTGCCCGTAGTTGATGCGCACGCAGTGGGCAAAGCGCCGGTCGGCCGAAAAGATCTGCCCCGGCGCCAGGCTGATGCCCTTCTGCAGTGCCTGGCGGTGCAGTTGCAGGGCGTCGATCTGCGGCGGCAGCTCCACCCACAAAAAGTACCCGCCCTCGGGCTGCGAGACACGCGTGCCGGGCGGGAAGTGCCGGGCCACCGCCGCCAGCGCGATCGCCTGCTGCTGCGCCAGGCTGCGGCGCAATTGGCGCAGGTGCCGGTCGTAGCCGCCCTGGGCCAGGTATTCGGACAGCGCCTGCTGCGACGGCGTGGCGGCCGAGAGGGTGGTCATGAGCTTGAGGCGCTGCACCGCCGTGGCAAACCGCCCCGCCGCCACCCAGCCCACGCGGTAGCCGGGCGCCAGGCTTTTGCTGAAAGAGCTGCAGTGCATCACCAGGCCTTCGGTATCAAACGCCTTAGCCGGGGGCGGGCGGTGCGGGGCGAAGTGCAGCTCGCCGTACACGTCGTCTTCGATCAGCGGCACCTGGTGGCGGGCCAGCAGGGCGACCAGCTCGCGCTTTTTGGCTTCAGGCATCAGGCTGCCCAGGGGGTTTTGAAAGCTGGGCATGAGCCAGCAGGCCTTGACCCGCTGGTGCGCTGGCTGACGCTCCAGCGCCTCGGCTAGGGCGGCCAGGTCGATGCCGTCGCGCGGGTGGGTGGCAATTTCCAGGGCCTGCAGGTTCAGCCGCTCCAGCGCCTGCAGCGCGGCGTAGAAGGTGGGCGATTCGACCACCACGATGTCGCCGGGCTGGGTGACGGCCTCCAGGCACAGGTTCAGGGCCTCCATCGCGCCGTTGGTGATGACGATCTGCTCCACGTCCACCGCGCTGCCGTGCAGGCCGTAGCGCAGCGCGATCTGCTGGCGCAGGCGTTCGTCGCCGGGCGGCAGGCTCTGCACGATGTTCCAGGGGTCGAGCTTGCGCATGCCGCTGGACAGGCAGCGCGCCAGCCGGTCCAGCGGAAACAGCTCCAGCCCCGGAAAGGCCGAGCCCAGCGGCACCAGGTCGCGGTCGCGGGCCAGGCCCAGCACTTCGAACACCAGCTCGCTGATGGCCACGCCGGTGGAGGTGTGCGCGGGCTGCGAGGGCAGGGGCTCGGCGGGGCGCTGGCCTGCGGCGGGCAGCCGGTTGCTGACGTAGTAGCCCGAACGGGGCCGGGCGTGGATGAGGCCCTGGGCCTCCAGCAGGTAGTACGCCTCGAACACGGTGGACGGGCTGATGCCGCGTGTGCGGCTGGCCTCGCGCACGGACGGCACGCGGTCGCCCGGGCGCAGGGCGCCGCTGTGGATGAGCTGGGCGATGGCGTCGGCGTGGCGTTCGTAGCGTTTCATGCTGGAGAGACTGGCGGTGTAGACCTGGGGGCGCGGGTTGCGGTGTTGATGCCGTGCAAACTGATCTGTATTTTTAACTGGAAACTGAATCTGTACTGTTTTGGAGCGCGGGCGTAGAGTTCTTTGTGTGGGCCGGTGCGCTGACAGACAGGCGCCCACCGGCCGCCGACCCTTGACGACCCACCTAGAATAAAAATCCCATGATTGACCGCCTGCGCCGTCTGCTGCGCCCTGTTTTTTGCCTGCCTGCCGGGGTGGCCTTTGCTGCTGCCGGCGCTTTGGCTGCAATGGCTGTCAGCGCCGGCGCTCTGGCGGCACCGCCCGTAGCCATGGCGCCCATGGCTGCCACGGCGTCCTCTGCTGTAAGCCCCGGGGCTGCTGGTGCTGTGCCCCCTGTTCCAAAAGCAGCCACCACGGCAGCTACGACCTCTACCAACGCCTCTGCCGCATCCATGGCCTCCCGCGTGCTGGCCTGCACCGCCTGCCACGGCAAGGAAGGGCGGGCCACGCAGGAGGGCTACTTCCCGCGCATCGCGGGCAAGCCGGCGGGCTATCTGGCCAACCAGTTGCTCAATTTTCGGGAGGGTCGGCGCAGCTACCCGCAGATGACCTATCTCATCGAGCACCTGACGGACGACTACCTGCGCGAGATGGCCGAGCACTTTGCCGCGCAAGATGTTCCGTACCCGCCGCCGCCCGCACCCCAGGCGCCGGCCACCGCGCTGGAGCAGGGGCGCCGGCTGGTGCAGGCGGGCGACGCCGCGCGCCGCATCCCCGCCTGCGTGTCGTGCCACGGCAGCGCCATGACGGGCGTGGCGCCGTCCATCCCGGGCCTGCTGGGCCTGCCGCGTGACTATCTCAACAGCCAGCTGGGCGCCTGGAAGACCGGCCAGCGCCGCGCCCATGCCCCCGACTGCATGGCCGACATCGCCCGCCAGTTGACGCCCGACGATGTGAGCGCCGTGTCGGCCTGGCTGGCCGCCCAGCCGGTGGCCGGGGGCGGCAAGCCCGCGCGTACCCTGCCGGCCGCCATGCCCGCCCGCTGCGGCGGCGTGGCCGAGGTGCCTGTCGCTGCAGCGGCTGCAGCAACCGCTGCTCCTGCTTCTTCACGTTGAGAAAGGATGCACCCATGAAACGCATCCTCTGGACCCTGTCTTCCACCCTGGCAGCCGTGGGGCTTGTGGCCGCTGCGCTGGTCACCCTGAACCTGCGCGGCGAAGAGCCACTGCCCGCGGCCGAGACGCTGCAGAGCACGCCCGCGCTGGTGGCGCGCGGCGAGTACCTGGCCCGCGTCGGCAACTGCATGGCCTGCCACACCACGCAGGGCGGCGCGCCGTTTGCGGGCGGGCGGGGCATCGAGACGCCCTTTGGCGTGGTGCACACCTCCAACATCACGCCCGACCCGGCGCAAGGCATTGGCAGCTGGACGTCGGCCGAGTTCTGGCGCGCCATGCACCATGGCCGCAGCAAGGACGGGCGCCTGCTGTACCCGGCCTTCCCTTACCCCAACTACACCCAGGTGACGCGCGCGGATTCGGACGCCATCTTTGCGTACCTGCGCAGCGTTCCCCCCGCAACCGATGCGAATCGCGAACACGCGCTGCGCTTTCCGTACAGCACGCAGGCGGCGCTGGGGGTGTGGCGTGCGCTGTTCTTTGCCCCGGGCGCGGCCAGCACCGCTGCCGACGCCGCGCCCACAAAGACGGCGGAATACGACCGCGGCGCCTACCTGGTCAACGGCCTGGGCCATTGCACGGCCTGCCACACGCCGCGCAACGCGCTGGGCGCCACGGCCGACGCCAAGGCCTTCAATGGCGGGCTGATCCCGGTGCAGAACTGGTATGCCCCCGCGCTCAACGCGGCGGCCGAGGCGGGAGTGAAGGAATGGGCCACCGACGACGTGGTGGCCTTGCTGAAAACCGGCGTGGCCCCGCACGGGTCGGTGCTGGGCCCCATGGCCGAGGTGGTGTTCCGCAGCACGCAGTACCTGACCGATGCCGACGCACGCGCCATGGCCGTGTACCTGCAGGCGCTGCCGCAGCAGGCCGCGCGCGCCACGCCGGGGCCCTACACCGCGCCACCCGCCGCCGCCATGGCACGGGGCGGCAAGGTGTACGAGCAGCAGTGCGCGCAATGCCACGGCGATGCAGGGCAGGGCCAGGCAGGCGCCTTCCCGACGCTGGCGGGCAACCGCGCCGTGCTGCTGGCCGACCCGACCAACGTGGTGCGGGTGGTGCTGCAGGGCGGCTACCTGCCCGCCACGGCCGGCAACCCGCGCCCGCACGGCATGCCGCCGTTTCAGCAAACGCTGGGCGA
>SDXZ01000036.1 GCA_004210805.1 Acidovorax sp.
AGCAGGCACGCCACGCAGTCCTGGACCTGCGCCTGTTTGCCCACAATCACCGTGTTAAGCTGATCCAGTAAGGATTTGATCTTGTGCTGTGCATTCATAGCGCGACGTTATCCGAAAAACTCCAAAAATTGCGAGACGCGGGGACAAGACTGTGAGCAAGACGGGCTATTTCACCCATCGGGATTGTTGGAAACACGAGATGGGCCCGGGCCACCCAGAATGCCCCGAACGGCTGGATGCCATCGAAGACCGTTTGCTGGTCACCGGCGTGGGCGATGCGCTGGAGCGGTACGACGCCCCCGAGGCCTCACTGGCCGACATCGAACTGGCCCACGGCCGCATGCACATTGCTGCGTTGCGAGGCATGTCCGACCGGCTCAACGAAGAGCTTCTGGCCGGCGGCCCCAACTACGCGCAGATCGACACCGACACCTCCATTAACGCCCATACCTGGAAGGCATCGCTGCGCGCCGCCGGTGCCGCGCTTGCCGCGACCGATGCGGTGATGGCCGGGGAGATCGAGAACGCGTTTTGCTCGGTGCGGCCACCCGGTCACCACGCCTGCCGCGACAAGGCCATGGGTTTTTGCTTCTTCAACAACGTGGCTGTGGCGGCCAAGTACGCGCTGCAGCGCTACAACCTGCAGCGGGTGGCGGTGGTGGATTTTGACGTGCACCACGGCAATGGAACCGAGGACATTCTGGCCAACGACCCGCGCGCGCTGATGGTCAGCATATTTCAGCACCCGTTCTACCCGTACAGCGGCGACCAGAGCCCGGCGCCGAACATGGTCAACGTGCCCGTGCCGGCGTACACACGTGGCATGGACATCCGCGAGATCATCGAGATGATGTGGATGCCGCGGCTGGAGGCCTTCAAGCCCGAGATGATCTTTGTGAGCGCAGGCTTTGACGGCCACCGCGAAGACGACATGGGGCAGCTGGGCCTGACCGAGCAGGATTACGCCTGGATCACCCAGCGCGTGAAGGATGTGGCGCTGCGCTATGCAAAGGGGCGCATCGTCTCGTGCCTGGAGGGCGGCTATGTGATGGGCCCGCTGGCGCGCAGCGTGGAAGCGCATTTGCGGGTCTTGGCAGATCTTTGACTCCCCCTGAGCCGCCTGCGGCGTCTTCCCCCCAGGGGGACGCCACCCGTGGCCTGGCGAACCCAGTTCCACGGTGGCGCTGGCGGGGCGGTGCCCACCAGTGACCCCCGCTGCCACTGGAGAAGTAAGACATGACGACTGCGAATGCTGAGGCGACCATGAATCCTGAAAATTTCTTGATGAACACCCGCGATGCGCGCGGCGTGGTCACCCTGACCCTGAACGACCCGGCGCGCTTCAACGCGCTGGGCGCCGAGATGCTGTCCGCTCTGCAACAGGCGCTGGACGACGCGGGCCGCGACGAGTCGGTGCGCGTGGTGGTGCTGGCTGCGGCGGGCAAGGCCTTCTGCGCTGGGCACAATCTCAAAGACATGGCGGCGCACCCTGAGCTGGCCTATTACCAGAAGCTCTTCGCCCAGTGCAGCCGCATGATGCTCACCATCCACAAGCTGCCGGTGCCGGTGATTGCGCGCGTGCAGGGCATGGCCACGGCGGCGGGTTGCCAGCTGGTGGCGCAGTGCGACCTCGCGGTGGCGGCGGATACCGCCAGCTTTGCCACCAGCGGTATTCACTACGGCCTGTTCTGTGCCACGCCCAGCGTGCCGCTGGTGCGCAATGTGCCGGCCAAGCGGGCAATGGAGATGCTGCTGACGGGTGACTTCATCGACGCGCCCACCGCACTGGCGCAGGGGCTGGTCAATCGCGTGGTGGAGGCTGATGCGCTGGACGCCGAGGTCGAGCAGCTCGTTACGGCCATCCTGAACAAACCGCGCGTGGCCGTGGCCATGGGCAAGGCGCTGGTGTACCAGCAGCGCGAGCTGGGCCTGGAGGCCGCCTACCAACTGGCGGGCCAGGCCATGGCTACCAACATGATGGACGAGGCCGCGCAGGAGGGCGCGCGCGCCTTTGCCGAAAAGCGCCCACCCCACTGGAAACAATGACCCATGGCTGTGGACACAACCTTGATCCTGGATGACCTGGGCCGCTGGGCAGAGGCCTTTTTGCGCCCCACGGTGCTGGTGGAACTGGCCGCGCTGGCGGGCTGCGTGGCGCTGGCATGGTTGCTGGTGTCGCTGTTGCAGCGCGGGCTGCGCCAGGGCGACCCGCGCTCGATTCTGTTTGGCACGCGGGTGATTGACGGGGCGCTGTTTCCGCTGGCCCTGCTGAGCCTGGCCTACGTGGCACGCACCTCGTTGATGCACTGGATCCCGCTGGCCGTGTTCACGGTGGCCATCCCGGTGCTGGTGTCGCTGGTGGTGATCCGCATCGGCGTCAAGGTCTTGCAGGTCGCCTACCCGGACGCCGGCTGGGTGCGGCCCATCGAGCGGTCGATCTCCTGGATGGCGTGGCTGGGCATGGTGCTGTGGGTCACGGGGCTCTTGCCGCTGGTGCTCGAGGAGCTGGACCAGATCCACTGGAAGGTGGGCGGCGCCACGCTGTCGGTGCGCACCCTGATCGAAGGCGCACTCACCGCGGGCGCGGTGCTGCTGATTGCGCTGTGGATTTCGGCGGCGATTGAGGCGCGGCTGCTGCGCGCCGCCTCAGGGGCCGATCTGTCGCTGCGCAAGGCGGTGAGCAACGCGGTGCGGGCGCTTTTGGTCTTTGTGGGGCTCATCATGGCCCTGTCGGCGGTGGGGATCGATCTGACCGCGTTGTCGGTGCTGGGTGGTGCCGTGGGTGTGGGGTTGGGTTTCGGCTTGCAGAAGCTCGCGTCCAACTATGTGAGCGGCTTTGTTATCCTGGCCGAACGCAGCATGCGCATTGGCGACAACGTGCGCGTGGACAACTTCGAGGGCCGCATCACCGATATCAACGCGCGCTACACCGTGGTGCGCTCGTCCACCGGGCGCGAGTCCATCGTGCCCAACGAGATGCTGATCATTCAGCGGGTCGAAAACCTCTCGCTGGCCGATCCCCGCGTGTGGCTGTCGACCGTGGTCAGCGTGGGCTACGACAGCGATGTGGATCTGGTCAGCCAGCTGCTGTCGGATGCCGCCCTGGCCAGCAGCCGGGTGCTGCGCGACCCCGCGCCCAGCGTGGCTTTGTCGGCCTTTGGCGCGGACGGGCTGGAGTTCACCGTGGGGTTCTGGATCGCCGATCCGGAGAACGGGTCGCTCGGGCTGCGCTCCGAGATCAACCGCGCCATCCTCAAGGCGCTGCGCGCCCACCAAATCCAGATTCCCTTCCCGCAGCGCGTCATGCATGTGCAGGTGGACGGCGCGCGGCCCGCCGTTCTGGCAGGGGGCGCTGTGCCCGCTGCCCCGGCAGCACCGTCGCCCAGTCCCGCTCCTTGAGCGGCGGCTAGCCCCACCCGCCGGTTACCGCATGCGACAGCAAACTCTAGACAGGGCTGCCATGCCCTGGCCTATAATCGACAAAAAGCACGATCGTTCGTTTTTTCGATCCTGCCCCCTGTGCCGCGGCTCCATGGCCCCCTCGCTGCGGTGCGGCATAGAATGTTCTAGTTTACGTAAACGTCAATTCAACCAACTCTCTAGGAGCCGCAGCAATGAAGGTCTTGGTCCCTGTCAAGCGCGTGGTGGACTACAACGTGAAAGTCCGAGTCAAGTCGGACCAAACGGGTGTGGACATCGCCAACGTGAAGATGAGCATGAACCCCTTTGACGAAATCGCCGTCGAAGAGGCTGTGCGCCTGAAAGAAAAGGGCCTGGTGACCGAAGTCATCGCTGTGTCCTGCGGTGTGACCCAGTGCCAGGAAACCCTGCGCACTGCCATGGCCATCGGCGCCGACCGCGCCATCCTGGTCGAGACCGATGTGGAGCTGCAGCCCCTGGCCGTGGCCAAGCTGCTCAAGGCCCTGGTCGACAAGGAACAGCCCGGCCTGATCATCCTGGGCAAGCAGGCCATCGACGACGATGCCAACCAGACCGGCCAGATGCTGGCTGCGCTGGCCGACCTGCCGCAGGCCACGTTCGCCAGCAAGGTCGAACTGTCGGCCGACAAGGTCAGCGTGACCCGCGAAGTGGATGGCGGCGCTGAGACGCTGTCGCTGACGCTGCCCGCCGTCATCACCACGGACCTGCGCCTGAACGAGCCCCGCTACGTCACCTTGCCCAACATCATGAAGGCCAAGAAGAAGCAGCTGGACGTCGTCAAGCCTGAAGACCTCGGCGTGGACGTGGCGCCTCGCCTCAAGACCCTGAAGGTGACCGAGCCTGCCAAGCGCGGTGCCGGCGTCAAGGTGGCCGATGTGGCTGCTCTGGTCGACAAGCTCAAGAACGAAGCCAAAGTCATCTAAGGAGAACAAGAAATGACCGTACTCGTTATTGCTGAACACGACAACGCGTCCATCAAGGGCGCAACCCTCAACACCGTGACCGCCGCAGTCGCCTGCGGTGGCGACGTGCACGTGCTGGTGGCCGGCCACAACGCAGGCGGCGCCGCAGCTGCTGCGGGCCAGATCGCAGGCGTTGCCAAGGTCATCCACGCCGATGCCCCGGGCCTTGAGCATGGCCTGGCCGAAAACGTGGCCGCCCAGGTGCTGGCCATTGCGTCGAGCTACAGCCACATCCTGTTTGCTTCCACCGCCAGCGGCAAGAACGTGGCCCCCCGCGTGGCCGCCAAGCTGGATGTCGCGCAGATCAGCGACATCACCAAGGTCGTCGCTGCCGACACCTTCGAGCGCCCCATCTACGCCGGCAACGCCGTCGCCACGGTGCAAAGCGCCGACAGCGTGAAGGTCATCACCGTGCGCACCACGGGCTTTGACGCTGCGGCCGCCACCGGTGGCTCCGCAGCGGTGGAAACCGCTGCAGCAACCGCCGACGCCGGCAAGAGCACCTTCCTAGGCAGCGAGATCGCCAAGAACGACCGCCCCGAGCTGACCGCCGCCAAGATCATCGTGTCCGGTGGTCGCGCGCTGGGCAGCAAGGAAAAGTTCGACGAAGTCATCACCCCCCTGGCCGACAAGCTGGGCGCCGCCATCGGCGCATCGCGCGCAGCGGTGGATGCAGGCTACGCACCGAACGACCTGCAAGTGGGCCAGACCGGCAAGATCGTCGCGCCGCAGCTGTACGTGGCCGCAGGTATCTCGGGCGCTATCCAGCACTTGGCCGGCATGAAGGACTCCAAGGTGATCGTCGCGATCAACAAGGACCCCGAAGCGCCGATCTTCAGCGTGGCCGACTACGGCCTGGAGGCCGACCTGTTCACGGCCGTTCCCGAACTGGTCAAGGCGCTCTGAGCACGCCGCTGGCCCGCAAAAAGGCATCGCTTGCGATGCCTTTTTTTTGACGAAATTTCGCTTTCCCGGAGACTTTCATGAGCTACATCGCCCCCGTCAAGGACATGCTGTTCGCCATCGAGCACTTGGCCCGCATTGAACAGATCGCGCAGATCCCCGGTTTTGAAGACGCGGGGCTCGACACCGCGCAGGCCGTGCTGGAAGAGTGCGCCAAGTTCAACGAGGGCGTGCTGGCTCCGCTCAACTTCGAAGGCGACAAGAACCCGTCGAGCTGGAAAGACGGCGTGGTCACCACCACCCCCGGCTTCAAGGAGGCCTTTCGCCAGTACGGCGAAGGCGGCTGGCAAGGTTTGCAGCACCCCGCGGATTTTGGCGGCCAGGGCCTGCCCAAGACCATCGGCGCGGCCTGCATCGAGATGACCAACAGCGCCAACATGAGCTTTGCGCTGTGCCCGCTGCTGACCGACGGCGCCATCGAGGCGCTGCTCACCGCGGGCAGCGACGAGCTCAAGGCCACGTACCTTGAAAAGCTGGTGACGGGCGAGTGGACTGGCACGATGAACCTGACCGAACCCCAGGCGGGCTCGGACCTGGCCCTGGTGCGCACACGCGCAGAGCCCCAAGCCGATGGCAGCTACAAAATCTTCGGCACCAAGATCTTCATCACCTACGGTGAACACGACATGGCCGAGAACATCGTGCACCTGGTGCTGGCCCGCGTGGCAGGTGCGCCCGAGGGCGTGAAGGGCATTAGCCTGTTTGTGGTGCCCAAATTCATGGTCAACCAGGACGGCACGCTGGGCGCGCGCAACGACGCGCACTGCGTGAGCATCGAGCACAAGCTGGGCATCAAGGCATCGCCCACCGCGGTGCTGCAGTTTGGCGACCACGGTGGTGCGGTGGGCTACCTGGTCGGCGAGGAAAACCGCGGCCTCGAATACATGTTCATCATGATGAACGCCGCCCGCTACGCGGTGGGCATGCAGGGCATCGCGATCTCCGAGCGCGCCTACCAGAAAGCCGTGCAGTACGCCAAGGACCGCGTGCAGAGCCGCCCGGTGGATGGCTCCATTGCCGCCAGCGCCGCCATCATTCACCACCCCGATGTGAAGCGCATGCTCATGACCATGCGTGCCACGGTAGAAGGCTGCCGCGCCATGGCCACCGTGGCCGCTGCCGCGTTCGATGCCGCACACCACCACCCGGATGCCGACACGCGCAAGCAGAACCAGGCGTTCTACGAGTTCATGGTGCCGCTGGTCAAGGGCTACAGCACCGAGACCAGCCTGGAGGTCACCAGCCTGGGCGTGCAGGTGCACGGCGGCATGGGCTTCATTGAAGAAACCGGCGCCGCGCAGTACTACCGCGACGCCAAGATCCTGACCATCTACGAAGGCACCACCGCTATCCAGGCCAACGATCTCGTGGGCCGCAAGACGGCGCGTGATGGGGGTCAGGTGGCCAAGGGCATTGCCGCGCAGATCGAGACAACTGAAGGCGAATTGCTGGCCAGCGGCACCCCGGCCGCCCTGGCCGTGGCCAAGCGCCTGACGGCTGCACGCAAGGCGCTCATCGATGTGATCGACTTTGTGGCCGGTGGCACCAAGGCCCAGCCCAACGCGGTGTTTGCTGGCAGCGTGCCCTACCTCATGCTGGCCGGCAACGTGGTGGCGGGCTGGCAGCTGGCGCGCAGCCTGCTGGTGGCGCAAGAGCTGTTGCAAAAGGGACAGGACGCTGCCTTCATGCGCGCAAAAATCACCACGGCGCAGTTCTACGCAGAGCACATCCTGGTCAAGGCGCCCGGCCTGCGCGACTCCATTGTGGAAGGCGCTGCCAGCGTGACCGAGCTGGCACTGGACTCGTTCTGAGTGTTGCCTGCGGACTGCGGGCTGTGAGGAGACGGGCTGTCTGCGGGGTAGCGGCCTATTGCTATAAAAATAATAGCTGCTGGCGCTTGCCAATCAAGCGCTAGAGCTCTATTTCATCTAAAAATTCTGTTCAGGAAGTTGTTGCCATGTCCAAACTGCCCGCCGCGCTGCAAAACCTTTCGCTGCCTGTCATCGGCTCGCCGCTGTTCATCATCAGCAACCCCAAGCTCGTGATCGAGCAGTGCAAGGCCGGCGTGGTGGGTTCCATGCCCGCGCTCAATGCCCGCCCCGCCGAACTGCTCGACGAATGGCTGGCCGAGATCACCGAAACGCTGGCCGCCTACAACAAGGCCAACCCCGACAAGCCGGCCGCGCCTTTTGCCATCAACCAGATCGTGCACAAGAGCAACGACCGGCTGGACCACGACATGCAGGTGTGCGCCAAGTACAAGGTGCCGATCATCATCACCAGCCTGGGCGCGCGCGAGGATGTGAACCAGGCCGTGCACGCCTGGGGCGGCATCGTGCTGCACGACATCATCAACAACAAGTTCGCGCACAAGGCGATCGAGAAGGGCGCTGACGGCCTGATCGCAGTGGCGGCCGGCGCCGGCGGTCACGCGGGCGTGAAGAGCCCCTTCGCGCTGATCCAGGAGATTCGCCAGTGGTTCGACGGCCCCATCGCCCTCAGTGGCTCCATCGCCAGTGGCGACGCGGTGCTGGCCGCACAGGCCATGGGCGCCGACTTCGGCTACATCGGCTCGGCTTTCATCGCCACGCACGAGGCGCGTGCGAGCGACGAGTACAAGCAGGCCATCGTGGCCGGCAACTCCGACGACATTGTCTACAGCAACCTGTTCACCGGCGTGCACGGCAACTACCTGGCGCCATCTATTCGCGCCGCCGGCATGGACCCGGACAACCTGCCCGAGTCCGACCCCAGCAAGATGAACTTCGGCGGCGACGCCAAGAAGGCCTGGAAGGACATCTGGGGCTGCGGCCAGGGCATTGGCGCCATCGACGCCGTGACCAGCACCGCTGAACTCGTCGCCCGCCTGCGCGCCGAATATGAGGCCGCGCGCGCCCGCCTCAAGCTCTGATGCTGGTTCCCGCAGCCGCTTCTTTTCCTGCGCCCGCAGTGTGTATTGCGCTGCGGGCGTTGCCGTTTTGGGGACGCCTCCTGCGTCCGCACACGGTCTCCGGGGCAGGGCAAACCCCTGGTAGACGGCATGCGGCACGGTAGGTAATGATGATGATCAATAACCAAAAAAGTGCCACACGGTGTGGCACCGGTCGTCATTGTTGCGAGGGGACGTGCCATGCTTCGTTTGAGTTTGCTGGGGCTGCTGCTGGCCCTGGGTGCCAGCCAGGGCGCGCACGCCCGCAATGAGGGGGTGACGGGCGACGAGATTCGCCTGGGCGCCTCGGCCGTGCTGTCGGGCCCGCTCGGCCCGCAGACGGCGCAGTATGGCGAGGGCTCGCGGCTGATGTTTGACGCCGTCAACGCGCAGGGTGGCGTACACGGCCGCATGATCCGCTACACCACGCTGGACGACGGTTTTGACGCGGCAAAAGCTGTGGCCAACACGCGCCAGCTGCTGGAGACCGACAAGGTCTTCATGATCTACAACAGCACCGGCACGGCGCAAACAGCCGCCATCCTGCCGCTGATCAAGGAACACCGCACGCTGTTGTTTGGGCCGGTCACCGGGGCGTCGGCGTTCCGTGAAACGCTGAACCCGCTGGTGTTCCACGTGCGCGCCGGTTATGCCAGCGAGGCGGGCAAGATCGTGTCGCAGCTGCGCCACCAGGGCATGAGCCGTGTCGCCGTGTTCTACCAGGACGATGGCCTGGGCAAGACGCTGCTGGCCGAGCTCAAGAAGGCGTCTGAGGAAGAAAAGCTGGCCTTCGTGGCCGAGGTCAAGGTCGACCCCAAGCAGCCAGACTTTGCCGCCGCCGCGCAGGCGACCGAAAAAGCCCAGCCCCAGGCCGTCATCGTGGCTACCGCCGGCACCACGTTCACCAGCTACGTGAAGGCCGTGCAATCGACCGCGGCCCGGCCCGCGTACTACGGCTTTTCGGTGGCCAGCATGGACGTGATCAACCGCGAACTCAAGGACAAGGCGCGCGGCATCATCCTGGCGCAGATCATGCCGTCGCTGCGCAATACCACCGTGCCCGTGGTGGCCGAGTACCTGGCCTTGCTGCGTGCCAAGTCGCCCAGCGCACAGCCGTCGGCCTCGCAGTTCGAAGGCTTCGTGCACGCCCGGCTGCTGGTCGAGGGTCTGCGCCGCACCGGCCGCAACCTGACCACCGAGTCGTTCACCAAGACCATGGAAGACGCGGGCGAAATCTCGTTCGGGCGCTTCAACGTCAAGTACTCGCCCAAGAGCCACAACGGCTCCACCTATGTGGAACTGGCCATCGTGGATGCGGAGGGGAGCTTGCGGTATTGAGCTGCTGCGAGCGGTGAGGTGTTGGGCAAGTCCACGGGGTCGCCAGATGGGAACAGCTCTTGCAGTCCACCACCGTTCGGGCTGAGCTTGTCAAAGCCTTGCGCAGCGCTTCCACGAGCTCAGCGTGAACGGTCTGAGGGTCGTCTGGCCTGCAGCGATGGCCCTCACAACCCATACGTCAGCTCCCTTGCCTTGCCCCAGAACACGCGGTACATGAACACCGTGTAGACGACGATCGCCGGCAGGGTGATGGCCATGCCGATGCCGATCACGGCCAGCGACTCAGGGGCGCTCGCAGCCTGCCACACCGTGAGCCGGTCGATCACGATGTACGGATAGATGCTGTAGGCCAGGCCCAGAAACGCCAGCACGAAGATCAACACTGTGGCCGCGAACACGATCCAGCCGTAGCCTGCAGTCACCACGCGCTCGGTGGCCAGCACGTGGCGAATGGCAAAGAACGCCGCCACACACGCCAGCGGAATCGGCAGCAGCGCAAACAACTCGGGCAGCACGAACCATTTGGCGAACACGGTATGGCTGACCAGCGGCGTGGCCAGCGAGATACCGAGCAGCGCCAGCCCCATCGGCCACAGCACGCGACGGCCCCAGCGGGTCGCCTTGCGCTGCAGGTCGCCGTCCGTTTTCATCAGCAGCCAGCCCACACCCAGCATGGCATACGCCGCCGGCAGCGTGAGCGCGATGCCGGCGGAAAACAGCAGCCCCCAGGCGTCGTTCTGAAAACCCGTGACGTACGCGCCCAGCATCCAGCCCTGCGCCAGCGTGGTCACCAGCGAGCCACCCGCAAACAGCTTGTTCCAGGTGGCCTTGTGCGCATCGCGCGCCTTCACCCGGAAGTCGAACGCCACGCCGCGCAGGGTCAGCCCCAGCAGCATGGCGGCCACGGGCAGGTACAGGGCCGAAAGCACCACGCTGTGCGCAAACGGAAAGCAGATCAGCAGCACGCCCACGCCCAGCACCAGCCAGGTTTCGTTGGCGTCCCAGAAGGGGCCGATGCTGGAGACCATCACATCCTTTTCGGCATCGGTGGCAAAGGGCAGCAGGATGCCCACGCCCAGGTCGTAGCCGTCGAGGATCACATAGGCCAGCAGAGCCAGGCCCATGATGGCCATGAAGACCAGGGGCAGGGTGTGGGCCAGGGTCATTTCCATCGTGGTCTCCTTATGCGGCTGGGGGGAGGGGCAGCGGCGACTGCCCTGGGGGCGGCACAGCGGGCACGGGCATGGTCGCGTGCTCGGACATGTACTTGATCACGCCGATGTAGGCCACGAGCAGCAGCACATACACAGCGAGGTAAGCCGCCAAGGTGGTCGCCACCATGCCCGCAGGGTGTGCGGCCACTGCATCCGCCGTCTTGAACAGGCCATAGACCAGGTAGGGCTGGCGGCCGATCTCGGTCACGTACCAGCCGGCCAGCGTGGCCACCCAGCCCGAGAACGTCATGCCCACCAGCGTGAGCAGCAGCGCGCGGGGCAGGGCCACCGATGCACGCTGACGGCGGCGGTACAAGACCCAGGCGCTGGTCCAGGCCACGGCCAGCATCAGCATCCCCATGCCGACCATCACACGAAAAGCCCAGAACACCGGCGCCACCGGCGGGTGGGCACCGGGGAACTCGTTCAGACCCTTGAGCTCGGCCTCGATGTCGTGCGCGAGGATCAGGCTCGCGGCCTTGGGAATCTGCAGCGCGTAGTCGGTGCGGCCCTCCTTCTCGTTGGGCACACCGAACAGGGTGAGCGCCGCGCCCTTTTCGGTGTGCCACAGGCCTTCGATGGCTGCCATCTTGGCGGGCTGGTGCTGCAGCGTGTTCAGGCCGTGCAGATCGCCCATGAAGATCTGCAGCGGGATCGCAATGGCCACGGTGGTGACGGCGGTGCGCAAGGCCTTGCGCGTGCCCTCGGTGGCCGCGCCCTTGAGCAGCTGCCAGGCGCTCACCCCGGCGATGAGGAAACCCGCGGTGAGCGTCGATGCCAGCAGCTTGTGGCCCAGGCGGTAGGGAAACGACGGGTTGAACACGATGGCAAGCCAGTCCACTGCGTGGAATCTGCCATCGATGATTTCGTAGCCCACGGGCGTTTGCATCCACGAGTTCAGGCTCAGAATCCAGAACGCCGACAGCGTGGTGCCCAAAGCCACCATGAGCGTGGCGATGAGGTGCACCCGCTCGGACACACGGCCCCGGCCAAACAGCATGATGCCGAGGAACGTGGCCTCGAGGAAGAACGCGGTGAGCACCTCATAGCCCAGCAGCGGGCCCGCAATGTTGCCCACGTGCTCCATAAAGCCGGGCCAGTTGGTGCCGAACTGAAAGCTCATCGTGATGCCCGAGACCACGCCCAATGCAAATGTGAGCGCAAACACCTTGGTCCACAGGTAGTAAGACTGCTCCCATCCCTTGGCAGCCGGCGTGCCGCGGGTGGCCGAGTGCCGCAGGCGGAAGAACACCAGAAACCAGCACAGGGCAATCGTGATGGTGGGGAACAGGATATGAAAGCTGATGTTGGCAGCGAACTGGATGCGCGACAGGGTGAAGGTGTCCATGTTCAAGCTCCTTGCTTCGTACTGCTGGCTTCCCTTTGCAATCGCGGGCTGGCGAACCCCATGGCGGCGCAGCTCCTCAGCGGCTCCACTGCACCGGTATCGAAGGCCAGATTCCGGCCACTGCGCAGCGGCAGGCGGGCATCCCGGAGCCTCCACACAGGCGCAGGATTGCGGTCCAGGCGACAATAGAGGGCTTTGGCAAGCGTTCCTGTAGGCGCATTGCCCCTTCGCTCCCACCGTCTCTCATGTCTTCTTCCGCATCCCGTACGCCCATCATCGACATGGCCAAAGGCCTGGCGTGCGCCGCCATCGTGTGGCACCACCTGGCCTTCTATGGGCCCATGTCGGACATCGCCCAGCCCCTGGCCCCCGCGCTGATTGCGTGGCTGTACGACTACGGGCGCATGGCCGTGCAGGTGTTCCTGGTGCTCGGGGGCTACCTGGCCGCTGCCAGCCTTGCGCCGCAGGGCATTGCGCGGTTTGACCTTGCGGGCCATGCAATGGCCAAGCGGTTTGTGCGGCTGGTGGTGCCGTATGCCGTGGCCCTGCTGTTGACGGTGGTGGTGGCAGCCTTGGTGCGGCCGTGGATGAACCATCCCTCCGTGCCCGATGAGCCCACCTTGGCGCAACTGGTGGCCAACGCACTGCTGCTTCAGGATCTCCTGGGCGAAAGCGCCTTGTCGGCCGGCGTGTGGTACGTGGCCATCGACTTTCAGCTGTTTGTATTGAGCGTGCTGCTCTGGGCCGGCGTGCGCGCACTGCCGGGTGATTGGGCACGGCGCCATGCAGCGATGCTGGCGCAGGGCACCGTGGTGGCGGGCGTGGCCGCGTCGCTGTGGGTGTTCAACCGCATGTCCGGTCTGGATATGTGGGCGGTGTATTTCTTTGGCGCCTACGGCCTGGGGATGCTGGCCTGCTGGGCTGTGCGGTCGCCGCGCCCGTGGGGCTGGCTGGCCGCCATCTTGGTGTTGGGGGGCGTCGCCCTGGCCATCGACTACCGCGGCCGCATTGCAGTGGCTTTGGTGACCGCGCTGTGCCTCGTGGCCGCGTTGCGCTCGGATCGCCTGCG
Source organism: Acidovorax sp. (assembly GCA_004210805.1). Taxonomy (GTDB): domain Bacteria; phylum Pseudomonadota; class Gammaproteobacteria; order Burkholderiales; family Burkholderiaceae_C; genus Acidovorax. The sequence goes on from SDXZ01000036.1 coordinate 13,265, forward strand.
TTCTTGGGCTGGGGTGCAGCCGCTGGTGCAGTTGGGGCAAATGTCGTACTCGGTGTTCCTCGTGCACTTTGCCGTCTGCCTGCTGGTCAACGCCGTGGTCAGCCACCTGTGGCCCGCATCGCCCGGGCTCAATGCGCTGGGCATGCTGCTGGCGTTTGTGCTGTCGCTGGCGGCGGGGCGCCAGCTCTACCTGCGGGTAGAGCGCCACGTGCCCACCTGGAGCACCGCGTTTCGCTGGCAGATGGTGCTGGTGGGGGCAGGCCTGCTGGTGCCCTTGATCGACAACTGGGCATGAAATCGACCGTTGGCTGAGCGCCGGGTTTTTGGCGCCGATTCTCCGCGCTGGCAGCTCAGCACTCTCTGCGTTGTCGCAACGACGAGCACTGCGCGACGGGCTTTAAAGCGTTGCAAAACGCCCAGCCAGCCGCGACTGGCAATGCCCCACGCGTCACCGCGGGGCTGGGTGACTAGCCCGACAGCTTGCGCTCGCGGCGCTTGCGTTGCTTGTCCAGAAACCAGGCCATGAACGGCAGCAGCAACATCGACCCCGGAATCACCCAGATAAACAGATAGGGGCTGACCGATGACGCCGACCGCATCACATCGCGCAGGTGCGTTCGTTCTTCGGCGGTCCAGTTGCCCTGGCGGCGCTGCTGCACCAGCCACACGACCGAGCCCTTCATGGTGGCCATCTCGCGCTTGAGGCGGCTCTTTTCGCGGCTGTTGCCGGCCAGGAACGAGCAGAACCACTCGGGCGCCCGCTCCATGCGGCGCTGGAAGGCGAGGGTGGAGTCCGGATCGAACGTGTCGATGCCGGGTGGCATGTCGGGCGGGAGTGGCGTGGTCATGGCGGGTGCCATTGTCACTGCTGGGCGCGGGCGCACCAAGCCGTGTGTTGCCGGCAGTCTCGCAGGCGGCCCTCAGCGGTGCAGCTCGCCTGCGCTTTCGGACGGGGGTTCAGCGCAAAGCGAAGGGCTCCGTACCGCCTCTATCCATAGATCAATCGCCCTGAATGTTGCGTGCCTTGATCAGCGCGCCAAAACGTTTGCTGTCGATGGAAGCACGGGCGCCGAAGTCGGCCGGCGACATCGGTGCGGGTACGCCGCCCAGCGCGTTGATGCGTTCCTGCACGGCCGGGGTGGCCAGCACCTTGTTGATCTCGCGGTTCAGCCGGGTCACCACCTCGGCGGGTGTGCCTGCAGGGGCATAAAAACCAAACCAGGTATCGGCGTCAAACCCCTTGAGCCCCACTTCGTCGAGCGTGGGCACGTCGGGGAACAGCGGCGAGCGCTTGGAACTGCCGACGGCCAGCAGCTTGAGCTTGCCGGTCTTCACATGCTGCAGGCCAATGCCCGGATCGAACATGAAATCCACCTGCCCGCCCAGCAAGTCCTGCATGGCGGGGGCCGCGCCGCGGTATGGCACGTGCACGGAAAACACGTCGGCCTGGGTCTTGAGCATCTCGGCCGCCAGGTGCGGCGAGCTGCCGTTGCCCGGCGTGCCAAAACTCAGCTTGCCGGGGTTGGCCTTGAGGTACCTCAGGAACTCCTCGATGTTGTTGACCGGGAGTGTGGGCTTGACCTCGAGGAACACCAGCACCCGCGCGGCGGCGGCCACTGGCACCAGGTCCTTGACGGGGTCGAACGGCATCTTGGGATACAGGTGCGGGTTGACCGACACCATGCCACCCGAGCTCATGAGCAAGGTGTAGCCGTCGGCCGGCGACTTGGCCACTGCCTCGCCGCCGATGTTGCCGCCGGCGCCGCCCCTGTTCTCGACCACCACGGGCTGGCCCAGCGCCGCCTGCAGCGGCACGGTCACCGCGCGGGCGATCTGGTCGGCCGCCCCGCCCGCCGGGAAGTTGACGACCACCTTGATGGGCTTGCCGGGCCAAGTGTCGGCCCCTGCTGCAGCGGGCAGCAGCAGGGCAGATGCAACGCCTGCGAGGGCCAGGGCGCCCAGCAGGCGGCGCGGTGTGGAAAGGGTAAGAAATGAACGCATGCTTGTCTCCGGGTGGGGCCCGGGTGTGCCGGGTCTTGTGGGGTGCAAAGGAGGGATGAAAAGGTGTTCGCCAGGCAGAGGTGTTTGGGCGTTCAGCGGGCGCTTACGCCACGTCCACCTCCACCAGGATGGCGCGAGGGTGTGCCAGCGCCGCACGCAGCACGCCGGGCAGCTGGGCGGCGTCGCTCACGCGCACGGCCTCGCAGCCCTGGCCCCGGGCCAGCGCCAGGAAGTCCAGGTCCGGCAGGTCGGTGCCCTCCAATTTGTCGCCTTCGTGAAAGCCGAAGGTGGGCGCGAACTCCTGCAGCGCCGCATACCGGCGGTTCTTGAGGATGATGAAGGTGATGGGCAGCTTGAGCTGCGCCGCGCTCCACAGCGCCTGGATGGAGTACATCGCCGAGCCATCGCCGATGAGCCCGATGACCTTGCGGTCGGGCTTGGCCAGGGCCACGCCCACGGCGGCGGGCAGGCCATAGCCCAGCCCGCCGCTGCACATGGTGTAGAAAGTTTCGCTCTGCAGGATAGGCAAGTGGGCATGCATGGCGGCGCGGGAGCTGGGTGCTTCCTCCACCACGATCGAGGCCGCATCGCGCACCTCGGCCAGGGTCTGCATCACATAGGGCACGCTCATCAGTTCGGAAGGGCGCGAGGGCTCTGCGCGCGGCCGCGGGGCGCGTGCTGGGGGCAGGGCGCGCGCGGCGGGTGCCAGGCGCGTCAGGAGCTCTTGCACGCCCAGGCGCACACTGCCCACGGCCGAGGTGCCCTCGGGCGTCCACGCTGCTGTTCCCGGGTCGTCGATCAACTGCACCAGCTGCGCGCCGGGCGGCACGTGGGGGCCAAAACCTTCGACGTGGTAGGTGAACGCGGCAGCGCCCAGCGCAAACACCAGGTCGTGCCCACCAAGCAGCGCCACGATCTTCTCGCGCATGGCAGGCAACACGCCCGCAAACAGGCGGTGGTCTTGCGGAAAACCGCAGCGGCCGGACATGGGTGCGATCCACACGGCAGCGTTGTGCCGCTCGGCCAGTGCCAGCACATCGTCCCAGGCGCGGTCGCGGTCCACAGCGGCACCCACGACGAACGCGGGGCGCTGCGCGGCATCCAGCGCATCGCCGATGGCCTGCAGCACGCGCGGCTCAGGGCGCGTCTCGGTGCTCACGGTGCGCGCCTGCAGGGGCTCGCAAGGCTTGTCCCAGTCGTCCGCCGGGATCGACACCAGCACCGGCCCGCGCGGCTGCTGCATCGCGATGTAGTAGGCGCGGGCGATGGCCAGCGGCACGTCTTCGGCGCGGGCGGGCTCGATGCTCCACTTCACGTAGGGCTTGGGCAGCTCGGTGGCCTGGCACGAGAACAAAAAGGGGTCGAACGGCAGGATGGACCGCGCCTGCTGCCCGGCCGTGATGACCATGGGCGTGCGGTTCTTGTGCGCCGTGAAGATGTTGCCCATGGCGTGGCCTACGCCCGCGGCCGAGTGCAGGTTCACAAACGCCGCGTTGTGCGTGGCCTGCGCGTAGCCGTCGGCCATGCCCACCACCACCGACTCTTGCAGGCCCAGGATGTAGCGGAAGTCGCTCGGGAAGTCGAGGAACAGCGGCAGCTCGGTCGAGCCCGGGTTGCCGAAGATGGTGTTGATCTGGAACCCGCGCAACAGGTCGAGCACCACTTCGCGCACGGTAGGGCGCCGCGCGGGTTCGGCGGTAGCCGGGGTGGAGAGGTGCGCAGCGGCGGGGACGGCGTTGGCGGAGTGGGCCTGGTGCATGGCAAGGGCTTGAAAGAGGAGCAGTGGCCGATCTTGGGCCGGCGCGGAACATCCATCAATACAATGAAACGACTAAGCCATATTCATTGAATGCATATCAAGGACATTGACCTCAACCTGCTGCGGCTGTTCGACGCCGTCTACCGCACCCGCAACGTGAGCCGCGCTGCCGACCTGCTGGACTTGACGCAGCCGGCAGCAAGCCAGGCGCTGACGCGGCTGCGCTTGTTGATCAAGGACCCGCTGTTCGTGCGCGCTGGCGGCGGCGTGGAGCCCACGCCCAAGGCCGACCGGCTGGCCGATGCCGTGCGCAGTGCGCTCGGCCTGTTGGAGGAGGCGCTCAACGAATCCGCGCTGTTCAGCCCCACCGATTCGCGCAAGGTGTTCCGCATCCACATGAGCGACATCGGCGAAGGCCGTTTTCTGCCCGAGCTGATGGTGGCGCTGCGCCGCGAGGCGCCCGGCGTGCGGCTTGAGACCCTGCCCGTGCCGCGCAGCGAGATCGCCCAGCGCCTGGACAGCGGCCGCATCGACTTCGCGTTCGGTTTTTTGCCCACGGTCAAGGACACGCAGCGCGTGCAGCTCATCAAGGACCGCTACGTGGTGTTGCTGCGTGCCGGACACCCGTTCGCCGCGCGCCGGCGCAGCGGGCCGGCGTTGCTCAGCGACTTGCGGCAACTCGAATTTGTGGCGGTGCGCAGCCACTCGGACACGTTGCGCATCCTTGAGATGCAGCAGCTCGAAGACCGCCTGCGCCTGACCACTGAGCACTTCATGGTGCTGCCCGCCATCGTGCGTGCCACCGACCTCGCGGTGGTGATGCCGCGCAACATCGCCCGCACCTTTGCGGCCGAGGGTGGCTACACCGTGATCGAGCCGGCGCTGCCGCTGCGCGACTTCACGGTGTCGCTGCATTGGAGCCGGCGGTTTGAAAGCGACCCTGGCAACCAGTGGCTGCGGGGCTTGATCGAGCAACTCTTCAGGGAATAGCCGCGGCTGCTGTGGTGGTGGGGCGATGTGCGCGTACGGATGCGGCGGGCGCAAAATAACTGTATATTTGTACAGTTATGAGCCCCAACCGCCCGCCCGACCCTGATGCGCACGACCTGCCGGTCGAAGTGCGCGTGCCGCTGCAGGCCATCCGCGGGCGCGGGGCGGCCACCGCGATGCCACACCGGTTTAGCCGCGATGTGCGCGAGGTGGTGGATGACGGCTGGCACCACGGGAGAGCCGCGGCGGATGCGGGCCATGGTTCGGAAAGCGATGGCGACGATGACGCATTGCGGGCGCTTGCCACCACGGTGCACTTTGAAAACGCGCGCAGTGCCCTCAGCGCCAATGACTCGCCCGACATCTCGTTTGACCTGTCCGTCAATCCTTACCGCGGCTGTGAGCACGGTTGCATCTACTGCTTTGCTCGGCCCACCCACAGCTACCTCAACTTTTCGCCGGGGCTGGATTTTGAAACGCAGCTCATCGCCAAACGCAACATTGCCGAAGTGTTGCGCCACGAGCTGAGCGCGCCGCGCTATGTGCCCAAGCTCATCAACATCGGCTCGAACACCGACTGCTACCAGCCCATAGAGCGCGAACTGCGCCTGACCCGCGCGTTGATCGAGGTAATGCGTGATGCGCGCCATCCGTTCTCGTTGATCACCAAGTCCAGCGCGGTCGAGCGCGACCTGGACCTGCTGGCACCGCTGGCCGCGCAAAACCTGTGCGCGGTCTACATCACGGTTACCACGCTGGATGCGCAACTGGCCCGTTGCCTGGAGCCCCGCGCTGCCGCGCCGCACCGGCGCCTTCGCACCATTCGCACATTGGTCGAGGCAGGCGTGCCGGTGGGCGTGAGCGTCGCGCCGCAGATTCCCTTCTTGAACGAAGACATGGAACACGTGCTGGAGGCCGCGTATGACGCGGGGGCTCGCAGCGCGTTCTACACCGTGCTGCGCTTGCCGTGGGAGCTGGACGGGCTGTTTAAGGAATGGCTCGAAGTGCATTACCCACAGCGGGCGGCCCGGGTTCTGGCCCGCGTGCAGGACCTGCACAGCATCGACGCGGCGCAGCGCAGCGCGGGCAAAAGCTATGACGCCAACTTTGCAACGCGCATGAAGGGCAGCGGCCTGTGGGCCGACCTGCTGCGCCAGCGGTTTGCAGGCGCGTGCCGGCGCCTGGGACTTAACCGCGAGCGGGTGGAGCTGGACCTGTCGCAGTTCCGGCCGGGGCTCACGCGGGGGCAGGGGAGTCTGTTTTGATGGTCTGGTAATTCCCAGCCCAGCCCAGTCCAGGGAATAGCGGGACCAACGTCAGTCGCGGGTGCCGCAGCGGCGCGCGCCGCCGCTGGCGCTGCACACAGCGTATTCGCGGCCCGGAGCCATCCCTGGGTGATGAATTTTGAGTAAAAATGTGCTCTAGCGCTTATTCTGTAAGCGGTTGTAGCTATCATTTTTATAGTATTTGCTTTGGCGGCGTTTTCCAGGCGCTATCGGGCGTTCCAGGCGTTGCGGTGGCCTGTCAGGCTTTAAGGATGCCAAACGGCGCACTCCGGTCCGTGCCTCCCCGTGGAGGCGGTGGTCTGCGTGTGAGGCGTCGTCCAGCCCGGGATCGGACGACGCGGTGACGACCTGGCCGCCCGCTACGTGGGACCCTGTGGCCCGTCTGCGGCGCAGCAGGCAGCCTTCAGGTCGTCGTCTGCACGTGCAGCCGGCTCGACTTGCAGCGGTGCAGCGCGTTGTAGTACTCCAGGCGCCGGCCGTTGGCGCCATAGGCAATCGACTCAATGCGCAGCAGCGGCTCGGGCGTTGCCAACTGCAGCAGTTCGCAGGTCTCGCCATCGGGCAATACCGCGTCGATCCAGCGCTCGGCGCGCACCAGGCGCACGCCGTATTGGCGGCGCAGCACGTCGTACAGCGAGCGGTCGTCCAGGCGCATGCGGTGCAGGCCGGGCGCAAGGTCCGCGGGCACCACGGTTTCCACCAGCAGGCGCAGCTCGCCGTCGACGCTGCGCAGCCGCTTGAGCGCGACCACCTGGGTGTCGTCCGTGAGCCCCAGCGCGCTGATCTCCTGCGGCGTGGGGTCCCGCAGCTGTTGCACGAGGACCTGGGTGCGCACCGAGCGGCCCTTGCGCTCCATTTCGTCCGAGAAGCCCAGCACCGTCGAGACGAAATCTTCGTCGCGTTCACGCGCCGCCACGAAGGCGCCGCGGCCCTTGATCTTGTAGATGAGGTTGTTGCGCACGAGGTCGGCCAGCGCCTCGCGCACCACGATGCGCGAGATGCCGAACTGCTCGCCGAGCTCGGCCTCGGACGGCAGCTTGGCCCCGATGGCCAGCTCGCCCTGCAGGATCTGCAGGCGCAGGGCATCGCGAAACTGCGCCCACAGGGGTGACTCGGAGTTGCGGTCGAGCAGGGGAGGGAGTTCGTTCGGAGAGTTCACGTCAGGACGGGCTCAGGGCCGGATGGATAGTCAATGGTGCATGCACAGCGGGTGCGGCATCGGTGGGGGCCGTCGTGGTTTCGGTGGTGTCGGGGGCATGGGTCGCGGCGGCAGGTGCCAGGCGCACGCCATGGCGCTCGCGCAATGCGGTGGCGCAATTGTGCAGTTCCTGCTGTTCGCGCCCGGTGTCCCATCCCAGTGCCTCCGCCGCAATGCGGGCCATTTCGGCGAGCAGGGCGTCCGTCACCAGCCCGCGGATGGCCAGCAGGGTGCGGCGGATCACCAGGTCATCGAGGTGGATCACTCCGGTTTCGGTGCACAGCCAGGCAATTTCGGCGACCGAATATTCGGGGGCGTGCTGCAGCGGCGCATCGCCCGCCACCTTGAAGCCCTGCGCCAAGCCAAAAGCCTCGGCGCCATAGCGGCGCAGCAGCACCTGGGCGCGGGTGCGGGCCAGGCCCGACGCTGTGGTGATGCGGTGGACAAACTGCTCGGTCGCCTGCGCGTCTTGCGGCATGTGGGCCCCGCCGCCAATGGGCAGCTGCCGGGTGGATGCGGTGCGCGCGCGCCCCAGCCACTGCAGCACCTCGTCGGTGGCCTCTTCGGCCAGCGCGCGGAAGGTGGTCCACTTGCCGCCCACCAGCCCGACCACCGGAATGTCGCGCGAATGCGAGGGTGGATCGACCACCACCGAATGGTCGCGGGAGATCTGGCCCGGCTTATCCGCATCCGACCGCGCCAGCGGCCGCACGCCCACGTAGGTGTAGACCACATTGCCCCGGCCAAAGCTGAGGTTGGGGAACACCTCGCCCAGCACCTCGAGCAGGTAGTCCACCTCGGCCGGTTCCGTGGTGATCTGGTCCGGGTCGTCCACGGGGATGTCGGTGGAGCCGACCAGCACGCGGCCGAGGAAGGGGTAGACGATGCATACGCGCCCGTCCAGCGCTTCGAAGTACGCCATACGCCCGCTCAGTGCGTCGCGCAGCGCCGGGTGGTCGAGCACCAGGTGTGAGCCCTTGGTGCCCATCACACGCGGCACGGCGCCGCCGAGCAGCGCGGTGCTGCGGTCCAGCCACGCACCGCTGGCATTCACTACGCTGTCGGCGGTGACCTGCACGACCTCGCCCGTGATCTCGTCGCGCAGCGTAATCGTTTTGCCCGCGCAGCCCATCACGCGGCAGTGGTTGCTGGCCGCCGAGCGCGGCTCGTCGCGGCAGGCGTCGCGCATCAGCTCCAGCACCAGCCATTCGGGATGGCTGATCCAGGCATCGAAGAACGTGGCCGTCCAGCGCACCGCCGTGCGAAACAGCAGGCGGTCCGCTGGCTGCACGCGGCCGATGCGGTGGTTGGGCATCACGCGCTGGCGCCGTCCCAGCAGGTCGTACAGGCGCAGACCCGTGGCCACCGCCAGCAAGCCGCGCGTGCGCTGGGGCGGTGTGCGGCCCAAAAACTTGAGTGCGCTGCTCATCAGCCCGCCAAAAAAGCTCGACAGCGGCACCACGGTCTTCAAAGGCTGCACCAGATGCGGCGCGTTGCGCAGCAGCAGGTTGCGTTCGCGCGTGGCCTCCGCCACCAAGGAGAAGCTGCCGCTCTCCAGATAGCGCAGGCCGCCATGGATCATGCGCGAGGGCGCGCTGCTGGCGCCGGCGCTGAAGTCGCCTTTGTCCACGATGAGGCAGTCCACGCCCTGCAGCGAAAGGTCACGGAACACGCCCACGCCGTTGATGCCGGCGCCGACGATCACGGTCGCAAAATGCCGGCCTGCCACGGCGGCCGGGCGCACGAAGGGCGATGGGGAGAAGCTGCTGGCGCTGTTCATGGCAACACCTCCACGCTGTGCGCGGGGACGGCCGCGTGCAGCGGGGCCTCGTGCTGTGACTGCTGCAACGGCGGCGGGGCTGCTGCGCTGCCCGCCAAGTGGCCCAACACGGGCGCCATGGTGTCGATCAATTCGTTGAAGGCCGCGTTGTAGTCCGCGTGGGCCCGCGCCTGGCGGGCATCGTGTTCGACCGTGTCGCAGGGCGCGCGCAGGGGCGCTGTGTCCATACCGCGCGACTTCGCCGCGTAGATCGCCGCGCCGCGCGCGCCGGTTTCGTCGTCGGCGCAACGCTCCACCGGGCGCCCGAGCAGGCCGGCCAGCAGGCGCACCAGGCGCGTGTCGCTGGCGCCGCCACCCAGGATGGTGGACTCCGACACCGCAAGCCCCGCCGCCGCAAGGCGCGCCGTATGGCGCACATGCAGTGCGGCCGTCGCATCGACCACCGCGCGGGCCATGTCGCCCCGCGTGTGGTGGCTCTTGAGGCCCACAAATCCCGCAGTGACACCGCCCCCACCATTCACAAACGGCAAAAAGCGCAGTCCGCCCGCGCCCAGCGGCACGGACATCGCCAGGTCCATCACCGCCCGCGCATCCGGCAGGCCCAACACGCCGGCCAGCCAGGCGATGTTGGCCATCGACGAGGGGCTGTTTTCCATGTACAGGCGCCGGTCGGTGGGGCCGAAGTTGACGGTGGCTGCCACGCGGGGCTGCGGCTCCATCACCGGGCCGATGACGGCGTTGACGCACCAGGTGCCCAGCACCGACACCGTGCGGCCGCGTTCTTCGGCGCAGATGGCGGTCATCGACGCCAGCAGGTCGATCGCGCCCATGGCCACGGGAATGCCCGCGGGCAGGCCGTGGGCCGCGGCCGCGAAGGGTTGTACCGTGCCGATGGGCTTGCCGCTTTGCACCAGCGGCCCAAAAGCCTGCGATGACAAGCCTGCAATGCCCGAGGCGGCAAACGCCGTCGATGACCAGGTCCCCGTGGCCAGCGAAAGCAGCCCTGCCGTGCTCGCATCGCTGGCATCGGTGGCGATCTCGCCCGTGAGCAGAAAGCCCACGTAGTCCTTGGCAAACATCAGGCGCTGCACGGTGCCACTGCGCACCGCATCGCTGCCCAGCAGCTCGGCCGCAATCACGGTGGGCTGGCCCGGCCAGGGCTGGCAACCCACATCGGCCAGCAGCTGCGCGCCGTGGGTGCGCGCCAGCGACTGCGCCCGCGCGTCGGCCCGCTGGTCGGTGGAGGCCACGGCCCGGCCGCCCACCAGTTCCTGGTCAGTGCCCAGCGCGTACAGCCCCGCGCCGTGCCCGGTGCAGCCGATGGCGCGGACATCGCCCACGCGGTTGCCCAGCTGGTGCGCCACGTCGCGCAGCACGGTGGCCAGGGCCGAGCGGATCACGGAGGCGGGCACCTCGCAGCCGCCGCCGGGCAGGCGGTTGTGCAGCAGGGGCATGCGGGACAAGGCCACGGTGCGGCCGGTCGCGGCCTCCAGGGCCAGGGCTTTGAGGCTGCTCGACCCCAGGTCGATGCCGATGAGTATGTTGGTCTTCATGTCATAACAGCTTCTGCCGGATCACGCGGTAGTTCCAGTAGTGTTTCCCCTAACTAGCTGGTGAATCGATCCATGATTACATTCTACCTGTCATAACAACTGTCGTGACACCAAGAACCCGAAGCTGCTGTCAATGAGCAGCAT
>SDXZ01000037.1 GCA_004210805.1 Acidovorax sp.
GCCATCACGCACGACGACAACAACTACGTCGTGCGGGCCGATGTGTGCAACGGCTGCATGGCCTGCATCTCGCCCTGCCCCACGGGCTCCATCGACAACTGGCGCACCATGCCGCTGGCACGTGCCTACAGCATCGAAGAACAGCTCACCTGGGAAGAGCTGCCGCCCGAACTCACTCCCGATGAACTGGCCGCCGAGGGCGCAGCGCCCTCCGCCGGGGATGCAGCGCAACCGTCCGCACCTGCGGCGGCCGTGGAGCCTGGCACGCAGGTGTTTCGTTCTGCCCAGTACGGCGCCACGGTACCGCCCTGGTCGGCTGCGCACCCCTACACCAACCTGTTCCCCCCCAGGAGCCCCACCACCGCCACCGTGGTGGGCAACTTCAACTGCACCGAGGCGGGCTTTGAGAGCGAGACCCACCACGTGGTGCTCGACTTCGGAAGCATGCCGTTCCCGGTGCTGGAGGGGCAGTCCATCGGCATCATCCCGCCCGGCACCGACGCGCTGGGCAAGGCGCACCATGCGCGCCAATACTCCGTGGCCAGCCCGCGCAATGGTGAGCGGCCCGGCTACAACAACCTGGCGCTGACCGTGAAGCGCGTAACCACCGACCACGACGGCAACCCCGTGCGCGGCATCGCGTCCAACTACATCTGCGACCTGAAGGTGGGGGACCAGGTGCAGGTGGTGGGGCCGTTCGGCAGCTCGTTCCTCATGCCCAACCACCCGCGCTCGCACATCGTGATGATCTGCACCGGTACCGGCAGCGCGCCCATGCGCGCGATGACCGAGTGGCGCCGGCGCCTGCGCAACAGCGGCAAGTTCGAGGGCGGCAAGCTGATGCTGTTCTTCGGCGCGCGCACCCAGCAAGAGCTGCCGTACTTTGGCCCGCTGCAAAACCTGCCCAAGGATTTCATCGACATCAATCTGGCGTTCTCGCGCACGGCCGGGCAACCCAAACGTTATGTGCAGGACCTGATGCGCGAACGCGCTGCCGACCTGGCCGCGCTGCTGCGCGACGACAGCAGCCACTTCTATGTGTGTGGCCTCAAGAGCATGGAAGAAGGCGTGGTGATCGCCCTGCGCGACATCGCCACCGCCAGCGGGCTGGACTGGAGCCAGGTGGGCGCAGCCCTCAAGCGCGAAGGCCGTCTGCACCTGGAGACTTACTGACGGCTGCGCCGCCCGGGCTCGGCGTTGCTGCGGACGGGCTGGCGCGGCTGGTAGGGCGTCGCCATTCCAAAAATATGGTCAAAATTGGCCCTAGCGCTTGATCCATAATCACTTATAGCTATTATTTTTATAGCAATCTGCATTTTTTGCATCCAGGGCTTGCGGCCCCTGCCCGCGCACACCAAGCTGCAGCCCTTTGCGCAAAGGCACCGTGCATCGTCTGGCCGGTGGAGGACAACCGCCGACCCGCGGCATAGGACAGCGCCTACAGAAATCGCAAGGCCTCCTTTGACAATGAATTCACGCACAACCACCGTGCACGTTTTCGTTTCTTCCGAGGAGGCATTCATGCCCAACGACATCGACCCCCATGCTGGCGACGGCTACAGCGACGACAGCCAAGCCCGCAACAGCTCCGCGGGGAGCCGCCAGCAAGCACAAAGCACTCACAGCCCGGGCCGCGGACCATCGGGCCAGCCCGGCGAGTCAGGCCCGGCCGGGCCAGCCGGCGGCAGCCAGGCGGGGCAGCAACTGCAGGGCGACACATCCCAACGCACCTCTCAAGACCAGCGCTGACGCTGCAGCACCAGCACCGCGCGCCAGACCGGCACGCGTGGCCAACACATCAGGAGAACCGACATGGGCTATCGGGACAGCGAGGACAGCGGCGCAGCCGGACAAGGCCCGGCGCGCGAACACGACACCAGCCGGTATGCAGAACACAGCGCCCGTGGCAGCACGGAGAACGGGGCCGAAGCGCCGGGCGGCGGCTACGGCACCCGCTTTGCCGACCGGCCGGAGCACTACAGTGAGGCTGGCCCGTCCGGTCCGCGCGGCGTGGTACATGACGATTACCGTGGCGACGCGGGGCTGAGCGCGCGTGCTCGCGAAGGCGGGCGGGACCGCTTGCCACAGGATGTGGAACGTTTTCAGGGCGGGAGCGGCTACCGCGCTGACGCTCGGCAGGCCGCCCCACACGACGGCATGGACAACGACTACCGCGACTACCAGGAACTGGAGCGCGCAAGCTACGCCTGGGGCAGCGAGGGCCGGGCCGGCAGCAGCCAGCACGGCGCCCCACCGGGTCGCGCCACCCACCACGACCCCGACTACCACCAGTGGCGCGAAGAGCAGATGCGATTGCTCGACGAGGACTACCGTGCCTGGCGCAAAGAGCGGTACCAGAAGTTCTCGGAAGACTTCAACGCCTGGCGCGCAGCGCGGAACGCCCGTCCGAGCCCTGGTGGCACGTCTGGTGTGTCCAGCCCCACCGGGCCCGTGGCGCAGCCGGGCAGCGGGGAGAACAACGCCAACACGCCCAACCTTCCCACCCGCGGCCTGACGGACGAAGCGGGCTGACCGAAAGGTTTTTGCTGAAGTTCTGAATTGGTTGCAGACCTGGCTGCACGGGCAGCACCATTCGCCGATATGAAATTGGCGCGATCCCCCTGCCGCCTGGCACCCAGGATGAAGTTTTTCCGCGCCGACTCCCGGGCCACCTCCGCCGGCGTTTTTCCATAGCGCCCTGCGCACCAGCCGGCACGTGGGCCCGGCGCCCGCTTCGGCCCGCGTGCTCGGTCGTCCTACACCGCACGGGCCCCGTCCAAAAATACGATGGATGCAAGTCCCCTCGGCGATGGCGCCACCGGTCCCTCTCGCCGTTTGCAGAGAGCCAAGGAGCCCGCATGACGGCGTTGGCAGCATATGCAGCACTGAAACCGCAGCCCCGGACGCTGCAGACGGAAATCGTCATGCCGTTCACCCGCGGCCTGCGAGGGCACGCCAGCCTGCACGAAACCATGACCCGCGAGGAGATCGTTCACCGCGTCGCGGAACTCAAGGGCTGTCCTTTTGCCGAAGAAATGCCGCAGTCCCTGTGGCCCAAGCACACCTACCTGATCCCCAGCGACACCCTGCACGCTGATGCTGCGCAGCGCCTGGGTGTGCGCGGCGAAGACGACCTGCTCGGCGGCGTGGTGCCCTACCCTTTTGTGGCCACAAAGGCCATCACCCACCCCCTGGTGTCCCCCACGGCACCGGCGCCCGAGGGGTGGAACGCGGAGTTCGCAGCGCGCGTGCACTCGGTGGTGCTGCCGGGCTATTCGGCGTATTCACCCCAGGATGTGATGACCGCAGGCGAAAAGCTCCTCGCGCTGGGGCCCGTGCGGGTCAAGCCGGTCTGCGAAACCGGCGGCCGCGGCCAGAACGTGGTGGCCGACGTACCTGCGCTCGCCGCATGCCTGGCCGAGCTGGACAACGCCGGCCTGGTCGGCCAAGGCGTGGTGCTGGAGCACAACCTCACGCAGGTAGAGACACTGAGCGTGGGCCAAATCCGTGTGGCGGGCATCCTGGCGTCCTACCACGGCCGCCAGCGCCTCACGCGGGACAACCACGGTGCACTGGCGTATGGCGGGTCTGACCTCACGGTGGTGCGCGGTGACTTCCACGCGCTGCTGGCCACGCTCCCGCCCGGCCCGGAGCGCACTGCGGTGGACCAGGCACTGGTGTACGACGCCGCCGTGCGCGCCTGCTACCCGGGCTTTTTTGCATCGCGCATCAACTACGACATTGCGCAGGGCGCCCGCAGCAGCGGCGAGTGGTGTTCGGGCGTTCTCGAACAATCGTGGCGGATCGGTGGCGCCACCGGCGCAGAGCTGGCGGCGCTGGAGGCCTTCTACGACCAGCGCAGCCTTCGCACCGTGCGGGCCAGCACCGTAGAGGCCTTCGGCCCGCTCGAAGCCATTCCCCGCGGCGCCACGCAGTACTTCCAGGGCATCGACCCCGAGGTGGGGCCGTTGACCAAATACGCCCTAGTGCACACCGATGGCCACACGGCATAGGGCCATTCAAATCCCCTCGGGCGACCGCACGATTGCGGGCACGCTCGTCGCGCCCGACACGGTGGTGCCCGGCGTTCTGCTGGTCCACGGCTGGGACGGCAGCCAGGAGCAATACCTCGCTCGCGCCCACGCCATCGCGGCGCTGGGTTGCGTCTGCCTCACCATTGACCTGCGCGGGCATGCGCGCGACAAGGCACACCGCGATACGGTGACGCGCGAAGACAACCTGAACGACCTGCTGGCCGCGTACGACCTGCTGACGGGCCACCCGGCAGTGGATGCGCAATCCGTGGCGCTGGTGGGCAGCAGCTACGGCGGCTACCTTGCCACCATCCTGAGCGCATTGCGCCCGGTGCGATGGGTGGCGCTGCGCGCGCCCGCGCTCTACCAGGACGAGGATTGGCTGGTGTCCAAACAACACCTGGACCGCCAGCAGATCGCCCGCTACCGCGCACAAAAGCTGGAGCCCGACAGCAACCGGGCGCTGGCAGCCAGCGCGGTGTTTGAAGGCGATGTGCTGCTGGTGGAGTCAGAGCTCGACTCCATCGTCCCGCACGCGGTGATCGAAAACTACCGCGCTGCCTTTTTGCGCACACGGTCGATGACTTACCGTGTGATCGAAGGGGCCGACCACGCCCTGGCCAAGCCCGAGTGGAGCGAGGCTTACACCACCCTGCTGGTTCATTGGATGGCGGAGATGCTGGGCCATGCAAAAGCCAAGGCAGCCTCTGCGGCATCCGACCAGCTGCAGGAGCCTTCCCCCTCTGATCCGATGCCGGGAATCAGCACTGTCTGACACCAGCGGGGTCCTAGGGGTGGGGTAATCAAATTTCCCACGATGCTCTGGAGACATCCATGTCCAAGACACACCGCTCCGGCCCCGACGCCCTCAAGCCCCGCGCCTTGAAGCGCATGCGCCAGTGGGAGGCCATGGCCCCGCCCCGCCGCGTGTTGCCCCGTTTTCCCGACCCCGAGCCGCCGTTGTGGAAGCCGTTGGGTTAAAGCGCTCTCCGCGTCGCTAACCGTACCGGTTCGCCCTCTTTCCCCCGCAGCGTGGCCTGCGGTCCTGCCCCTTTTTTGTTCTTTTTACCGAGACCCTCACATGCCTGTATCCAACGACGACGCCAACCCAAAAAATTCAGCCAGTACCCACGCCACCGTCCAAAAGCAGCAGGAGATCCAGGCGCAGCAGGACCGGCTGGACAGCCAGTCCGCTCCAGCCGAATCCCCCAAGGCGGCCGCGCCCGGCCCGGGCCGCGCCGAGCCCGCACCCAAGATGCCGAGCCAGCACCTCACCAAGCCGGGCATCGAAGAGGAGATGGAGTTGAAGCCCCGCTTCGAGGCGCCCCACTACCAGGGCAGCGCAAAGCTCAAGGGCTTTGCCACCCTGATCACCGGGGCGGATTCCGGCATTGGCCGGGCCGTGGCAGTGCTTTTTGCCCGCGAGGGCGCCGACGTGGCGGTGGCGTACCTCTCGGAACACAAAGATGCCGAGCACACCAAGGCATTGGTCGAGGCCGAAGGCGGCCGCTGCATCCTGCTGCCCGGCGACGTGAAAGACCCCTCCTATTGCGCTGAGGCGGTACGAAAGACCGTGGCGGAGTTCGGCAAGCTCAACGTGCTGGTCAACAACGCGGCATTCCAGGAACATGCCACGTCGATCGAAGAGCTCACAGAAGAGCGGTTTGACGAAACGTTTCAGACCAACATCTACGGCTACTTCCGCATGGCCAAGGCGGCCGTGCCGCACCTGCATGCGGGCGACGCGATCATCAACACCGGCTCGGTCACCGGGCTGCGCGGCAGCAAAGAGCTGCTGGACTATTCGGCCACCAAGGGCGCCATCCACGCGTTTACCAAAGCGCTGGCCCACAACCTCGTGGAAAAGGGCATCCGCGTGAACGCCGTTGCCCCGGGGCCCGTCTGGACGCCGCTCAACCCGGCCGACAAGTCGCCTGAAGACATTGCCAAGTTTGGCGAACAGACCCAGATGGGCCGCCCCGCCCAGCCGGAAGAAATTTCGCCGGCTTATGTGTTTCTGGCAGCGCCCTGCTGCTCGAGCTACATCACCGGGATCGTGTTGCCCATCACCGGCAATGCAGGCGACGGCGGCTGACAGGAGGGGCTGGCAGGTCCACGGCTCGCTGGGACACGCGTGACAGCCATCGACCCAGCCCGTTGGTCCTTGGGGCGGTCAATTGCCGGCTGAAGCGGCACGGCGCATCGGGGGCCAGCCGGTAGCTACAAGGCTCCCGGTGGTGCGGTGTGCGCGCGTCAGGGCTGGCGGTCGCCCTTGGCGTAGTCCTGGAGCGCCTTCACCGCCTCCTCACGGGTGGTCCACTCCCCGTGGGGCACCGGCACGTTGTGCCCGTCAATCAACAGGCTGTGCACCGTCAGGCGGCCGCCGGCGTTCGACAACACCGCCGAGTAGGTACTCCCGTCGGCAGTGCCAAAAACATTCTCTTGCTCGGTTTCCGTCGGCATGGTGATCCTTCTGTGGCTGTTGTCGCGTGATTGTGGGGATGCGCAAGGGGCGCAAATGTAGGCCGATGGCGGTAGCGCATGCCACTGCGCTGGCGAAGCGGCGCTTTCCTACAGACGCTTTTGAAGCCGCGCGAAACCATCCCATCCACCGGCGCAGCGGACGAGCGTTGTGCGCTGGCGCATCCCATCATCCTTCGCCACCCGCAAGAAAGCGCCCGATGAAAAGCAGCGATCCACTGTCCCGCTACAAGGAGAAGCGCGACTTTTCCATCACGCCCGAGCCCGACGAGGTGGGCCAGCCGAGTGTGGGCCAGCGGCAGTTTGTGATTCAAAAGCACTGGGCATCGCACCTGCACTACGACCTTCGCCTGGAGATCGACGGCACCATGAAAAGCTGGGCCGTGCCCAAGGGCCCGAGCCTCGACCCGTCCCACAAACGCATGGCCGTGCAGGTGGAGGACCACCCGATCAGCTACAACAGCTTTGAAGGGGTGATTCCGCCCAAACAGTACGGCGCCGGGCGCGTGATCATCTGGGACAAGGGCACCTGGGAGCCGGAGGGTGACCCCGCGCAGGGCTGGCGCGAGGGGCGCCTCAAGTTTGTGCTGCATGGACACAAGCTCTCGGGACACTGGGCACTGGTGCGCATGGGTGGCAAGGCAAAGAGCGAAAAGCCGGCCTGGCTGCTCATCAAGGAGAAGGACGGTCACGCGCGGCCGGAGTCGGAATACAAGGTGGTGGAAGCTGCGCCGGACAGCGTGAAAGGGCTGGCGCCATCGGCAAGAACATCAAAGGTCGCTACAGCCGCTACCCCGCAAGCTCCGTCAAAAACGCCTCGCACCGCAAAGCCGGCAGCCACACCGCCACTGCCCGAAGCCTTGTCGCCCCAGCTCGCAACCCTGGTCTCAGAACCGCCGCGCGATGCCAAGCCGTGGATGTACGAGCTCAAGTTCGACGGCTACCGCATTTTGAGCCGGGTGGACGGCGCCCAGGTGCAGTTGGTCACCCGCAACGGGAACGACTGGACCCCTAAACTCGCACCCTTGGCCAGCGCCCTCAAGGCCCTGCGCCTGAAGGGCGCGTGGCTGGACGGAGAAATCGTGGCCATGGATGCAGCAGGTAAGCCGGACTTCCAGAAGCTGCAGAACGCGTTCGACGGATCGGACACCACCGAACTCGTCTACTACGTGTTTGACGCGCTTTTCGCAGAAGGAACGGACTTGCGCGCGCAACCCCTGGAAGTGCGCCGGGAGCATTTGCGCAGACTGCTGGCAAAAAACAAGTTGGCCGCCCTGCGGCTGAGCGAGGCCTTCGAAGCCCGCCCCGAAGACCTGGTCGCTTCGGCCTGCAAGATGGGCTTTGAAGGGGTGATCGGCAAACGCAAGGATTCGACTTACGCGAGCGGCCGGAGCAGCGACTGGGTCAAGCTCAAGTGCGGACTGCGCCAGGAGTTTGTGATCGGCGGGTACACCGAACCCAAAGGGTCGCGGGTGGGGCTGGGGTCCTTGCTTTTGGGCTTCTATGACGAAAGCGGTGACCTGCAGTACGCGGGCAACGTGGGCACCGGATTTACCGAGGAAACCTTGCGCGAGCTGCTCGGGCAGTTGAAGGCAGTAGCGGCCCCATCCAGCCCGTTCGCCGCAGCCGCTGACGCGCCGAAGGGCGCGCACTGGGTGCGGCCAAAACTCGTGGCTGAGGTGGCCTTTGCGCAATGGACGAAGGGCCACCGCATCCGGCACAGCGTGTTCAAGGGCTTGCGCACCGACAAGCCGCCGCGCGATATACGGCGCGAGGAAGCGACAGCACCGCCCGCTGCCGCAGCCACTCCACCGAAAACCTCTCGCAGCGCCCCAACCGCCCAGCGTGCGGCCTCATCCGAGCCCCGCATCTCACACGGAGAGCGGGTCATTGATCCGTCCACGGGCATCACCAAGATGGACCTGGTGGACTACTACGCGGCCGTGGGGCCATTGATGCTGGAGCACCTTAAAGCACGGCCTGTAGCGCTGGTCAGGGCACCGTCGGGCGTGAAGGGCGAGCTATTCTTTCAAAAACACCAGGAGTCCGAGGCCCTCGCAGGCATGCAGATGCTGGACCCGGCGCTGGACGAAGGCCATGCCCCGCTGCTGGAGGTGTTGTCGCCACTCGGCCTTCGCAGCGGCGCGCAAATGAACGTCATCGAGTACCACACCTGGAACGCGCTCAAGGACAAGATCGAGCGCCCCGACCGCATGACCTTCGACCTGGACCCTGGCGAGGGCGTTGGCTGGCCGGACATTCAAGAGGGGACACGGCTCCTGCGCGTCTTGCTGGACGAACTCGGCCTGCCCTCCTTCCTGAAAACCAGCGGGGGCAAAGGCCTGCATGTGGTGGTGCCCCTCAAACGCCTGCGCGACTGGGACACGGTCAAGGATTTCTCGAAAGCCATCGTGCAGCATCTGGCAGAAACGATTCCCGAGCGCTTCGTCGCCAAGAGTGGCCCGCGCAACCGCGTAGGAAAAATTTTTGTGGATTACCTGCGCAATGGCCGCGGGGCCACCACCGTCAGCGCATGGTCGGTACGGGCGCGGCCGGGGATGGGCGTGTCGGTGCCGGTGGCGTGGGAGGAGCTTGATGGGTTGACCAGCGCCGCGCACTGGAACGTGCAAAACATCGCAGAGCGGCTGGCGGTTGGCAATACCCCGTGGCAGGGCTACCGCGAGGCGGCGGTCAGCCTGGCACCGGCCATGAAAATGCTGGGGTTCAAGCCGTGATCGGCGGCGATAGGCGGTGCATTCCGCGCCGCCCGATGCTCAGGCCGCAATCAGCCTCTGCCCTGACGGGCCGGCGAGTTCCGCGTGCCGGCCCCCACCCGGCAACTTGAAAGCAGCGACGGTCTCCACCAGCTTCCTGGATTGAACGCTCAAGCTGCTGGCCGCTGCGGCCATCTCCTCGACCAGTGCCGCGTTTTGCTGGGTGGCCTGGTCCATCTGGTTGACGGCCACATTGACCTGGTTCACGCCCTCACTCTGCTCCGTGCCGGCGGCACTGATCTGCGCGACGGTCCCCGTCACCCGCTCGATGGAGGAGACAACCTCGGTCATCGTTTGTCCGGCGGTACCCACCAATGCGGTCCCGGCTGCCACGCGTTCGACACTGGTGGCAATGAGTGTCTTGATCTCCTTGGCTGCGGCGGCAGACCGCGCGGCCAAGCTGCGCACTTCGGACGCCACCACCGCAAATCCGCGCCCCTGCTCTCCGGCGCGTGCTGCCTCGACGGCAGCATTGAGCGCCAGGATGTTGGTCTGAAAGGCAATGCCGTCGATGACCCCGATGATTTCGGAGATCTTCTTGGAGCTCTCGTTGATGCCGCTCATGGTGTCCACCACCCTGGAGACCACATCGCCCCCCTGCTTGGCCACGGTGGAGGCATTCTGGGCGAGCACGTTCGCCTGCCGCGCGCTTTGCGCATTGGTCTGCACCGTGGAATTAAGTTCTTCCATCGCCGAGGCGGTCTGCTCAAGGGCGCTGGCCTGGTGTTCGGTGCGGGTCGACAGGTCGCTGTTGCCGATTGAGATCTGCGAGCTGGCCGCAGCCACGGTTTCCGAACCATTGCGCACTTCGCTGACGATTTTGGTCAGCGAGTCCTGCATCACGGCCAGGGCCGCCAGCAACGGGCTGAACTCGTCACGGGAGGTGTCGACCACCGGTGTGGTGAGGTCACCATCCCGCACCCGGTCTGCCACCGCTTGCGAGGCCGACACCCTGCGCTTGAGGGTGGCGCCGATGTGCCAGGAAAACAGCAGCAGGCCCACCGCCACCGCCACCACCGCACTGACCAGCGCCCGCAACGTGAGGCGGACATCCCGCTCGATCTCTTCCAGGCTGGCCTTGAGCAGCTCGGCCTGGTGCGCCTTCTCCTTGCTCAGGAGCGCGAGCACCGCATTGCGGGCGGGGATCGTGGAGGCCACCAGAAAATCAAAGGCAGGTTCCTTTTTTCCCTCTTTGATCAATTGGGTGTTCTGCTCGGCAACGCGCCAGAAGGTTTCGAACCCCTTGGACAATTCAGCGTTCAGGGCTTTCTCAGCCGAGGTGTGGGCGCCTTTCGTGAAGCTGGCGAAGTCCGCGTCGATCAAGCGCTTTTTCTCGGCAATATCCCCCAGGGTGGCGGCCAGCTCTTCGGGGGTTCGCACCAGCATCGCGTGGCGCAGCTGCAGGGACGAACGCGTCATGTTCAATTCCATCGCACTGGCCTGGAGCTGCCGCGGAACCTCCTCTTGCGCCACCAGGTCGGTCTGGTGGGTCACCTCGCCCAGGTAGACCCAGGCCAGCACTGCAATCCCCGCAAGGCCTGCAATGAGCAGGAAGGAAATAGCGTGAAGGCGTCTCGTAATGCTCATGGTGTCACCTCTTGTGTTGTGGTCCCATGGTCTGGTTCTGACGCTGCCTTGTGCGCGACAAGGCCCCCCTCGCCCCAGGCTCCCAAACCCCCGCTTTATCGACAGAATTGAACGCGCATATCGGACACCGGTCAATGGGGCTGGACGCGGGTGCCGGCCGGGCAACTCTGGCGCCACTCGCGGCTTTTTGGGCGCGTGGCGGGCCGGTCAAGCACTCATGGAGGCATCACGAAGGCGAGCCCTCCAAGGGCCAAGCCTCTATGCTGAGCACATGGCCACCCCCAAGACTTTGCTGATCGTCTACCACTCCATGACCGGCGGAACCCGCCAGATGGCGCAGGCGGCGTACGCCGGGGCGTCCGCGGAAGCTGGGATTGGCGTGCGGCTGTTGCAGGCCGCGCAAGCAGGCGCGGCGGACGTGCTGGCCGCGGAGGGGTTCATTTTTGCCACTCCCGAGAACCTTGCAGCCATCAGCGGGCAGCTCAAGGACTTCTTTGACCGCAGTTATTACGCCGTGCTCGACCAGATCAATGGCCGCCCGTATGCCAGCCTGGTCTGCGCGGGAAGCGACGGGCACAACGCGGCCAGGCAGATGGAGCGGATTGCCACCGGCTGGCGGCTGCGGGCCGTGGCCGAGCCGCTCATCGTGTGCACCCATGCGCAGACGCCGCAAGCCATCCTGGCGCCGAAGCAGATCCGCGATGAAGAGCTGGTTGAATGCCGGGCGCTGGGCGCAGCGATGGCTGCGGGTCTGGCGCTGGGGGTCTTCTAGCCGCGGTGCCGGCACGGCCTGGACGGCTCCACCGGCGCGGTCAGCGCAACGTAGCCAGGTACGCGGCCATGTCCCGCGCGTCCTGCGGCGCCACCCCCAGCTCCGGCATGGCGGTGCCGGGCTTCACTTTTTGCGTGTGCATCAGCCAGCGGACGAGGTTGTCCGGCGTGTTGGGCAGCGTGCCGGCAATCAGCCCGCGGGTTGCGAACCGGTCAAGCGGCGGCCCCACAAAAGCGGCGGGGCCGGTAACGCCAGGAGTGCTGTGGCAGGCCGTGCACGCGTACTGGTGCAGCGCCTGCCGTCCCCGCTGCACATCCACCGCCGTGGTCTGCGCAAGGGTCTCTGTGGTGCGGCCGCAGGCGGGCACGACCGGCTCGGCCGCGGTGCGCTGCTGCCACTGCGCGTACTGGGTGGCGTTCAGGGTCGGCAGGTGCTGCATGAAAGCGACCACGTCCCAGATCTCGCTGTCGGCCAGACGGTACTCCCAGGCCGGCATGCCCGTCATCTTGAGACCATGGCGCACCAGCCAGTACAGCTCGCGCGGACGCCAATGCTGCCTGGCATCCACCAGCGGCCCGGGCAAGGGTTGCATGCTTTTGCCAATGTCACCCTGCGCAACCCCCGGCGCGCCGTGGCATTGCACACATTTGTCCCTGAAACAGGCCGCGCCGCGCAAGGCCATGCGCTCGTCGGCGAGCGGCGGTTCATCGATATCGCGGGCACGCAGACGCACGGACTGCCGCATGGCCACCTCCAGCAGCGTGTGCGTAGCTTGCCAATGCTGCCGCGTGGCAGCGACCTCGTAGAGCCCGCCGTACACCACCAGCGCAGCGCCCAGCACCCCTGCCACAGCAAGGGCAACGGTGGTCGCGGCAACGATCAGAAACAACTTGGCGCGTGTCATCTGAGACCATTTTGGGCCGGTTGGCAAACCCTGTGCGTCAGAATGCACCGATGATCTCCAGGGCCCAGATCACCGCGTCGCCGCTCTGCAACGTGTCCAGCATGGGGCCGACGGCTGCCGCGCTGGTCCAGGTGATGCTCGCGTGCGCCGCGCACGCGCAGCCGTCTGTGTATCCCTCAGATCACATGCCTGACAAAGCCCAGGTGGCCCGCGGCAAGGCGCTTATCGCGCAATACCAATGCGGCTCCTGCCATGCCATTCCCGGTATCCCCGCAGCCCGCGGCGAGACGGCGCAAACCCTCAGGGCCTGGAGCCGCCGCAGCTACATTGCCGGCCGGTTGCCCAACAACGCCGACGTGCTCACACGGTGGATCACCGATCCGCCAGCCCTGGTGCCCGGAATCGCCATGCCGCGCATGGGCGTCTCGCCCGATGAAGCGCAGGCCATGGCCGCCTATCTGTTTTCCCTCCGATGACCGCCGGCGGCGTACTGCAGTCGGCGGGCGACGCCGCCCACGCCATCGAGACGGTGACCTGGGTCCTGTTTGCGGGTGGCGGTGCCATCTTTGTGGGCGTGATGCTGCTGCTGGCGTGGTCGCTGCGCCGGCGCGCGCGAGGTGTCAACGCGCGGTGGTGGATCTGGGGCGGTGGCGTGGCATTCCCGGCGGTAGTGCTGGTCGCGCTGTTCGCGTGGACCTTGCCGCACACGCCCGTCTGGCGGCCTGCGCCCCCCGCGGGTGCACTCATCGTGACCGTCAAGGCCCACATGTGGTGGTGGGAGGTGCGCTACCGCGACCCCGCCACCGGCGCAGACATCGTGACGGCCAACGAGATCCGCATCCCCGTGGGCAAACCGGTGTACCTGGCGTTGACCAGCGCCGACGTGATCCACAGCTTCTGGGTTCCACAGCTCGCGGGCAAGATGGACATGCTGCCCGGCCGCATGCAGCACCTGCTGGTGACGGCAACCACCCCAGGCACCTGGCGCGGGCAGTGCGCCGAGTTCTGCGGCGAGCAGCATGCGCAAATGGCACTGCACGTGGTGGGCCTCGCGCCCCCCGATTTTGATGCCTGGCTGGCGGCGCAGGCGCAGCCAGCCCAGCCGCCCGCAACCCCGGCCCTGGCGCTGGGACGCGATGCGTTTCTGGCGCAGCGCTGCGACGCCTGCCACACCGTGCGCGGTGCGGGTGCCGCAGGCCAACTGGGTCCGGACCTCACGCACATCGGCAGCCGGCTGTACCTGGGCGCGGGCACGCTCGCCAACACGCCGGACGGCCGCGCGCGGTGGCTGGCGCACCTTCAGCACATCAAACCCGGTGCCCGCATGCCCTCGTACGACCGGCTGGACACACCTACGTTGAACGCCATGGGCGCATGGCTGGGATCGCTGCAATGAACCGTACCCCGGCCACACCACTTCATACAGCGCCGCCGCCAGATGCTGCGTTGCGCGCAGAGTTGCCCAACAGCCTGCCTCGCCCCCCAGGGGAACTCGGTGAATTGCAGCGCGCGTGGGAGCCGCCGAAAGGATGGCGCCGGCTTACGGCGGTCAACAACAGCCATATCGGCGTGTATTACCTTGCCACGGCGCTGATCTTTTTTGTGCTCGCCGGTGTGCTTGCGCTGGTCATGCGCACACAGCTGGCGCTGCCCGGCAATGCCCTGGTGGGCGCAGGCACGTACAACCAGCTGTTCACCATGCACGGCTCGGTCATGATGTTTCTGTTCGCGGTGCCGGTGGTCGAAGCGGTGGCCGTCTGGCTGCTGCCCAACATGCTGGGCGCGCGGGACCTGCCCTTCCCCCGCCTGTCTGCCTATGCGTTCTGGGCCTATGCCATCGGCGGGGCCGCCTTCTTCTGCACGGTGTTCTTTGGCGCATCGCCCGATGGCGGCTGGTTCATGTATCCGCCGCTCACCGGCAAGGAATACTCCCCGGGCATCGGTGCCGACTGGTGGCTGCTGGGCATCGGCTTCATCGAGATCTCGGCCATTGCGGGCGCCATTGAATTGATCATCGGCATCCTGTTCACGCGCGCGCCGGGCATGACCCTGGCCAAGATGCCCGCTTTTGCCTGGGCTGTGCTGGTGGCTGCGTTCATGGTGATCTTTGCGTTCCCTGCGCTGATTGCGGGCACGCTGCTGCTGGAGCTGGAGCGTGCGTTCGACTGGCCCTTTTTCATCCCGGCGCGCGGGGGCGACCCGCTGTTGTGGCAACACCTCTTTTGGTTCTTCGGCCACCCCGAGGTCTACATCATCTTTTTGCCCGCGGCCGGCATGGTGTCGATGATGGTGCCGGTGATGGCCGGCACCTCGCTGGTGGGCCACCGGGCCATCGTCGCGGCGCTGATCGCTGTGGGGGCCATCAGCTTTCTGCTGTGGATGCACCACATGTTCACCGCCGGCCTGGGTCCGCTGGCGCTGCATGTCACGTCTATCGCCAGCTTTGCGGTGGCCATTCCCAGTGGCGTGCAGGTGTTTGCGTGGATCGCCACCTTCTGGCAAGGCCGTGTGCGCATGTCGGCGCCTTCGCTGTTCCTGCTGGGCTTTCACTTCATCTTTGTGTTGGGGGGCCTGACGGGCGTGATGCTGGCCGTGTTGCCGTTTGACTGGCAGGCACACGACACCTACTTTGTGGTGGCGCATTTGCACTATGTGCTGGTGGGTGGGCTCGTCTTTCCGCTGTTTGCCGCCATCTACTACTGGGCACCGCTGTACAACGGGCACCAGCTGTCCGAGCGCTGGGGCCGCTGGAGTTTTGGCCTGATGTTTGGCGGCTTCAATCTGGCGTTCTTCCCCATGCACATCGCGGGCCTGGCCGGGATGCCGCGGCGGGTGTACACCTATGCCGACGGACTGGGCTGGACGGTGTGGAACCTGCTGTCTACCGCAGGGGCCTACCTATTCGCGGTGGGCGTGCTGCTGTGTTTGACCGACCTGGTGCGCACTCTGCTGCGCCCCGATCGCGAGCACGGCAATCCCTGGAAGGCCGATTCGCTCGAATGGCTGCCGCAGGGCGACTACGGCATGCGCAGCATTCCGCAGGTAGCGTCGCTCGAGCCCCTGTGGGCGCGGCCGTCGCTGCTGCAAGAAGTGGCGGCGGGGCGGCACTGGCTTCCCGGCACCGTGTTCGGCGGGCGCGAAACATTGGTCACCAGTCCGGTGAACGCGCAAATCCGCCACCTGTTGCGCCTGCCGGGGGATGGCTGGGCACCTTTTGTGGCGGCAGCAGGGACCGCGGGCTTTTTTCTCTTGCTAACCGTGGCGTGGATCGTGCCCGCTTTCATCGCGGGCGCCGTGTCCCTGGCGGCGATGCTGGTCTGGCTGTGGGGATCGGACCGGCCACCTCCCGCGCCCGCCGCCACCATTGGCGACGGCGTGAGTGTCCCTGCCTGCGCGGTCGGGACGGCATCACATTCGTGGTGGGCCACGGTCATCCTGCTGGCGGTGGACGCAACGATCTTTGCGTCCGTCGCCTTCGCGCACATCCATGTGTCGATGGCGCTTGACGTCTGCCCGCCGCCCGGTGCGCGTCTGCCGGCCGGGGGCATGTGGTCCGCAGGGCTACTGCTTACGGCCTCGGCGCTGATGGTGGGTGCCGTGCAGTGCCTGCAGCGCGGCCGGCAGGCCTTGTTGCGCCTGGCCGTCTCGCTGGCCATGGCGACCGCGTTGGGCGCCCTGGGCCTCGACCTGGCCACACACCTGCAGGCGGGCTTGGACCCACGCGCCAACGCCTGGAGCGCCACCGTAGCCGCCTTAGTGGCTTGGCAGGGGTTTCACGGCGTGGTGTTGCTGGTGATGGGCAGCTACGTGCTGGTCCGATCGTGGGCGGGCCGGCTGCACCCCAATGCAAGGGCCACCTTGGACAACACTGTCCTGATGTGGCACGGCACAGTGGCCCAGGCCATCGTGGGCATGGTTTTAGTGCGTCTTCTTCCCGCATGGATGGGCGGCTGACGCACCGGGGACGGGATGCCCCGAGCCGGTTTGCGGCGTTGGACTACAGCGGTCCGGGAATCTGCCTGCCCATACTGCGCCGATGAACGCGCACGACGGCTCCAAACTCCCAGCACCCCGGCGGTCGCTCATCGCGCTGCTGGCCGGCACCATGGTCCTCGCCAACGCCCAGCCGCTCACCCCGCCGGGCGTGGGACCCAACCCCCAACTGCCCGCACCCGATGCGGTGCGCCTCTTGCCCACGGTCAACATCGCACCCGCCGAGGGATGGCCGCAGGGCGCCATGCCGCAGGCCGTCACCGGCTTCAAGGTCACGGCCTTGGCCAAGGGGCTTGACCATCCCCGCTGGGTCTATGTGCTTCCGAACGGCGACGTGCTGGTGGCCGAAAGCAACAAGCCAGAGCCCGAACCCGGCTCCAAGAACGTGCACGCCGAAGGCCTGCGTGGCAAGGCGATGGGAATCGTGCAAAAGCGCGCCGGCGCGGCCACGCCGAGCGCCAACCGGATCACGCTGCTGCGCGATGCCGACGGCGACGGAGAGGCTGAAACCCGCTCCGTTTTCCTCAAGGACCTGGTATCGCCCTTCGGCATGGCGCTGGTGGGCAACCAGCTCTACATCGCCAACGCCAACGCCATCGTCAAGGTGGCTTACGAGACCGGGCAGACGTCGATCACATCACCCACCACCAAGGTCACCGACCTGCCCGCGGGCGCCAACCACCACTGGACCAAGAACATTCTTGCGAGCCCCGATGGCAGCAAGCTCTACGCCACCGTGGGCTCCAACAGCAACATCGCGGACAACGGCATGGAGGCCGAACAGGGCCGTGCCGCCATCTGGGAGGTCGACCTGGCCAGCGGCAGCAAGCGGCTGTTTGCCAGCGGCCTGCGCAACCCCAATGGCTTGGGCTGGGAGCCTCAGACCAAGGTGCTGTGGACCGTGGTGAACGAACGCGATGAGCTGGGCAACGACCTGGTGCCCGACTACCTGACCTCGGTGAAAGACGGCGCCTTCTATGGCTGGCCCTGGAGCTACTGGGGCCAGAAGGTGGACACCCGCGTGAAGCCTGCCAACCCCGACATGGTGGCCAAGGCCATTGCGCCGGACTATGGCCTGGGCGCCCACGTGGCGCCGCTGGGCATGGCCTTTTCGGACACCCGCATGCCGGCCGCGTACGCCAGTGGCGCCTTTGTCGGCCAGCACGGCTCGTGGAACCGCAAGGAGCTGACGGGCTACAACGTGGTCTTTGTGCCCTTTGCGGGCGGGCGGCCTTCGGGTCCGCCGGTGGAGTTCCTGGGCGGATTCCTGAGCAAGGACGGCAAGGCGCACGGGCGGCCGGTGGGCGTGGCGCTGGACGCCAAAGGCGCGCTGCTGGTGGCCGACGATGTAGGCAATACCATCTGGCGTGTGGTGCGCACGGACTGAAGCACCGCCACGGCGGCGTCGCTGCCACTCTGCGCGACGACAGCCGGCGTCTCCAAAACGCCGCCACCCGACACCTGAACCCCTAGCGCATTGGAACGCCGTGCCGCACAAACTGCCTTCGCCTTTCTCTCGCTGGCAAAGCCTGGCCCCTATCGTGGTCAGCTGCATTGGCATCGCAGCGCCCGCAGATGCCGGCGCACAGGACAACGCCACCGCCCCATCCCCTTCCACGACACCCTCCCTGGGCACTGTGGAAGTGATCGACAGCGCGCAAGCCCAACGCCGCTTTGACAGCGCGACCAGCCACAGCAGCGTGACGGTCGACGGGTTCTCAACCCCCTCGCCGCTCGTCCACCTGTCCGAATTGCTTGCCGGGCAAGCCGGCGTCGTCACACAAGACCGCGGCAACTACGCGCAGGATCTGCAGATCGCGGTGCGGGGCTTTGGCGCCCGCTCTACCTTCGGCGTGCGCGGTGTGCGCATCCTGGTGGATGGTATTCCCGCCACCATGCCCGACGGGCAAGGCCAGGCCGCCACGGCGCACCTGCCCTCGGCCGCACAGGTGGACGTACTGCGCGGCCCGCTAGCCCAGCTCTACGGCAACGCCGCCGGGGGCGTGGTGCAGGTCACCACGCGCGATCCGCGCCCTGGCGGCGGCGCCCAGGCCGGCATGGCCGTCGGCACCTACGGCCAGCGGCTGGTGGATGCCTCGCTCGACTTTGGCGACCAGAAGCTGGGCGGCCTGGTGGACCTCTCACACTTTGAGACGGAAGGCTGGCGCACACACAGCGCGGCGCGGCGCACACATTTCAACGGCAAGCTGGTAGCCCGGCCCGATGGCCGCACGCGCATCACCACACTGCTCAACCTGTACGACCAGCCGCTGGCGCAAGACCCGCTGGGCCTGACGGCGGCGCAACTGCAAACCCAACCGCGCCAGGCCGCAGCGGTGGCCACGGCTTTTGACACCCGCAAGTCGGTCACGCAGAGCCAGCTGGGCGTGGTGGTGGAGCGCCAGTTCAATGACACTGACAGCGTGCAGCTGCGCGCCTACGGCGGTGCCCGCGAGCTGACGCAATACCTTTCCTTTAGCGGCGCGGCCGCCAACAGCGCCGGCGGGGTTGTGGACCTGGACCGTGGGTACGGCGGCCTGGGCATGGCCTGGACGCGCGCCACACGTTCGGCCTCGGGTCTGCCCCTGACCTGGACGGCGGGCGTGGAAGCCCACCGCATGTCCGAACACCGCCAGGGTTTTGTGAACCAGGCCGGCGCCCGCGGGGACTTGCGCCGAAACGAAGACGACCGCGCGACCAACACCGACGTGTATGCCCAGGTGGATGCCTGGCTGTCGCCGCAATGGCGCGCCGTGGCGGGCTTTCGCGCCAGCCAGGTGCGTGTGCAGGTGGATGACAAATACATCACCGCGGCCAACCCCGACGACAGCGGCGCCCGCAGCTGGCGCCACACCAGCCCGGCCGTGGGACTGGTGTGGAGCGCCACCGACCAGCTCAATCTGTACGCGAATATCGGCCGCGGTTTTGAGACCCCCACGCTGGCAGAGATGGCGTACAGCCCCGGCAACGCCGGCCCCAACTACGGGCTGTCGGCCGCGCGCAGCCAGCAGTGGGAGATCGGCGCCAAATGGCGCGGCAACAGCCACCAGTGGGAGGCCGCGTGGTTCGACACGCGCAGCCGCGGCGAGATCGTGCCGGTGGAAACCATCGGCGGCCGCTCTGTCTACCAAAACGTGGACAACGTGCGCCGCCGCGGCCTCGAACTGGCATGGCGGGGCACGCTGGGCGCTTGGTCGCCCCGCGCCAGCTACACCTACCTCGACGCCCACTTTGGCTCTGGCTACCAGGGCGCAGGCGGCGCCACCGTGGCCGCGGGCAACCGGCTGCCCGGGACGGCCCGGCATGTGGCGCAGCTGGCCATCGACCATGCGCCAGCGCCACAGTGGCGCGTGGGCGGCACGCTCAGCGTCTCTGGCGCTGTGTTTGCCAACGACACCAACACCGACTCCGCCGCAGGCTTTGCCGTGGCAGGCCTGCATGCAAGCTACCAGGTGCGCGGCGCGGCGGAAGGCGCCCCCCACTGGCAGTTCTGGGCGCGCCTGGACAACCTCTTCAATCGGCGCTACGCCGGCACGCTGATCGTGAACGACGGCAACGGCCGCTTCTTCGAGCCCGCAGCCGGCCGGCGCTTGATGGTGGGTGTGCGGGCGCAGTTTCTCTGAGCGTGCTGGAGTGGCGGTGCGGTGGCGGACAGTCAGCGCACGCCAGCTGCTGTCGTGCCAGATGGAGCGCTCACCCTACCCACGCAACGCAGCCTTTGTCCACGTCAGGCACCCCAGCGAAAAACCGGTGTTGCTCACCAGCAAGGCTCCGTGCCGGTACAGCGTGCTTGCGGCCTTGGGGTCATCCATCTGCACGGCCCACATCCCACCCGAGCGGTCCACCCAGACCACCTTGGCGTCGACGCTCGCCAATGCGTTGAAAGCCTGGTGCCCGGGCACCCCGGGCGCGAACAACACGACGATCTGTGAAGGGTCCGAAGCAGCGGGTACCGCGGCGATCGGCCCCGCCACCAGCGCCGCCGCGGCCAACGTCGCGGCAACCCTCCGTCCATCGCTGCCACCGCTGCCGCTACCACCACCGCCCGATGCGCCGCGGCGCAGCATCCTCCAGGCGATCCATGCGGGCACGATGCCAAACGCAATGAACCAGAACAGGTCCCATGCCAAGGGAGAGGGCGAGTCGATCTTGATGCGATGAATGCCGGTGATCCAGTGCGAGACAACGCTGTCGACGATGTGCCAAACGCCAAAACCCAAAAGCGCGTAACCGCACAGCTGGCGGCCGGCTCCTGGCCCGTTTGCGGCTGCGCGTGCCTTCCACAGCTTGGCCAACGCGACGGCCGCGACCACGTACATGAGGGCGTGGAAAAGCCCGTCGAACAGCACCTGCATGCGCATGTCCCGCACCGCATCCACGTTCGACAGCAGGTGGTGCCACTGCAATACCTGGTGCAGGAGGATGCCGTCGTAGAAACCGCCGAGCGCGAAGCCAAGCAGGATGCCGGCCCATCGGAGCGGCGACGATGAAGCGGTGGTGACCATCAGCAAACCTCCTGGGATTGGCCGATCAACGTAGCAGAAGGCCGGGCTAATGGGGGCCGCGGTTTCACACTGTTTCCGTGCGGTGGTCCGGCAGCCAGGCGGCCCTGCGTGCATCTGGTTTTGCCGGTCGCGGGTCGGGGTGTTGGCTGACAGGCCGCGCGCAAGCCGTCCGTAGCATGGGCGTTTTCAGAAAGACTGCCATGGCAAAAGAGAAACGCCGCGCCGCGCCCACACGTCGAAAGCTGAACTTGGCCTTGCAGGGCGGTGGCGCGCAAGGCGCATTCACCTGGGGGGTGCTCGACCGCCTGCTGGAGGAGGAGCCCATCGACATCGGCCGTATCAGCGGCACCAGTGCCGGCGCCCTGAACGGCGCGGCGCTGGCCACGGGCCTTGCGCGCGGGGGCCGTGCCGGCGCCAAGGAGCACCTGGCCATGCTGTGGGAGCAAGTGGCGCAGGCAGGTTCGCTGATGACTTTTTTGATGACGCCGCTGCGCAAGCCCGGCATGGGCGTGTGGGACGACATGCTGCCGCTCTTGTCGCCCTACCAGGTCAACCCCTTGGGGATGGCGCCCCTGCGGCACATCCTGAACACGGTCGTGGACGAGCGCCTGCTGCGCGAGGCGGCCGCCGCGCCCAGGCTCTACGTGAATGCGCTCCATGTGCAAACCGGCAGCGCCCGCATCTTCGGCCCCGCAGACATGAGCATCGATGCCATCCTGGCTTCGGCCTGCGCGCCGCTGTCCTACCAGGCGGTCGAGATTGAGGGCGAGGCGTACTGGGACGGCAGCTACTCAGCCAACCCCGCGCTGTGGCCGCTGTACGAGAACAACCTGGACAGCGACATCCTGTTGGTGGAACTCACGCCATTGCACCGCGCCGAAACACCGCTGTCGGCCAAGAACATCCTGAACCGCATCAACGAAGTGGCGTCGGTCAACGGACTGGTCTCCGAACTGCGTGCTCTGGACGCCGTGAACCGCCACGTCCCCAGCGCAGACATCCGCATGCATGTGCTGAGCATTGCCGACCAACCCGCCGGCAAGCTGGCGACCGAGCCCTCGATCAAACGCACGGTCGGGCGCGTGGTGTTTGAAATGCTGCGGCAAGACGGCCGGCGGGCGTGCGATGCGTGGCTGGATGAACACGGCGACCAGCTGGGGCAGCAGGCATCGGCGGACATTGCCGCGCTGTACCTGCAGCCCTACGCCAGCGGCGCAGCGCTCGGAAAATTGAGTGAAATTGGCCTCTAGCGCTTAATCCATAAGCGCTGATAGCTATGTTTTTCATAGCAAAACATCTTGGGCCCTTGCGCGAAAAGCGCCCGCGCGCTGCGCACAGGCCCAAAGCGCCAAAAGCGCCCAGGGCCGCTGGGGCACGCGGCGGCGCCGCCGTTTTCCGGTGAGGGCGATGGTGCGTCCGGCATCTCCATCGCAGTCCCAGTCGCAGCTGTTTGGCGACGCGCCCATCGCGGCTTCCATCGATGGGCTGATCTATCAGGCAGAGTTTCTGAGCGCTGCGGAAGAACAGGCGCTGATCGGCGTCATCGCCACGCTACCGCTCCAGGCGGCCCAGTACAAGCAGTACGTGGCGCGCAGGCGCGTGGTGAGTTTTGGCGGCTCCTACGACTTTGACACCCACCGCCTCCTCCCCGCGGTGGCGCTGGACCCTCGCCTGCACGGGCTGCGGGAGCGGGTGGCCGACTGGCTCCACGTTGCACCGCAAGCGCTGGTGCACGCGCTGGTGGCCGAATATGCGCCAGGCACGCCCCTGGGCTGGCACCGTGATGTGCCCGACTTCGAGACCATCGTGGGCGTATCGCTAGGCGGCCACGCCCTGCTGCGCTTTCGGCCGTTTCCGCCCGAGACTGCGGCGCGCAAGGTGGTGCAGCTCATGGCCGCCCCCAGGTCGATCTACCGGTTAGCGGGCGACGCCCGGTGGGGCTGGCAGCACAGCGTGGCACCGACCCGGGAGCACAGGTGGTCGATCACCTTCCGCACGGCCCGCCAGTGACCCGAGCGTATTCGTCTGCCCCGGCGCCAGCGCCTACCCGCGCACTTTGCAGGCGGCCGAGATCATCCCCTTGTAGGGCTCGCCCGGGACATCCTTGAAGAGCACGGGGGCCTTGCCCTGGGCATGCTCCTCGCGCCCCACCACGTCGCCTTGCCAGTTCGGCAAGCTGTAGTAAGAAAGCCAGAGGTACGACGCGGTACGCGACGGGCAGTGCACCACCACCTTGGCGTAGTACGAACGGTACTTCTGCCCTTTGAACGACGTGCGGGTCTGGTCCCTGGACACGCGCAAATCCAGCACCACGCGCTGGTCCATGCCCACGGGTTCGGGCCGCACTTCAATCAGGTTCTTGCCGGCCTCGTGCGGGTCCCCATGCAGCGTGAACCACGGATCATTGCCGGGCGCGGCGTGGGACGCCGCGGCAAGGCACAACAAGGTGGCACAGATCATCTGAGAAGCCCCGGTTCGGAGGAAAGACTGGGTGGGGGTGGGCATTGCGCGCCACCCACGGGTGCGGCGTGGCCCAAGGTGTGTACGGGGCGCCGATGCCAGGGAGTCTACTTTGCCGGCGCCGGTTGAGTGCGGGGAGCACGGCACGGCCACCTACGTCGCCCACATGCGCCATCCGACCGCAGACGGCGCCTCGGTGGCGCTCAAATGAGGTCCCCTACGTGACCGTCAATGACCGGAGGCCCCCAATGACTGCCGCAGCATCGAAC
>SDXZ01000392.1 GCA_004210805.1 Acidovorax sp.
GCCATGGGCTCGTAGTTGAAGTGGGTGCAGAACCGCTCCAGCGCCACCGGGTCGGCGCGGTTCGATTGCGCGGTGTAGGCGATGCGGCCGATGTGGTCGAGCACCATCGCGCCGGTGCCCTCCAGGAACATGCCGTCTGCTTCCAGACCCGAGTAGTCGATCACGTCCTGCACGCGGTACTGGGCCTTGAGCAGGTCCAGCACGTCGCTGCGGCGCTCGCGCCGCCGACTGGCGGCGTACATCGGATACACGGCTACGTGGCCGCCGGCGTGGGTGGAGAACCAGTTGTTGGGGAACACCGCGTCCGGTGCGTGGCGCTCGCCCAGGTCTTCGAACAGGTGCACGCGCACGCCGGCGGCTTCGAGCTCTGCTGCGGCCTGGGTCACCTCGGTGTATGCCTGGCGTGCGATGTCGTCCGGGGCGGCGTTGGTGTGTGCGGCCTGAAATGCATTGTCGTGCGCGGTGTCCGGGTTGGGGTGAAAGCGATGGGGACGGACCATCACGACGGCGGAGGGGGCTTGGGCAGAGGCGGGTGAGGGCATGGCGATCGGTAGCTGGAAGGTAGCTGCAACGTGGCGGTGCAAGAATTTTCCGGACAGCACCGGCCAACCAAAAGACTTCAAATTGATCGAAATGCAGCAAAATCTGGCGTTCTGATCACTCAGAGACTCACTATGAACAGGCTGGACGACACCGACCGCGAAATCCTCAGCATCCTGCGGGCCGACGCGCGCACGCCCGTGGCCACCCTGGCGCTCAAACTGCGCGTCTCCCGCGGCACCGTGCAGAACCGCCTGCACAAGATGGAGGAGGGCGGCGTCATCGTGGGCTACACCGTGCGCCTGCGGCCCGACTCCGAGCCCCAGCGCATCCGCGCCTGGATGAGCATCGCCGTGGAGGGCAACGCCGCGCCCGAGGTCATCCGCGCTCTGCGTGGCGAGCCCATGGTGGGCACGCTGCACACCACCAATGGCCGCTGGGACATCGTGGCCGAGGTGCGCGCCGAGAGCCTGGAGGCCTTCGACGCGGCGCTGGGCCGCATCCGCTTGACGCCGGGCATTGCCAATACCGAAACGAGCATCCTGCTGTCCACCTACAAGGCCTGAGGCCCCCAGCAGGGCCCGTGTGGATCAGCCCGCCGGTCCGGCCGAAGCGACAGCGGGCTGGGAGGGCGGGGCATGGCGCCGCGCCCTCCCAGCCCGCTGTCGCTTCGGCCGGACC
>SDXZ01000234.1 GCA_004210805.1 Acidovorax sp.
GGCCTCGGCACCATCAAGAAGAACTACGAATCGCAGGTTAAGAAGGGCAAGCTCAAGGAAGACAAGTACGCCCAGCGCATGGCGCTGCTGTCCACCACGCTCAGCTACGACGAGCTCAAAGACTGCGACCTGATCATCGAGGCCGTCTTCGAAGAGATGGGCGTGAAGGAAGCCGTATTCAAGCAGCTGGACGCCGTGGCCAAACCCGGCGCCATTCTGGCCTCCAACACCTCCACGCTGGACGTGGACCAAATCGCCAACTTCACCAAGCGCCCCCAGGACGTGGTTGGCATGCACTTCTTCAGCCCCGCCAACGTGATGAAGCTGCTGGAAGTGGTGCGTGGCAAGGCCACCGCCAAGGACGTGCTGGCCACCGTGATGGCCATCGGCAAGAAGATCAAGAAGACCTCGGTGGTCTCGGGCGTGTGCGACGGCTTCATCGGCAACCGCATGATCGAGCGCTACAGCCAGCAAGCCGGCTTCTTGCTGGACGAGGGCGCCACGCCCCAGCAGGTGGACAAGGCCATCGAGAAGTTCGGCTTTGCCATGGGCCCGTTCCGCATGGGCGACCTGGCCGGCAACGACATCGGCTGGGCGATCCGCAAGCGCCGCTACAGCGAAAAGCCCGACATGAAGTACAGCAAGACCGCAGACCTGCTGTGCGAGCTGGGCCGCTTCGGCCAGAAGACCGGTGCAGGCTGGTACGACTACCAGGCCGGCAAGCGCGATGCGATCCCGAGCGACGTGGTGAACAAGATGATCGAAGAGCACCGCAAGACGCTGGGCACGGCGCCGCGCAAGATCTCCGACGAGGAAATCGTGCAGCGTCTGGTGTTCGCCCTGGTGAACGAAGGTGCGCACATTCTGGAAGAGGGCATTGCCAGCAAGTCCGGCGACATCGACATGGTGTACCTGACGGGCTACGGCTTCCCCATCCACCGCGGCGGCCCCATGCACTACGCCAGCGAAGTGGGCCTGTTCAACGTGGTGCAGGCGATGAACCGCTTTGCCCAGAACCCCATGGACGACGCCAACGCCTGGAAGCCCGCGCCGCTGCTGGCCAAGCTGGCCGCCGAAGGCAAGGCCTTCCACTAAGCCCGCGTGCCACCGTTCACCGATTAAAGGATTTCCCATGACCTCCGCAGTGATTGTCTCCACCGCCCGCACCCCGCTCGCCAAGAGCTGGAAGGGCTCCTTCAACATGACCCATGGCGCCACGCTGGGCGGCCACGCCGTACAGCATGCCGTGCAGCGCGCCGGCATCGACGGCGCCGATGTCGACGACGTCATCATGGGCTGCGCCACGCCGGAAGGCGCCACGGGCAGCAACATCGCGCGCCAGATCGCGCTCAAGGCCGGCCTGCCCATCACCGCATCGGGCGTGACCGTCAACCGCTTTTGCTCGTCGGGCCTGCAGACCATCGCCCTGGCGGCCCAGCGCATCATCGCCGGCGAAGCCGACGTGTATGTGGCCGGTGGTGTGGAGAGCATCTCCTGCGTGCAGCAAGAGATGAACCTGCACATGATCCAGGACCTGGCCCTGGCCAAGCAAAAGCCCGAGATTTACTGGAGCATGCTGCAGACCGCTGAGCAGGTGGCCAAGCGCTACAACATCGGCCGTGAAGCCATGGACGAATACGGCGCCGCCAGCCAGCAAAAGGCCTGCGCCGCACAGGCCGCCGGCCTGTTCGATGCCGAGATCGCGCCCATCACCGTCACCGCCGGCATTGCCGACAAGACACTGGGCCTGATCACCAAGCAGGTCACGGTGAGCAAGGACGAAGGCACACGCGAAGGCACCACGGTGGAGGCTATTGAGGGCCTGCGCTCGGCACTGCCCGGCGGTTTGATCTCGGCGGGCAACGCCAGCCAGTTCTCCGACGGCGCCGGTGCCTGCGTGGTGACCAGCGAAGAGTACGCCAGCAAGAAGGGTTTGAAGCCCCTGGGCCGTTTCCTCGGCTTTGCCGTGGCCGGCTGCGAGCCCGATGAAATGGGCATCGGCCCGGTGTTCGCCGTGCCCAAGGTGCTCAAGAAGCTGGGCCTCACGGTGCAGGACATCGACCTGTGGGAGCTGAACGAGGCCTTCGCAGTGCAAGTGCTGTACTGCCGCGACAAGCTGGGCATCCCGGCCGACCGCCTGAACGTCAACGGCGGCGCGATTGCCGTCGGCCACCCCTACGGTGTGTCCGGCCAGCGCCTCACGGGCCATGCGCTCATCGAAGGCAAGCGCCGCGGCGCCAAGAAGGTGTGCGTGACCATGTGCATCGGCGGCGGCATGGGTGCTGCGGGCATCTTCGAAGTGTTCTGACCCATGGCTTCGGAGCGCCCCACCGACATGCGCAGCGGCACGGCCTCGCCCGAGGCTTTTCTGGAATTGGGCCGGCAGGTGCTGGCCAACCAGCCCTTCAGCGTGCTGCTGGGGGCCGAGCTGCTGTCACTGTCGCCGGGGCGCTGCGAACTGGGTCTGGCGCTCACGCCGCAGCTGCGCCAGCAGCATGGGTTTGCGCACGGCGGGGTGGTGAGCTACCTGGCCGACAACGCGCTCACCTATGCTGGTGGCACGGCCATGCAGGTGCCGGTGGTCACGTCCGAGTTCAAGGTCAACTACCTGCGGCCAGCGGTGGGCGAGCGGCTGGTGGCGCGCGCCGAAGCGGTGCACCACGGCAAGAGCCAGGCGGTGTGCCGCTGCGAGGTGTATGCCGTGCAGGGCGGGCAAGAGAAGTTGTGTGCCGTGGCGCAGGGCACGATTGCCGCGTTGCCGGCCGGCGCATCCCAAGCAGACGCGGCACCGGGTGACTGATTGCCTGTGGCTGACGACGATGCCGTGACAGGAGGCTGAAGGAAGGGCTACAAATTGTTGCCTTGTGGGGATGCGGCGGTGCCATCTGGTGGCGGCCGGGCGGGCAGAATCCGCCGCGGCAGCCGGCCAGCCCGGTGCCTGGTCCCTCCCCCCCATTCTTCGTTCTCCTTCACCGGTATATCCCATGCGTCGCACTGCTTCCCTTCGCTTTTTCACCGCACTCTCGGCGCTGGCCGTTGCCTGCGGTGCCCACGCACAGAGCTTCAAGCTCCAGCAGCCGCTGGAGTCCGACGCCGACGTGGTGCTGCAAGAGATCGTGCTGGACGCCCAGCAGACCCGCGTCACCTTGCTCGTGAAGAACACGACCGATGAGTCGTTCGAAGCCTGCGCCCAGCCCACCGGCTCCCCCGACGCCTTCACCCTCAAGGACCTGGACAGCGGTGCGGTACTGCCGCAGCGCGCGATCAGCGGCCTCACGCTGTGCAACGTGAAGATGGACACGGTCAAACCCGGCCGCACCAAGTTTCTGAAGATCACTTTCCCGCCGCTCCCGGCAGGTGCCAAGCGCCTGCAGATGGGAGAGGCCAACTGCCAGCCCAAGCCCAATTCGGACATGGACTACTGGTGTTTCAAGAACATCGCGCTGCCCGCACGCTGATCCTCACGCCGAGGAGCAGGCAGGGCATGCAGCATTCAAGGAGACCTCATGACCCTGCGTTCCACGCTCGACTTCCTGTTGTACGACTGGCTCGACGCGCAGTCGCTCACCACCCGCGAACGTTTCGCTGACCATTCACGCGAGACCTTCGACGCGGTGCTCGACACCTGCGAGCGCATCGCGCGCGAGAAGTACGCGCCGTTCAACCGCACGGTGGACATCGAGGAGCCGCACTTCGACGGCGAGAAGGTCATCCTGCCCCAGGCGACCTACGAAGCCCGCAAGGCCTACGCCGAATCGGGCCTGCTGTCGGCCGCGCAGGACTACGACATCGGCGGCATGCAGCTGCCCTATGCGCTCGAAGCGGCGGCCAACAGCTTCTTCGCGGTGGCATCGATCAGCATCGGCTCCAACCTGCTCACGTCGGGCAACGCCAACCTGCTGATGGCGCACGGCACGGCGCTGCAAAAGGAAGTCTTCGCACTCAACGAGTTCAACGGCCGCTGGTCGGGCACCATGTGTTTGTCCGAGCCGCAGGCGGGCTCGTCGCTGTCGGACGTGGTCACCCGCGCCGTGCCCGATGGCAGCGACTTCGAAGCCGACCCGCTGGGCGCGCGCTATCGCCTCACGGGCAACAAGATGTGGATCAGCTCGGGCGACCATGAGCTGACCGAGAACATCGTGCACCTGGTGCTGGCCAAGATACCGGGGCCGGACGGCAAGCTGGTGCCCGGCACGCGCGGCATCTCGCTGTTCATCGTGCCCAAGAAGATGGTCGATGCACAAGGCCAGCTGACCGGCGAGCGCAACGACGTGGCGCTGGCGGGCTTGAACCACAAGCTGGGCTGGCGCGGCACCACCAACACGCTGCTGAACTTTGGCGAAGGCAAGTTCCCGGTGGGCGGTCAGGCCGGCGCCGTGGGCTACCTGGTGGGGCAGGCGGGCAAGGGCCTGCACTGCATGTTCCACATGATGAACGAGGCGCGCATCGGCATCGGCATGGCGGCCACCATGCTGGGCCTGGCGGGCTACTACGCCAGCCTGGACTACGCCAAGAACCGCCCGCAGGGCCGGCCGGTGCAGGGCGCAAAAGATGCGGCAGGCGGCGCCCCCGCCGCCGTGGTCAAGGATGCCGCGCAGCCGCAGGTACGCATCATCGAACACGCCGACGTCAAGCGCATGCTGCTGGCCCAGAAGTCGTATGGCGAAGGGGCGCTGGCGCTCAACCTGTTCTGCGCCAAGCTGGTGGACGAGCAACACACCGGTGATGCGGCCGCGGCCAACGAGGCCCGCCTGCTGCTGGAGGTGCTCACACCCATTGCCAAGAGCTGGCCCAGCGAGTTCTGCCTGGAGGCCAACTCGCTCGCCATCCAGATCCACGGCGGCTACGGCTACACGCGCGACTTCCCGGTGGAGCAGTACTGGCGCGACAACCGCCTGAACATGATCCACGAAGGCACGCACGGCATCCAGGCCATGGACCTGCTGGGCCGCAAGGTGCTGATGGAAGGCGGGCGCGGCCTGCAACTGCTGGCCGGGCGCATCAACGCCACCATCGAGCGCGCGATCCAGGTGCCTGCGCTGGCTGAGCACGCCAACGCGCTGGGCGCGGCCCTGCAACAAGTGGGCGCTGCCACCAAGGCCGCCTGGGCCACAGGCCAGCCTGCCGATGCGTTGGCCAACGCGGTGCCGTACATGCAGGCGTTTGGCCACATGGTGCTGTCCTGGGTCTGGCTGGATCTGGCGCTCGCTACGCTCGCCGACGACGCGGCGCTGGAGCGGCCCGCGAGCGTCGGCCGCATGGGCGCCATGCGCTACTTCTTCCGCTACGAGCTGCCGAAGATCGGCGCCTGGCTGCAGGTGGTGAGCACACGCGATGCCACTTGCGCCAGCTTTCCCGAAGAGGCGTTTTGATCGTGGCTTCATCACGCACGTTGCAGCGCCTGCACCAGCTCATCTGGGCGCTGATCTACGGCGGCCTGTTCGCGCTGGTCCTGGGCATTGCCACGGCCCGCACCGATGCTGCCGTGGGCTGGGGCTTGATCGCCGTGGGCGGCCTGGCCGCCGTGGCCGGGGTGGTGCTGATCGGGGTGCGCTCGCGGCTGGACGAGGCATCCGGGCCGTGATTGCCTGCACGACACGCAGCACTGTGGGGTCCCACGACACCATCGCGACACCACCGAGACACGCAAGCCCCGCGTTGCGTCGCACAATGATTGAGTAACTTCCCTTTGTGACATGAGGGGCTTTTTGTCCGCAGAACTGACCCCTTCGCACCCTGATCGCAGACCTACAAACCCAAGGAGACAACCATGACCACCCGCACCATCCAACAACTGTTTGACCTGTCTGGCAAGACCGCGCTCGTGACCGGCGGCTCGCGCGGCCTGGGCCTGCAACTGGCCCACGCGCTGGGCGAGCCGATTGCTCCAACGAGGCGGACATCCGCCGCCTGGCCACCGAGTCGCTGGAGCGCCTGGGCCACGTGGACATCCTGGTCAACAACGCCGGCGCCGCCTGGGGCGCACCGGCCGAAGATCACCCCGTGGATGCGTGGGACAAGGTGATGAACCTCAACGTGCGCGGCTATTTCATCTTGAGCCAGCACATCGCCAAGCACAGCATGATTGCGCGCCGCAGCGGCAGCATCATCAACGTGGCGTCCATTGCCGGCCTGGGCGGCAACCCCAAGGGCATGAACACCATCGCTTACAACACGTCCAAGGGCGCGGTGATCAACTTCACCCGCGCGCTGGCGGCCGAATGGGGCGCGTACAACATCCGCGTCAATGCCATCTGCCCGGGGTTCTTCCCGAGCAAGATGACGGTGGGTACCTTGAAGGCGATGGGCGAAGAAGCACTGGCTGCGCATGCCCCGCTTGGCCGCCTGGGCGACGACGAGGACCTGAAGGGCCTGTGCGCGCTGTATGCGTCCGACGCGGGCAAGCACATCACCGGCCAGTGGCTGGCGGTGGACGGCGGCGTGAGCATCGTCACTGGAGGATAGATAGAGTACAAGCCCCTGAGGCGCTTAGCGCCTTCCCCCTTCTCTCGGCTTCGCCGGGAAGGGGGACACCGCCAGCGCGGCGGGGCGGACCTGGCGCGGCGGTCGCTGGCTTGGGCCGCGCCAGTTTTTGAGTTTGTGTGTTGAGGACATGCCGTGAAAAGTTTTGGTGTCGAGATCCCCTTTGTCAGCCACCTCGGCTTCACGCTGCACCGCATGGAAGGAGGAGAGTCCGAGCTGCGCTACGAAGCCAAGCCCGAGCACCTCAACTCCTTTGACGTGACCCACGGCGGCGCATCGATGACGCTGCTGGACGTGACCATGGCCACGGCCGCGCGCAGCGACACGCCAGACATGGGCGTGGTGACCATCGAGATGAAGACCAGCTTCATGCAACCTGCCCGCGGCCCCCTGGTGGCGAAGGGGCGGCTCATCCACCGCACCGCCACCATGGCGTTTACTGAAGGCACGGTGTATGACGCGCAAGGCCGCATCTGCAGCCACGCCACGGGTACTTTCAAGTACGTGCGGCGCCTGCCGGTGGACAGCCGCAGCGCCAACGGGCTCAAGGTCATTTCGACCGACTGACAGCCCAAAATTTGAATAAAAATGGCCCCCAGCGCTTGATTGATAAGCGCTGATAGCTATAAAAATAGTAGCAAAACCCTTCAAGGAGCTTTCCATGCCACGCAATCAACAAATCGTGCTCGACAACCGCCCCCATGGCGAGGCCGTGGCCAGCAACTTCAAGCTGGTGGCGTCCGACACGCCGGCGCTCAAAGACGGCCAGGTGCTGGTGCGCCACCACTACCTGAGCCTCGACCCGTACATGCGTGGCCGCATGAACGAGAGCAAAAGCTACGCGGCGTCGCAGGGCCTGGGCGAAGTCATGATCGGTGGCACCGTGGGCGAAGTGGCCGAGAGCCAGCACCCCAAGTACGCCGTGGGCGACAAGGTGGTGGGTATGGGCGGCTGGCAGGAATACAGCGTGGTCGACGCCAACGCCCCCGGCGCACTGCGCAAGGTGGACACGGCCCACGTGCCGCTGTCGCATTACCTGGGCGCGGTCGGCATGCCCGGGGTGACGGCTTGGTATGGCCTGGTCAAGATCATCGCCCCCAAGGAAGGCGACACCGTGGTGGTGAGTGCCGCCACCGGCGCCGTGGGCAGCGCCTTCGGCGCACTAGCCAAGGCGCGCGGCTGCCGCGCGGTGGGCATTGCCGGTGGTGCTGAAAAATGCAAGTACGCGGTGGAAGAGCTGGGCTTTGACGCTTGCATCGACTACAAGGAACACAGCGACGTGAAGGCCATGTCCAAGGCGCTGAAAGAAGCCTGCCCCAACGGCATCGATGGCTACTTCGAGAACGTGGGTGGCTGGATCATGGACGCCGTGATGCTGCGCATGAACGCCTTCAGCCGCATGGCCCTGTGCGGAATGATCGCCGGCTACGACGGCGCGCCGATGCCCATGGCCAACCCTGCGCTCATGCTCATCAACCGCATGAAGGTCGAAGGCTTCATCGTGAGCGAGCACATGGAAGTCTGGCCCGACGCACTCAAGGAACTGGGCACCTTGGTCGGCACCGGCAAGCTGCGCCCGCGCGAGACCGTGGCAGACGGCATTGCGGCGGCGCCCGAAGCGTTCCTGGGCCTGCTCAAGGGCAAGAACTTCGGCAAGCAGCTCGTGAAATTGATCTGAGCATGGGCATGGACACCAGCAGCCCGTCGCCCCACCTGCGCTGGACCTGGGCCCGCTTCGACGACCTGGGCGTGCACGCGCTGCACGACGCCCTGGCCCTGCGCTGCAAGGTGTTCATCTTGGAGCAGGGCCCGTACCAGGACCCGGACGGCGCCGACAAGCAGTCGCACCACCTGCTGGGCTACGACGAGGCCGGTGTGCTGCAAGCCTGCCTGCGCGTGGCAGCCCCGGGCGTGAACTACCCCGAGCCCTCCATCGGCCGCGTGGTGACCGCCAAGGAAGCGCGCGGCAACGGCACGGGCCGTGTGCTGATGCAAGAGGGCATCGCGCGCTGCACGGCGGCGTGGCCGGGCCACGCCATTCGCATCAGCGCCCAGGCGCACTTGCAGCGCTTTTACGGCAGCCTGGGCTTCGTCCCGGTGTCGGACGAGTACCTCGAAGACGACATCCCCCACGTCGAAATGCTCCGGAGCCCGTCATGACGACTGCACCTGCTGCGAGCCTGGCCCGCACCCACGATGTGTTCAACCAGAGCACGCCCTGGGCGGATGTGAACCTGTTCACCACCAACCAGCCGCTGCAGGATGCGCTGCGTTTGCACGCCCCCAGCCTGCCGCTGGCAGGCCTCACGGCCCTGGGCGCAGAGATGGGCTCGGCCGAGATGCAGACCCACGCGCGCCTGGCCAACACCCACAAGCCGCAGCTGCACACGCACGACCGCTTCGGCCACCGCACCGACGTGGTGGAGTTTCACCCCAGCTATCACGCGCTGATCGGCGCGGCGCTGCGCCACGGCCTGCACGCTACGCCCTGGTCGCGCACCGGCGAGGCTGCGGCGTACGCACACACCGAGCGCGCCGCCGGCTTCATGCTGTTCACAGAGGCCGAGCCCTCGGTGCTGTGCCCCGTGTCGATGAGCTATGCCGTCACGCCTGCACTGAGGGGCAACTCCGCCGTGTGGGCCGACTGGAGCGCAGGCCTGGCCAGCACCCGGTACGACCCGCGCCTGGCCTTGTTCTCGCAAAAATCCGCGCTCACCATGGGCATGGGCATGACCGAGAAGCAGGGCGGATCGGACGTGCGCGCCAACACCACGCAGGCCGTGCCCGATGGCGAGGATGCC
The DNA here is from genome assembly GCA_004210805.1 of Acidovorax sp. GTDB lineage: Bacteria > Pseudomonadota > Gammaproteobacteria > Burkholderiales > Burkholderiaceae_C > Acidovorax. Next base: position 9,285 of record SDXZ01000234.1, read on the forward strand.
TGGGGCCCGCGCTACCGGCTGACGGGGCACAAGTGGTTCTTCTCGGCCCCCATGTGCGATGCCTTTCTGGTGCTGGCGCAGGCGCCCGGCGGGCTGACCTGCTTCTTCCTGCCGCGCGTGCTGCCGGACGACCGCAACGGCGTGCTCAACAGCATCCGCATCCAGCGCCTGAAGGACAAGCTGGGCAACCAC
>SDXZ01000235.1 GCA_004210805.1 Acidovorax sp.
TTGGCTTCCACGGCCTGGTGCAGGCCTTCGCTCCAGCGGCGGCCCGACATCAGGCGGCCGGTGAACTCGTCCACGATCACGATCTCGCCGTCCTGCACCACGTAGTGCTGGTCGCGGTGGTAGAGGTGGTTGGCACGCAGCGCTGCATACAGGTGGTGCATCAGCGTGATGTTGGCCGGGTCGTACACCGAGGCACCCTCGGCGATCAGGCCCTGGCTGGCCAGAATGCGCTCGGCGCTTTCATGGCCCTGCTCCGTCAGGAACACCTGGTGGGTCTTTTCGTCCAGCGTGAAGTCGCCGGGCTTGGTCACGCCCTCGCCGGTGCGGGCGTCGGCTTCGCCCTCTTGGCGCACCAGCAGGGGCACCACCTTGTTCATGGCGATGTACATCGCCGTGTGGTCCTCAGCCTGGCCACTGATGATCAGCGGCGTGCGGGCTTCATCGATCAGGATCGAGTCCACCTCGTCCACGATGGCAAAGTTCAGGCCCTGCTGCACGCGGTCTGCGGCCTCATAGACCATGTTGTCGCGCAGGTAGTCGAAGCCGTATTCGTTGTTCGTGCCGTAGGTGATGTCGGCGCGGTAGGCCTCCTGCTTTTGCTCGCGCGGCATGTTGGGCAGGTTGATGCCCACCGTGAGACCGAGGAAGTTGTACAGGCGCCCCATCCACTGCGCATCGCGGTTGGCGAGGTAGTCGTTCACCGTCACCACGTGCACGCCCTTGCCCGACAGGGCATTGAGGTACACCGGCAGCGTGGCCGTGAGGGTCTTGCCCTCCCCGGTGCGCATTTCAGAAATCTTGCCGAAGTGCAGCGACATGCCGCCCAGCATCTGCACGTCGAAATGGCGCATCTTCATGATGCGCTTGGAGCCCTCGCGGACTACGGCAAACGCTTCGGGCAGAAGATCGTCCAGCGACTCGCCCTTGGCCACGCGTTCCTTGAACTCCTGCGTCTTGGCCTTGAGCTGCTCGTCCGACAGCTTTTCGTACTCGGGTTCCATCGCATTGATGCGGGAGACCGTCTTGCGGTACTGCTTGAGGAGCCGGTCATTGCGGCTGCCGAATAGTTTGGTGAGGAAGTTGGTGGCCATGCGAACAGGACCGCTTGCCCGCTGCAACCAGCGCGCCAAGCGACCGAAATCCCTAAGATGAATTGAGTTCAGGTGGGTTCATCGCCGCGGATTGCAAGCATTGCAACCCCGCGCCGTGAACGCCGGACCCGCGATTTTACCTGCCCGCTGTGGGTGCAGCAGGCTGGGCAGGAGGAGCGCGGGGCTGAATCGAAGCGACCTGTAGGCCGGGCGCTGCGCCAGGGGTCGTGCCGCCAGCGCTCAAGAACTTCTGCGGGTCCTGAAAAACCCCTTGTACCAGCACCTCAAAGTGCAGATGGGGGCCGGTTGAGCGCCCGGTTGTGCCCACCTCGGCGATCTTCTGCCCGCGTTTGACGATGTCGCCTTGTTTGACCAGCGTGCGCGAGGCGTGGGCATAGCGCGTGACCAGCTGGTTGCCGTGGTCCACCTCGATCATGTTGCCGTAGGCAGGGTGGAATTCCTGCGTCACCACCACACCGCCCGCGGCAGCCAGGATGGGCGTGCCGGTGTCGGCCTGGAAATCCAGCCCGGTATGCAGTGCCGACTGCCCGGTGATCGGGTCCACCCGCCAGCCAAAGGCAGAACCCGGTGCGCGGCCGCTCACCGGCGCGTGGGTGGGCACCATCTTCTTGCGGATGTGCTGGTCGAACAGGCGCGACTCGAGCACCGTCATGAGGTCCACGCGCTGGTGGGTCAGTTGCTCCAGCTCGTTGAGCGTGGATTCAAGCTCTTCCATCGACAGGTTTCTGGCGCTCACCAGGGCTCCGCCCCGCGCATCCGACTTCTGGATGTCCGAGGGCGCCATGCCCGCCAGGCCCAGCACACGGTCACCCAGCGATTCCAGCTGCACCATGCGGGCCTGCATCTCGCCGACGCGGCGCGCCATGGCATCCAGGTTGGCGCGCATGAAGCGGTCGCGCTCGGCAAACTCGTCTTTGACGACCAGGCGCACCAGCGAGCCCACGATGGGCCAGCCCTCGCGCGCGCCCTTGAGAAACACCCAGTGGTACAGCGTGGCCGCCACCAGCATGAGGCACAGCGACAGTCCCAACCCAGCAAGTACCAAGCGTGTGCCGGACAGATGAATGGCCCGGCTTCGTGCCAGCCGGGCGTCCGTGATAATCAGATGCACTACGAATTCTCCACGCCCGAAGACGCACGCCATGAACCGCCGCCACTACGCCGTGAGCCTCGAACAAGCCAGCGCGGACTCTCCCACGCTGGCCAGGCTGACTGCGCTGACACGCGACTCCAGTGATCGGCTCAAGGCCATTGAAATGCTGATTCCCGCAACCTTGCGCCCAGCGATCCAGGCGGGCCCCATCGATGGGGATTCCTGGTGCCTGCTGGTCAAGAGCAATGCCGCAGCGGCAAAAATCCGCCAGCTGCTGCCTGCGTTGCAGGCGCATTTGCGCAGCCGGGGGTGGGAGGTTAACGTGATTCGCCTGAAAGTTCAAACCTGACAGTCAGGCATGAACCAGGGAATTTTGGGAAGGGCCGAAAAAAATGGTGCCGGTTGTCGGAATCGAACTGACGACCTACCGCTTACAAGGCGGGTGCTCTACCAACTGAGCTAAACCGGCGAGGGCTGGATTTTATCCCGTAAAAACCAGCCAAAAATTCAAAACCAGCGCTTATTTCACGCGCTTGAGCGAAGGACGGGCTCCGCCCGATGTGGGCGGGGGCCTTGGCGCATCACCATCACCGCCGCCATCCTTCTTGCCATCATCGGCAGAAACCAGCTGAACGACCCGGTCTTCAGAAGCGGCGGCAGGCGCACGGCTTGCGGGCGCCGACTCGATGCCCGCCACCGGCTCAAGCACCGTAGGCACTGCCGTGCTGCTGCTACCTGCCAGCACATCCACCGGCGGAGGAAAGGCCATGCCCTGGCCGTTTTCCCGCGCGTAGATCGCGATCACCCGCCCCACCGGCACCAGGATTTCCCGGGGCTTGCCACCAAAGCGTGCCTTGAACTCGATGAAATCGTTGCCCAGCTGCAGCGCACTGGTGGCGTCGAAGCTGATGTTGAGCACGATCTCGCCGTCCTTCACATACTCGCGCGGCACCTGCACGGAATCGTCCACGCGCACGGCGACATAGGGCGTGAGCCCGTTGTCGGTGCACCACTCGTACAAGGCACGAATGAGGTAGGGACGCGTGGAGGTGGATTCCTGTGCGGTCATGAAGGTGGTAAAGCGGTGGATGGGAAGGGGGCAGGCAGACCGACAGTTACTTGCGCATGACCTTCTCGGAAGGCGTCAGCGCTTCGATGTACGCAGGGCGCGAGAAGATGCGCTCGGCGTACTTGAGCAGCGGTGCAGCGTTCTTCGACAGATCAATGCCGTAGTAGTCCAGACGCCAGAGCAGCGGCGCAATGGCCACGTCCAGCATCGAGAAGTTGTCGCCCAGCATGTACTTGTTCTTGAGGAACACGGGAGCCAGTTGCGTCAGGCGGTCACGGATGTGCGCACGGGCCTTTTCCAGCGCTTTTTCGTTGCCTTTGGTCGCGCGCGATTCCAGAATGTTCACGTGCACGAACAGCTCCTTCTCGAAATTGAGCAGGAACAGGCGGACGCGGGCGCGGTCCACCGGGTCGCCGGGCATCAGCTGCGGGTGCGGGAAGCGCTCGTCGATGTACTCGTTGATGATGTTCGACTCGTACAGGATCAGATCGCGCTCGACCAGGATGGGCACCTGGCCGTAGGGGTTCATCACGCTGATGTCTTCGGGCTTGTTGTACAGGTCCACATCGCGGATTTCAAAGTCCATGCCCTTTTCGAACAGGACAAAACGGCAGCGGTGGGAGAAGGGACAGGTCGTACCCGAATAAAGCACCATCATGGTGGGAGGCTCCTAAAAATCAAAAGAGTGGGACGCCAAAAGCGCCCACTCTGCAAAGAATCCGGCGGCACCCCGAAGGGGCGCCTTTACGTGGATCCGAACTCGCGTCCTTACTTCACGTCCTTCCAGAAGGCTGCGTTCAGCCTCCAGGCGATGACGGTGAAGATACCGAGGAAAATCAACACCCACACGCCGACACGCACGCGGGTGTTCTGGGCAGGTTCGCCCATCCATTGCAGGTAGTTCACCAGGTCGCCGACAGTCTGGTCGAACTGCAGCGAGGTCATGGTGCCAGGCTTGATCTGCTCCCAGCCCTTGAACACCTGGACCTTGTGGCCGTGGCTTTCGCGCTCTTCAAACACGGGGCGGCGGTCACCCTGCATTTGCCACAGCACGTGGGGCATACCCACGCTGGGGAACGCCAGGTTGTTCCAGCCTGTGGCCTTGGTGTCGTCGCGATAGAAGGTGCGCAGGAAGGTGTAGAGATAGTCTGCACCGGTGCCGCCGTGGCCCGCACGCGAGCGTGCGATCACGGTCAGGTCCGGCGGGTTGGCGCCAAACCATTCCTTGGCCTGCTTGGGATCGATCGAGGCCTTCATGGTCTCGCCGACCTTGTCGGTCGTGAACAGCAGGTTGTCCTTGATCTGCTGCTCGGTCAGGCCGATGTCACGCAGGCGGTTGAAGCGCATGAAAGCTGCCGAGTGGCAGTTCAGGCAGTAGTTGACGAACACCTTGGCGCCGTTTTGCAACGAAGCCATGTCGTTGGTCTTGTTGGGCGCCTTGTCCCAGGCAATGGTGTCGCCGCCAGCAGCGTGCGCCGCGCCGGCAGCCAGGCCCACAGCGGCGATCAGCGTGAGGATGAGTTTCTTCATTGTTGTTATCTCCAGGCTCAGTGCGCCACAAAGGTCACGCGGTCGGGCACGGGCTTGGTCTTGCCGATGCGGCTCCACCAGGGCATCAGCAGGAAGAATCCGAAATAGAACAGCGTACCCACCTGCGAAACACGCTCGCCGATGGCTGACGGAGGCTGCACGCCCAGGTAGCCCAGGATCAGGAAAATGATCACGAAAATGCCGTACAGGTACTTGTGCCAGTCGGGGCGATAGCGGATCGACTTGACGGGGCTGTAGTCCAGCCAGGGCAGGAAGAACAGGATGATCACGGCACCACCCATCACCACCACGCCCCAGAACTTGGCGTCGATGGACAGCATCATCGCGATCACTGCGATGGCTGCAACGGCAATGCCTGCCTTGACGAAGCTGGGCAGCTTGGCTTTGAGGATGCCGAAGCCTGCACCGGCCACCACGCACAGCACCAGCACGTACATCATTTCGGTGGTGATCGCACGCAGCATCGAATAGAACGGCGTGAAGTACCAGACCGGAGCAATGTGCGCGGGGGTCTTGAGCGGATCGGCCGGAATGAAGTTGTTGTACTCGAGGAAGTAGCCACCAAACTCAGGCGCGAAGAACACCACGGCCGTGAATGCCATCAGGAACATGCTCAGCGCGAAGATGTCATGCACCGTGTAGTAGGGATGGAAGGGCACGCCATCCAGTGGCTTGCCGTTGGCATCCTTGGGCGCCTGCGGGCCCTTGATTTCCACGCCGTCGGGGTTGTTGGAGCCCACATCATGCAGCGCCAGCAAGTGGGCCACCACCAGGCCCAGCAGCACCAGCGGCACGGCGATCACGTGGAAGCTGAAGAACCGGTTCAGCGTGGCATCGCCCACCACGTAGTCGCCACGGATCAGCAGCGCCAGGTCAGGGCCGATGAAGGGAATGGCGGCGAACAGGTTCACGATCACCTGGGCGCCCCAGTACGACATCTGGCCCCAGGGCAGCAGGTAGCCCATGAAGGCCTCGGCCATCAGGCACAGGAAGATCGCGCAGCCGAAGACCCAGACCAGCTCGCGCGGCTTGCGGTAGCTGCCGTAGATGAG
>SDXZ01000236.1 GCA_004210805.1 Acidovorax sp.
TGCTTCCAGGCCATGAGCTTGGCGGGCTCCAGGTAGTCGCTGCTGGCTTTTTCCGTGGAATTGATCGACAGCCACACCACGCCCTTGCCGGTCGCGTCCTTTTGTGTGGCGGGCATGTTGCCGCTGTCGTAGTGCTTGCGCACAAAGGGGCAGCCGGGGTTGGTCCATTCGAGCACCACGTGTTTGCCCTTGAAGTCCGACAGGCGCACGGTTTTGCCGGTGGCGTCCTTGAGCGTGAAGTCCGGGGCGGTCTGGCCCACGGTGGCGGCGGCGTGCGCGCTGCCCACGGCAAACAGGGTGGCAGCGGTGGCGATCAAGGTGCGGCGGAGCAATTTCATGGCGGACTCTCCTGAACGGTTGGCGGTCGATGAAAAGGACACGGGGCGAAAACCTCTACAGCTGGGCGATGGTGGCGCGCACCTCCTGCACGCTCAGCACCTCGGTCAGCACCACGGGCGGCTTGCCCGCGCGGTAGAACACATACACGGGCACGCCGTTGCGGCCCAACTGGGCGAGTGCGGCGGTGATGGCGGGGTCGCGGCGCGTCCAGTCGGCGCGCAGCAGGGCGACATTTTTGGCGGCCAGATCGGCCAGGACGTCGGGGTGGGCGAGCGTGGTTTTCTTGTTGTACTGGCAGGTCACGCACCACGCGGCAGTGAAGTCCACAAACACCGGGCGGCCGCCCGCGGCGATCTGATCGGCCGCGCCCGGCGCCCAGGCCTGCCACTGCGCGCCGCCCGCACCCGAGGATGCGGCCGAGGAAGACGACGCGACGGGCGCTACCGACATATTGGTGACGTGCGGTGCAAACGCCCACACCAGCAGCGCCAGCGCCGCGACCGACACCGTGGCCATCCACACCCGCGCGCGGCCGGCCAGCGACAGCGACCACGCCACCATGCCCACGCCCACCAACAAGATCAGCAGCGAGCCCGCGCCGTCGATGCCACTTTGTTGCCCCAGCACCCACACCAGCCACGCCACGGTGGCAAACATGGGGAAGGCCATGAACTTGCGGAAGGTGTCCATCCACGCGCCCGGGCGGGGCAGGGCGCGCGCCACGGCAGGGACAAAGCTCGCGGCCAGGTAGGGCAGCGCCAGGCCCAGGCCCAGCACCGCAAACACCGCCAGCGCCTGGGGCGCGGGCAGCGTGGCGGTGAGCCCCATCGACGCCCCCATGAACGGCGCCGTGCAGGGCGAGGCCACGGCCACGGCCAGCACGCCGGTCAAGAAGCTGTCGGCCACCGGGTGGCGCGCCTGCAGGCTGGCCACGGATGACGGCAGGAAATGCCCGAACTCAAACACGCCCGCCAGGTTCAGGCCGATCACGGTGAACAGCGCTGCCAGCGCCGCCACCACCGCCGGCGACTGCAGCTGAAAGCCCCAGCCCACCGCCTCGCCCGCCGCGCGCAGGCCGAGCATGATCGCCCCGAGCGCCATGAACGACAGCACCACGCCGGCCGTGTACGCCAGCCCGCTCACGCGGTGCGCGCGGCGGTCTTGCGCGTGCTGGGTAAAGCCCACCACCTTGATCGCCAGCACCGGGAACACGCAGGGCATGAGGTTGAGGATGAGCCCGCCGAGCAAGGCGCCCAGCAGCGCGGCCGAGAGCGTGAGCGCCGAAGCGCCGGAGGCTGCGGCCGGCGCCGCGCTGCCCGTGCCAGCCGCACCACCGGCCGCCTGCGCAGCGTTGGCCTTGAGCGCGGCCTCCAGGGCCGGCGACACGCTGGCCACCTGCGCACCCTGCGGCCAGGTGCCCAGCACCTTGAGCTCGGCCCGGTAGCCCGTGCGCGTGTCGGCGCCGGTGCTGTGGGCCGCGGCTTGCTCGGCCAGCACCACCGGCATCAGCGTGGGGCTGTTGCTGCGCTGGGGCGACAGGGGGATCTTGGCCGTCCACACGCTGCCGTTCCAGGCCTGGGTCCACACTGCGGCGTTGTCGATCACCTCGCCGGTCTCGGGGAACAGGTCCAGCACCTTGCCGCGCAGTGCCACGGGCAGGCCCTGCACGCTGACCTGCAGCGCATTGCCGTCGGCAATCTGCGCCTGGCTGTCCGGCACGATGCCGCTGGTGCCTGCCAGCACAGGCTTGGGCTGGGCCTGGGCTGCTGCCTCAAAGGCAGCGCCGTTCAGCGCAGTTGTGCTCTGGATGGGCAGTTGCAGCGTGAACTCGCCTTCTTCCGGAATGCATTCCTTGCGGCAGACCAGCCACGATGCGCGCAGCTTGACCGTGGCGTCCTTGGCCAGGGGGCCGGGGGCAAAGGTGCTGGCCACCGTCACGGGCACGGGCAGCAGCACGGTGCCTTCGTAGCCGTAGTTGGCCAGCGTGCCGATGGGGATCTTCTTGGGCAGGGGCCAGGCGATCTCGCCTGCGGAAAGGCCTGCGGGCAGGGTCCAGGCCAGGTCGGTCGGCAGGCCGGAATCGCCGGGGTTTTTCCAGTAGGTGTGCCACTCGGGCTGGTGGGTGATCTGCAGCCCCAGCCACAGCGGCTGGCCGGGCGCCACGCCCTGGGGCGCATGGGCGATCAGCTCGGCCCGCACATACGGCGTGGTGACCACGCTGCTGCCCTGGTGGCCGGTTTTAGGGCCAAATTGGGCGCTAGCGCTTGTCCATAAAGCGCTGGCAGCTATCAAAAGCAGAGTAACTGCAAGGCGGTGGAGCAGGCGGTGGGGCATGGTTGCAGTGTGGGAGCGGGCGCCGCGCCGTTGGTTCCGGCGCCCGGCGGCCCAGTCCGGTGAATGCGCGATTGTCCTCGGGCTGCCCCGACCCTCACCACTGGCACGGTACTAGGCCCGTAGCTGCGTCGACCTGGCTCTGCGAGGCCACCCAACGCGTCGCCCTTGGGAAGGTCTACGCAGCAGATCCGGGGGGCTACTGTGTCCCCAGGCTCAGCTCTGCCCGTGGCGTCCACTTGTCGGCCTGGGTGCCGGCCTTGGGCGCACCCACAAAAAGCCGGTCGGTCGACAGCTTCTGCGACACCAGATAGTCGCGGATCGCCTCGCCGCGGTCCTGCGCCAGCTCGGCCGCCATGGCCTGCGTGGCGCTCTGGTTGGCCAGCAGCAGGCCTTCCATCTCTTGCACAGTGAGCTCCTTGGCCAGGCCGACCAGATTGCGCGGCTTGGGCATGTCGGCGCGGCGGTAGACCTCCTTGAGCAGGGCGGGGTACTCGGCGGCCGACACGGGGGCGGTGTCGGCGGCGTTGGCGCGGCGTTTTTCGGCCAGCACCAGCTGCTGCAGGCGCTCGCGCTGCAGGCCTTCGCGCTCGTCCTTGAGGCTCGCCATGCCGGTCACGGTGATCTTGAGCGTGGGCCGGTCGGCCAGCGCCTTGACCACCTTGCCCAGGTTCTCTTTGGCCTCGGGCGTGAGCGCGGCGCTGCCCGGCGCAAACGCCACATGGCTCATCTCGCTGCTGCCGCCACCCAGGGCGTTGGCCAGCAGACTGAACGGAGCGGTGAGCGCCTTGCCAATGAGGTTGACGATGATCCGCCCGATGACCGGGCCGACGCTGAATTGCGGGTCGTTGAGCGAGCCGCTCAGGGGCAGGTCGAGGTCGATCACGCCATTGCGGTCGGCCAGCAGGGCCACGGCCAGCTTCACCGGCAGGCTGTTGGGCGCGCCCTCCACCGGCTCGCCAAAAGTCAGCTGGTTGAGCGTCAGCCGGTTGCTGGCGGTGAGCTGGCCACTGGGCAGCACCTTGTAGTTCACGTCCATGCTGAGCTTGCCGCGCTCAATGCCGTGCCCAGCGTACTTGACCGAATACGGCGTGAGCGGGGGCAGCTCCAGGTCGCGCACCTTGCCCACGATGTCGAGCGCCAGGGGCTTGGCCAGCGGGTTGAGCTTGCCCGTGACTTCCAGCGACGCCGAACCCTCGGCGCGGCCACGCAGCTCCAGGTCGGCCAGCACGGGCTCGCCGCCCGGCGCCTCGGATGAAAACGCGCTCAGCTTGCCAGTCAGCTCCGACAGGTCGGCCGAGTAGTTGGGCTTGATGAAAAAGTCCGAGAACAGCACCTTGCCGTTGACCAGGCTCACGGGGCCGAACTGCACCACCGGGGCCAGTGGGTCGGCCTTGGCCACGGTGGCGCTGGCACTGGTGGCTGGGGCAGCTGCCGATGCCGATGCCGAGACTGCTGGCGCGGTCGAGCTGCCGGCGGCACCGCTTGCAGCCCCACCCGCTGCAGTCGCCACGCTGACCGCGTTCGCTGCCTGGGCCTCGGCCGGTGTCTTGGCGATGTCGGTCAGGTTGATGCGGCCCGCCTCGTTCACCGTGATGCGGGCGAAGAAGTCCACCAGGCTGGTTTCCTTGACCTCCACGCGCGGCGCGGTGCCGGGGGCGGTGGCCACTGTCAGGCCGCGCAGGTTCAGGCTCTTCCAGGCCAGCAGCTCCTCGCCCACCTGGGCTTCGGTTTTTGGCGTGGACGCCGCGGTGCTGTTGGCCTTCAGTTCGTCGATGGCCGCGTCACCCGCCAGGCGCAGGCTGGTGCCCTTGTCGCTCTGCGCCAGCGCAATCTGGCCCTTGAAGCCCACATCGGCGCGCAGCAATTCCAGCGACAGCTGGCTGGCCAGGTAACCGTCGAGCGCGTGCAGCGGCAGCCGCGCCATGTCGAGCTTGCCCTGCGCCGCCAGCGGCTGCAGCGCCAGCGTGCCCTGGTAGTCGATCTTGCCGGCGTCCGATTTGGTGGCGCCCCTGCTGCCGCCGCGGCCGGGCGTGGCCACACGCGCCGACAGCTGGAACGCCTCGGGCTTGCTGCCGTCGCTGGCCAGGTTTTTGGCGCTGATGTTCAGGGCGGTGACATCCAGGGCCACTGGCCGGGCCTGGGCATTGTCAGCAAACGCAACCGCGCCACCTTCGACCGCAAAGTCGGCCACGCGCAGTTTCCACGGCGCTGCCGCGGTGGTGCCTGCGGAGGGGCCGGGGGCGGCAGTTGCCGGGGGGTTCGCGGCGGGTGTGGTCGACGGGCTGCCGCCCTTGGCCCAGCGCTCGACCATCCAGCGCCCGTCCGCACTGCGGTCCACCGTGGCCTGCGGCTGGGTCAGCGTGAGTTTTTCCAGGGTGACTGTCCGGGTGTCGAGCGGCACCTGGGCGCCATGCACCTCCAGCTTGGCCAGACTAACCAGCGTGGTCTTGCCCTGCTTGACCGCGAACTGCTCCAGCGCCAGCGGGCCGGCACTCAGCGTGACGCCCGTGGCGCCTGCCTGCGCGGCTTTGGCCGTGGGGGCTTCCCACAACACCGCCAAGTCGCCCGTCAGTTGGCCGGACACCTGGGGCTCCAGCGCCTGCGCCAGGTACGGGGCGGCCAGCTGCAAGGCCAGCGTGTTGAGCGACACCGTGGTCTGCGCCCGCCGGTCGGTGGCTTCGCCCACAAACGCCAGGGCCCCACCTTCCACGTTGAGGCCGCCCTTGAAGGTGAAGGGCTTGGACGATTCGGTGAAGGGCAGCGCGATGTCGGCGGCGTCCAGCGTGAGGCCGGTGGCCTGCAGCGCGGCAGCCGGGCGCGTGCCCTGGTCGGCCCAGCGCACAGTGCCACCGCGCACGGCGGCGCTGGCGATGGCAACCGTCCACGGAGTGGGCGCGCGGGGCGCGGTGGCGTTGCGCGCGGGGGCCGATGCTGCGCCGCTGGCAGGGGTCTTGGGTGCGGGCTCGGCCGGGGCCGCTGCGGTGGTGGATGGGGCTGCGGCGGGCGCAGGTGTCTGCGCCAGCTGCGCCCAGTTGATCTCGCCCGCGGCGTTGCGCGTGGCATGGACCACCGGCGCGGTCAGCTCCACGTGGGCCAGGCGCACCACCTGCTCCAGCGGCCGCACATCCGCCATGTCGATCTTCAGGCGTTCGTAGGCCAGCAGGTCCTGGCCGGTGCGGTCGGTCAGGCGCACGTCGCGATGGCGTGCCCTGGGCGGACGAATCAAACCGGCTGCCGCCCAGCACAAACGCCAGGTGGGGCTCGACCTTCACGTCGCGCTGGCTGGAGAGCGTGCTCACAAACGGCACCTGCAGTGCCAGCTCGCGCACCTGGTGCGTCTTGCCTACGCTGCTGTCGGTGAAGTCAATGCTGCCGCCGGTCAGCGACAGGTTGTAGAGCGCCAAGCGTGCCGGCCCGGTGTCGGGCTTGCCGGTGGGGGCCGTGACCTTGGCGATGATGTCGTCCACGTCGTAGCGGCCATCGCCCCGGTGCGTAAGCCGCAGCACGGGGTTCTCGACCGTGAAGGCGTCCACCACCGGCGCCAGCCGCAGCAGCGACTGCAGTTCGCCATCGGCATAGATGCGGCCGATGGTGAGCTGGGGCGGTGCGCCATCCAGGCCCGCCACCGCCACATCGCGCAGAGCGAACTCCAGGGTCCAGGGTTTGAAATCGATGGCGCCCACCGTCACGGCGCGGCCTAGCTGTTCGCTGGCCGCACGCGTCAGCGGCCCCTTGAGGAGCAGCGGCACAGCCAGCCAGGCCACCACCCACAAGCCGGCAAGCCCCACCAGCGCGCGCACTGCGGGGCGAAACCAGCGATGCTGGCGGATGGAGGCAAGAGAGATGGAGCGCAGGGCAGGCGGCATATCGGCAAACAGGATGGGCGCTGCGGACTCAGGCAGGGAAGGCCTGGGGTGACAACAGAACAGGGCCGCGCGCGGGGGCTATTGTCCCTGTTGTTCAGCGGGTGTGGCCTGCCGGGGCGACGGGGCAAGGCGCGTGGTTGACGATTGTTGACACGCGCTGCCCTGGGTTCGTTCAGACGGTGCCGCCAGGCGTCCCTTCCTATCCGCCGCTTTAGCTCACTGGGCAAAGCCCAACACCACCCTGCGGGTGGTGGCGCTTTTCTTCTCAATCTTCGTGACCACGATGGCGCCGATTTCTGCGGTGTTGGCCACGTGGGTGCCGCCGCAGGGCTGCAGGTCCACGGGCAGGTCGTTGTGGGCGGTGCCGCCAATGCGGATGGTGCGAATGCGGCCGGTGCCGCGGGGTGGCTGCACGCTCATGCTCTTGACGAGCGAGGGGTTGGCGTCCAGCTCTTCGTCGCTGATCGACGCCACGGTGAGCGGGTGCGCGGCGGCCACCAGGCGCTCTTCCTGACCGGCTGCCGGCACGTGCACGATGTCGCTGGTGGGCCGGCCTTCGGCGTCCTTGCCTTTGCGGGTGTCGGCAATGGCGATCTCGCTGCCGTCGCCCAGCACCAGCACACCGCTGTCCCCTGCTTGGCCGCCACCCAGGGGGTAGAACACGGTCTGGTCGAGCACGATGCCGGTGTCGGTGATGGCGGTGATCTGCGCGCTGCATTCGCGCAGGTAGGCGTCTTGGCGGAAAAGGTCTTGGGTCATGCGGGTCATATTAGCGGGGCAACGCTTGTGCACCCTGCGGCCGGCACCGCGGCCGCCTGCGCCACCGCGCGGCTACCATTGCAGGCATGACTGCCGCTGCTGCCACCACCACCCTGTCGCCTTTGCCCTCGCGCTACTGGGCCGATCTCTCGACCCGCGATTTCGCGCAGATGAAAGCCTCAGGCCAGGCAGAACAGACGGTCGCCGTGTTGCCCGTCGCGGCCATTGAGCAGCACGGGCCGCACCTGCCGCTGTCGGTCGATGCCACCCTGCTGCAGGGCGTCATCGACGCGGCGCTGCCGCAAATGCCGGCTGACCTGCCAGTGCTTTTTTTGCCGCCGCAGAACGTGGGCCTGAGCGAGATTGGCGAATGTGTGGCCCGCGCGGGCATCAAGAAACTGCTGCTCTTCAACGGCCACGGCGGCCAGGTCAGCGTGATGGACATCGTGGCGCGCGAGCTGCGCACCCGCTGCGACCTCATCGTCTACAGCGCGAGCTGGTTCAGCTTGCCGCTGCCCGACGCGGTGGCCGGGCAATTCAGCGCGCAGGAGCACCGATTCGGCATCCACGCCGGCGAGATCGAGACATCGATGATGCTGCACCTGGCGCCGGACACCGTGCACATGGGGCACGCGCGGGACTTCCGCTCCACCTCGCAGGACCGTTCGGAGCAGTACGCCATCCTGGGCAATGGCAAAAGCGCCAAGCTGGGCTGGCAGATGCAGGACTACCACCCAGCCGGTGCTGTCGGCAACGCGGCCGCGGCCACGGCGGACAAGGGGCAGGCGGTGGTCGAGGCCGCTGCAGGGCAACTGGTGGCGCTGCTGCAGGAGCTGGCGCAGCTGCCGCTGCAGACCCTGCGCCCCGAGACCGAATGAGCGATGTGGTGGCGAACAGCGCACAGGGTCTCGGCATGACCGCGATTCGCCGCGCGGCCTTCCCCGACGACCTCGCAGCGGTGACCGCCATCTTTCGCGAGTACGTGGCGAGCCCCACAGTTAATCTGGATTTTCAGGACTACGAGCGGGAGTTTGCGCAGCTGCCCGGCAAGTACGCGGAGCCGGACGGGTGCATCCTGCTGGCCGTCATCGACGGCGGTGTGGTGGGATGCGCGGCCTTGCGCCGCGTCGATGATGGCGGCACCTGTGAACTCAAACGCGTGTACGTGCGCCCTACGGCCCGGGGGATGGACCTGGGCCGGCAACTGGTGGAGAAGATGCTGCAGCTGGCGCGCGAAGCGGGCTACACGCGCATGTGCCTGGACGTGCTCCCGGAGTTTGTTGCGGCGCAGAAGCTGTATGCCTCGTTGGGTTTTATGCCCGCAGCGCCGGTGAGCTTCAACCCGGTGCCGGGTACAAAATTTTTGGCGCTCGACCTGTAGCCGGCTCCGGTAGGCGCAGGCGCCTCTCCCGCCACGCATCGACCACGGATCAATCACGCAATTACGCGTGCGTGATCCAGTCCAGATGCGCGCCTTCGTTCAAGTGCGGCAAGGTGTTGAAGGTCTGCATCATCAGCCGCTTGGGCGCGACCGAGAACTCCGTCACTGCGCTGTTGCGGATGCGCATGTTCAGCGCAATCGTCACCTCCGGCGCCGTGCCCAGCACCTCGCCCACGGCGGCCGAGATGGGGCCGCCGCTGCTCACCACCAGCACGTTGTGGCCCACATGGTGGTGGCGCACATGGTCCAGCGTGGCGCGAATGCCGGCCGCAAACTCGTTCCAGCTCGGCATGCCCTGCGGGCTGATGACGCCGGCCATCCACTGCGCCAGCGCATCGCACAGGATGCGAAAGTGCTGGCGGTACTTCTCGGGGGTATCGGCCGGGCCCAGGGGCTGCGGGTGGATGGCGGCGATCAGCGCGTGGCTGTCGTATTCGTTGAGGCCCGGCAATTGCAGCACTTCGGGCGTGATCTGCAGTCCCTCGGCAATGCCCTCCAGCGTCTGTGTGTGGCGGCGCAGCGTGCCGGTGATGACGGCGTCGAACGTGAGGCCCCGCGCCCGCCAGTATTCGCCTAGCCGCACCGCCTGCTCGCGGCCGCGGGGGCTCAGCTGGTCGTAGTCATCGGCGCCAAACGAGGCCTGGCCATGGCGCACGAGGTAGAGGGTTCCCATGCGGCGAATTGTGGAAACAAACATCGCACTCGCTTGTCACTGCGGCGACTGGCGCTATCGAATTATGAGTTGGCTTGCTGCTGTGCAGCATCGATGGCGGCGGCGGTGCAACATTGAGCGTCGGTGGAGCGCGTCGGCGCTAGCTAAAATTTGCAGCGCAGAGTCAGAGGGGGCGAACACACTGACGTTCAGCCAGCGGCTTTGCTTATTTGCCACTCAAAATCATGAAGAAAACTATTTATCTCGCGCTGGCACTTTCCGTGCTGATGACCGGTTGCGCGTCGGTCAACATGGCTTCCAAAGAGCAGTCCGCCAAGGCCAAGGAGTTTCAGCAACCACCTGAAGGCAAAGCGGGTGTTTATCTCTATCGCAACAGTGTGTTGGGTAAAGCCCTGACGAAGGACCTGCGCATTGATGGCGCTTGTGTAGGCACCAGCGCTCCAGATGTGTTTTTCTACACCCAGGTAGACGGCGGCAAGAACCACACGGTGGAAACTGCTTCGGAGTTTTCTCCGAACAAGCTGGAGATTGCGTTTGATTCCGGCAAGAACTATTTCATTCGGCAGTTCATCAAGATGGGCGTGTTCGTGGGTGGGGCAGATCTGGAGCAGGTGTCTGAGGCGCAAGGCAAGGCAGACGTCGCCAAGCTGGAAATGGCCGAGGGCGGGAAATGCAGTCCTCCCGTCAAATGACGGGCATGTGCCGCAGCCGCTTACCCGGCGCTTAGAGAAAAAATGGGGCTTCAAGCCCCATTTTTCATGTTCGCTCAGATCATCAGCCCGCCAGCACGCCGCTGAACATCGGTGCGTCGACGTTGCCTCCTGTCAACGCTAGGCCCACGACCTGGCCTTTGAGCTGCGCTCGCTCTTGCAGCGCCGCCGCCAGCGCTGCAGCACCCGCGCCCTCGGCCACGTTGTGCGTATCCGTGAACAGGGCGCGCATGGCCGCCGCCACCTCGGTGTCGCTGACCTGCACGATGTGGTCGATGTGCGGGGCCATGATGGCCAGCGCGTCGGCGTCGGCCACGCGGCAGGCCATGCCGTCGGCCAGGTGGGTGGTCACGGGTGCCTCGACCACGCGGCCGGCGGCCAGCGAGTCGGCATACGTGGTGGCGTG
>SDXZ01000237.1 GCA_004210805.1 Acidovorax sp.
GTGCGGGAGCGGGGGGCCAAGGGGCAGGCGCGGGCGTAGCGGCAGCGGTCGGTGCCGGCGCAAAGGGTGGCGCTGGCGCCGGAGCAGGCGATGTAGCAGGCGTTGCAGAAGGTGCCAGTGGCGCCGGCACAGGTGCGGCGGCCTCCGGTGTGGGTGCGGACTCGGGGGTGGGCTTTTTCTTGAAAAAACTGAACATTGGCGGGTTCTTAGAATCACCCCATTCTATGAAACGCGCTTTCACCCTACTGGGCCTGCTGGCCTGCCTCTCGTCCGGGGCTGCCTTTGCGGCAACCACCCCGGTGTCTCAACCCTCCGCCACGCCGTCCACCACGGCCTCTGGCGCGCAGCAGTTCACGCTGAAAAACGGCATGCAGCTGATCGTGCAGCCCGACCGCCGCGCACCCACCGCGGTGCACATGGTCTGGGTGCGTGTGGGCTCCATGGACGAAGTGGACGGCACGACGGGCGTGGCCCATGTGCTCGAACACATGCTGTTCAAGGGCACCAAGACGCTGCCGCCGGGCGAGTTCTCGCGGCGCGTGGCCGCGCTGGGCGGGCGGGAGAACGCGTTCACCAGCCGCGACTACACGGGCTACTACCAGCAGATTCCGTCAAGCCGGCTCGAAGACGTGATGAAGCTCGAATCCGATCGCTTCGCGCACAACCACTGGCCGGACGAAGAATTCAAGAAAGAACTCGAAGTGGTCAAGGAAGAGCGCCGCCTGCGCACCGAAGACCAGCCCCGCGCCATGCTGGCCGAGCAGCTTTTTGCCGCCACCTTCACCGCGTCGCCCTACCGCCGCCCCATCGTGGGCTGGATGAGCGACCTCGATGCGATGACGCCCAACGACGCGCGCGCCTTCTACCGCCAGTGGTACACGCCCACCAACGCCGCGGTGGTGGTGGCCGGCGATGTGGATGTCGACAAGGTCCGCGCGCTGGCCGAAAAGTACTACGGCAGCATCCCCGCCCATGCGCTGCCCGAGCGCAAGCCGCGCACCGAGCCCGCGCAGCGCGGCCTGCGCCGCATTGCCGTCAAGGCGCCGGCCGAACAGGCCTACGTGGCACTGGCGTTTCGCGCGCCCAGCCTGAATCGGGTGGTGGACCTGACCGACGAGGACCGTGATGCGCTCGCGCTCATGGTGTTGTCGGCGGTGCTGGATGGCTACGACGGCGCCCGGCTGGACCGCGCGCTGACCCAGGGCGAGAACCGCGTGGCCGACAGCGCCAACAGCGGCGCCATGGTGACGGGGCGTGGGCCCAGCGTGTTCATGCTCAACGGCGTGCCCGCTGCCGGCAAGACCGCCCAGCAGGTCGAAGACGCCCTGCGCGCCGAAGTGGCGCGTGTGGCAAAAGACAGCGTGAGCGAGGCCGAACTGACCCGCGTCAAAACCCAGTGGATCGCCTCGACCGTGTACGAGCGCGACTCGGTCATGAACCAGGCGCAGGAGCTCGGTGGCAACTGGATCCAGGGCTTTCCGCTGGACGCCAACGAACGCCTGCTGGCGCTGCTGCGCACCGTGACCCCCGCCCAGGTGCAGGCAGTGGCCGCCAAATACTTTGGCGACGACCAGCTCACCGTGGCCACCTTGCTGCCGCAGCCCCTGGATGCCCCCCGCACCCGCCCCACGCTGCCGCCCGGCGCCGTCATCCGTTGAACCCGCACCGGGGCCACACCACATGATTACTATCAAAAACATAGCTGCTCGCGCTTTACTGATAAGCGCTGGTGCCGTTTTTTACTCAAATTCTGCCTGGGCGCTGCTGCCCATCCAGCACTGGACGGAACCCAGCGGCGCCAAGGTTTACCTGGTCGAAAGCCCGGTCATCCCGATGGTGGACGTGCAGATCGACTTTGACGCCGGCAGCCGCCGCGACCCTGCCGGCCAAGCAGGCCTGGCCAATGCCGTAGCGGCCATGGCCAGCAAGGGCGTGAAGGCCGCAGGCAACGAACCCGCGCTCGACGAAAACGGCCTGGGCGAAGCCTGGGCCGACCTGGGCGCAAGCTTTGAAGCCGGGGCCGAGAACGACGCGCTGCATTACTCGCTGCGCTCGCTCACCGATCCGCCCTTGCTCGACAAGGCCGCCCGCCTGGCCGCGCGCCAGATCGGCGAGCCCAGCTGGCCCGCCGACGTGTGGCCACGTGACCGCGCCCGCTGGGTCGCCAGCCTGAAAGAGGCCAACACCCGCCCTGCCACCGTGGCCGGCTACGCGTTTGCCTCGGCCGTGTACGGCAGCCACCCGTATGGCGTGCGCACCACCGAAGACACTTTGACGCGCATCAACGTGGCGGACATGCAGGCCTTCCACACCCAGCACATCGGCGCCTGCCGCGCCAAGGTCAGCATCGTGGGCGCGGT
Source organism: Acidovorax sp. (assembly GCA_004210805.1). Taxonomy (GTDB): domain Bacteria; phylum Pseudomonadota; class Gammaproteobacteria; order Burkholderiales; family Burkholderiaceae_C; genus Acidovorax. The sequence goes on from SDXZ01000237.1 coordinate 2,361, forward strand.
CTCACGCGCGCAGGCCCAGACGCTCGTCGCCACGCTGCTGTCGCGCCTGCCTGCCGCATCGGGCTGCGCGCCGCTGCCGCCCGTGGGCGAAATCAATGCACTGACGGCGCCTGCCGAGCAGAACATTCCGTTTGCCTCGGCCCAGGCCCATGTGCTCATCGGCCAGCCCGGCTTTCAGCGCAAGGACCCGGACTTCGTCGCGCTGCTGGTGGGCAACCACATCCTGGGCGGCGGGGGTTTTGTCTCGCGCCTGACGAACGAGGTGCGCGAAAAGCGCGGCCTCTCGTACAGCGTGTACAGCTATTTCGCGTCCGGCCTGCATGCGGGCGCGTTCACGGTGGGCCTGCAGACCCGGCCCGACCAGGCGGCCCAGGCCGTGAAGGTCTCGCGCGACGTGATCGCCCGCTTTGTGGCCGACGGCCCGACCGAAGCCGAACTGCGCGCCGCCAAGGACAACCTCATCGGCGGGTTTGCGCTGCGCATCGACAGCAACAAGAAGCTGCTGGGCAATGTGGCCAACATCGCCTGGAACGACCTGCCGCTCGACTACCTGGACCGCTGGACCGAGAAAGTCGAAGCCCTCACCGTTGCGCAGGTGCGCGATGCCATGGCCCGCAAGCTGCAGCCCGAGCGCATGGCGACGGTGGTGGTCGGAGGCCGGCCGTGAGCCGGTCCACCCTGCGCGGCAACGCAATCAACGCCGAGATCCGCAAGGCGCAGGCGGCCGCTGCGGCGCCCGTACCTGCTGCACCAGCCGGCCGCAAGGCGGGTGGCGCGGCCCGGGGCAACGTCCCGGCGGCTGCAGCGCCCGCGCCCAAAGGAGCCGGCGAGATCCGCATCATTGGCGGGCAGTGGAAGCGCACGCGCTTGTCCGTGGCACAGCGCCCCGGGTTGCGCCCGACGCCGGACCGGGTGCGCGAGACCTTGTTCAACTGGCTGGGCCAGGACCTGGCCGGCTGGCGCTGCCTGGATGCGTTTGCGGGCACAGGCGCCTTGGGGCTGGAAGCCGCCTCGCGGGGCGCGGCCGCCGTGCAGCTGGTAGAAAGCGATGCCGCCCTGGTGGCGCAACTGCATGCGCTGCAGCAACGTCTGGACGCCGCCGCCGTGCGCGTGCAGCGTGGCGATGGCGTTGCCGCGCTCAGGCAGGCCGTGCCGGCGAGCCTCGATCTGGTGCTGATCGACCCACCGTTCGACGGCGCACTGTTCGAACCTGCACTGAAGGCTGCGGCGGACGCCGTGAAACCGGGCGGCTTTGTGTACCTTGAAGCCCCCCGTGCCTGGGGCGGCGAAGAGCTGGCCGTCTTTGGCCTTGCTCTGCACCGGCACCTCAAAGCCGGCGCGGTGCACGCGCACCTGCTGCAGCGCGGCTGATCCGGCCCCGGGCCGCCTGGCGTGCCTGGCGCACTTTGCGCACCAGCGCCCGTGGCGGCTACTGGTCCTTCAGGGTCTGCAGGTCCATGCTGAGCTGGCACACGCGTGCACGGCGGCGCTCCAGGGCCGCGCCACCGATGTTGAGCGCCGCCGACGTGCCCTGGTCGGCGTACAGGTGCATCTCCCAGCGGTTCTGCGCGCCGTCAAAGGCCAGCCACGCCCGCTGGGCGGAGCGCAGCGCGTCGCGGCGCGCGGGGCCTGCGGCCTTGAGCGCCTCGGCGTAAACGCGGTTGAGTTCCTTGTCCCAGGCGGCATACGCGGCCGACTGCGCATCGCTCAGGTCCACGGTGACCCCGCCGCTGCGCTCTGCCGCACGGGCGAGGGTTTGGTCGATGGGATGCGGCTTGCTTTCTCCGCAGAAGTTCTCGGCGGCATGCGCGGCGGGAGCCAGCAGCACTGTGGCCAGAGCGAGCACCCAGGGGGCATGAAGCGGGGAACAGCGGTAGGTTTTGTGCATAGGGTACTTTCAGGCGAATGCCGCCATGTGGCGCAGCAGCAGGGGCAGGTGGTGTTGCAGGTCTCGGGCTTGCACCGCCGTGTGGTAGCCGCTCCAGCTGCCGTCTTCGGCCGGTGGGTGGCGGCCAAAACCAATGCCCAGGCGGTCCAAAAGTGGTTCCTTGTCCAGCCACGGGCGTGTGCCGCAGCGCAACTCGACGAAGACTTGCCCCCGCTCGCGCGCCAGGCGCAGCGCGAAGGGCTCGCGCGTGTACTGCGCCACGCAGTTGTCGAAAGCGGTGGGCGAATCGCAGAAGTCGGTCAGCACAAAGCCGAGTTCCGTCTCCAGGAAACCGAAGCGTTCGCGCCAGTCGTTCAGCAGGCCCGGGGGCTCCGTCATGCGCCGACCCACAGCAACGCCATGAAGGTGACGAGCACCGCCACCACCGTATAGACCGCCACGGCGCCGGTGCCGGCCGCCACCACGCTGAGCGCACCCGACCAGCCACGGCCCAGCCCCCACTGCGCAATGTGACGCGCCAGAAACAGGCCGGCCACCCAGCCGAGCACCAGCAACAGCGCCATGGCCGCGAGCAGCCGACCCCCTTGTGTGGAGTTCAGCCCGTTGCTGCCCAGCAGCGCAGTGAACATGAACAACAGCGCAGGCAGCAGGTTGCCAACGCCTGCGACCAGCATCGCGACAGTGGTGGCGCGCACAGGCTGGTCACTCCGTCGTGGCGTAGCTCAGCAGGTCCAGCGACTGCGTGTCCTTGGGGTTCCACGACAGGCCTGCTGCGCGCGCGATGACGGTGTACGTCTTGCCCTGCTCCATCTTGCCGCCAGGCATCAACGCCTCGGTACGCGGGTCGACGTAAAGCATGGTGGTCAGCCCCTCGTTGCTGCGCATGAGCACCGGCTTCTGGCCATTCTTGACTTTCACGTCGTTCACCCAGGCGGCCTTGTTGCCAGTGGGCGGGTTGATGGCCTCCACGGTGCCCGACAGGCGCACGATCTTGCGCCACACCTTGCTTTGCTTGGGGTCCGTCACTTTGCCGTTCTCGGCGGCGTCGGCCTTCTGGATGTCGCCCAGCGAGCTGTAGGCGATGGTCCAGTCGGCATGGCGCGTGTCGCGGCGGATATGGTCGGCGGCCAGCATCAGGTTCTCGGTCCAGTTGCCGCAGGCGTTCTTCTTTTTGCACAGCGGCCAGGCGGTCTTGATCCAGCGCGACAGCTGCTCGGCCTTGTCATGGCTGCCCATCTCCAGCGCCACACCCGCGCCCAGCACGGCGGCGGCCTGGCCCTGCTCGGGCGCTGCCACCAGCACGGCGCCATTGCCGACGTCCAGCTTGCCCACGCGCAGCTGCCGCATCATGGCGTGCGCGTATTCCTCAGCGGTCTTGCCGCCCAGGTCCTTCACCAAGAGCGTGACGATCTCCACACCCGTCTGCTGTGCGTGGTCGTGCATCTGCTTTTCAAACTGCGCGCGGACCGCCGGGTCGAGGATGCCGAACTCGTCGTAGATGAACTGGCCGCCCTTGGAGGGGATCGCGTTGGCATCGGGCTTGGGCAGGACCTGCGCCACCGCGGCGGGGGCCGCGGGTGCTGACGTGGGGGCCGCTGCGATGGCGCAGGTC